>NZ_JBHYGF010000013.1:26217-38156 GCF_051859145.1 Dyadobacter sp.
CAAACAGCCCGTCCGCTTTTCACAGGATCAATGTAGTTATTTAACCAACGGGATCGCCCAGAACAAGCTGGCCTGGATCACACTGTTTTTGAAGTCAGGATTGATGTTCTGGCCAGTGAAGTCTCCAACTTTGGAAAGACCCGCTACATAGCGTACGCCTACTCCAAGTCCGATCGGCGACTGGTAACCAATACCACCTGCTGCTGCCAGATCCAGGTTTTTAGCGAAGTTGTTGATCGTTTGATCAGGGATATCAGATGAAGTCCTGAAACCAGCCTGCGGCCCGAACTCTACGTAAAAGCCACCATTTGTTTTGAACTTGAACATCACCGGAACAGTAACGTAGCTGATTTTGAAATCAGACTTACTTCCGTTTCTATTAACTTTTGCACCCTGTGTTGAGAATAGAACTTCTGGTTGCAGAGAGAATACCTTTCCAAATCCGTAATTGATAATACCGCCGAGATGGTAACCTACCAAAGCGTCAGACTCAATGTCGCCGCCGGTATAGTTACTGATGTTTAACCCTGCTTTTGGGCCGATGCTGAATGATTGCGCGAATGCTGATTGTACGGACAGGAACAATACCGCAGCAAATAATAATTTTTTCATAATAGTAAAGTGATTAAAATGATTTCGGCTATATCCGGAAATCGTAACACCGGAGAAGTAACCGACCCAGTTAATTAACCTGGATATCGGTTACATGCCAAATCCCATGCCAATAGAGGCGCGCTCATTGCTGCGCATTAGTTTGCCGATAAGCGAAGATGCTTACTAGTAAATGCGACTATACGATTTTAGCATACGATCCTTCGGCGGACAGCGCTGAAATCAGAATATTCGGGCACTGCCTGTCAGGCATTATTGGTTCATAACGGAAAAATTTCAGCGCAATAAAAGCAGTAACACACTGAAAAACAGGGATGTGAACTTTGAAGTGAAATCCAGTAAGTCAGGGAAAAGTATAAGCGACGGCCGTTATTTCTGCGGAAAACACGCCCCGTTCCTCCTTGTGCGCTGTTGGCGATGATCAACAAACAAACGTTGCGAGTGATTTACCAGAGCTTTTCTTCTTTCATGAAGCCGGTTGCAGTCAAAATCTGCATCAGGATGCTTGTTACCAGCATAGCTCTTACCACGATAAACATGGCACGATAGTCAGCCTGCGGTTCAAGAACGATCACTAAATAATAGAGGAGAATATTGGACATTGCCAATACGAGGAAAACAAAGATCTTGTTAATCATTTCTTCTGGGTTTCTATTACGAAGATAGTAAAGGTTAGCGGTTTCTCATCGTCATTTATGCAAGAGCTCAGCATTGTCAACTTCACACCAGCTTCATCAACAATTGAGATTATTTGATAATTTTGTATCAAATACAAATTCAATATGGGAGAAGGTCAGACAGTCCATCTTGCAGATGATGACGAAGACGATAGAATGCTGATTAAGGATGCACTGGAAGAGGCGAATGCAAATGTGAAGGTGGTTGAGGCCGAGGACGGAAAGGAGCTGCTCAAAAATGTAAAAGACTCCGATGACCTCTCCAATACCGTGGTGATGGTGGATATGAATATGCCAAAAATGAACGGCATTGAAGCTATCAAAGAAATCAGATCGGAGCCGGAACTGGCTGCGTTGCCGACAGTAATGCTATCTACTTCTGACAATCCTGACCTCAAAAATAAAGCACTGGCAGCAGGTGCAGATGATTTCTTCGTAAAGCCGAGCAGTTTCCGGGTACTGCTGGAAATTGTCAATAAAATCCTCTTCAAATTTTTGAAAAGAAGCTAGGCAGCAAGTACAACCGACGAAACTGGCCTTCAATACAGCGTAAACCAACAGGAAATTCTTGTCCTAACCACCCCCTGCAAATGTCCTTTTTAGGGACAATCCGGTTTCAGCAGACAGCTTAATTTTGTTTTATAAAACTTAAACAAAACCTGTCAAACAAAACATTCTTGTCATGCCGAAAATAAACACTTACCTCAACTTTGATGGCAATGCAGAAGAGGCATTTACCTTTTACAAATCTGTATTCGGTGGTGAATTCCGGGCTGTAAACCGCATGTCGGAAATGCCGGGCAGCGAACAACTCCCCGAGAATGAGCGAAACCGGGTGATGCATATATCACTCCCGATCGGTAAAGATGATGTGTTAATGGCATCCGACATCATACCTTCCATGGGCCACACGCTTACTATGGGCAACTATGCTTACATTTCCGTGTTTGCTGAAAGCCGTGAAGAGGCCGACAGTCTTTTCAATGGTCTTTCGGTAGGCGGTAACATTGAAATGCCCATGGAAGATGCTTTCTGGGGTGATTATTTCGGCAGCTTTCAGGACAAATATGGCGTGAACTGGATGATCAACTTCCCTAGTCACAGCTGATCACGATGCAGTGAGTCAGTATTATCATTTTACGATACACCGGGCCGGCTGACTGGCTCGGTTTTTTTGTTTATAGTCAGAAAAAACATCAACAAAATGGCTACTTCAGACAAAAACCAATCGAATCAAAAACAAAATGAAGCAGATGACGCTGCTGCGCTCAAAGGCTCTAATACCGTGAAAGATCCGGATCAATGGACTACCGGCGACGAACCGATGACAGGTGCACAGCAATCTTACCTTAAAACGCTTTCGGACGAAGCAGGAGTTGAATTTGATGATAAGCTAACCAAAGCGGAAGCTTCGAAAAGAATCGATGAACTGCAACATAAAACCGGTCGCGGGTTATAGCGCGGCATCTGATAACAATCTTTTTTAGAAGATAATACAAAGAATTACTTTTATGATCGCCCCGCGGCCGGCTTAATAGCTGGTCGCGGGGCGTCTTTTTAGAGGCAGCGTCACCACGAAAAGGGTTCCTTTCCCTTCTACGGACTCGGCAGTAATACGGCCACCGTGGTTGCTCACAATTTTGCGGCAGTAAGCAAGAGAGTTACCATCCGTCTGACCTCGTTTGTATCCGGGAAATTTGGAGAAAATATCGAAAATACGTTCCAGGTGGTTCTCCGAGAACCCGGAACCATTGTCCTGAATACGCAGCTCTACCAAATCTTTCCCTTTTCCTAACCTGTCTGCCGTGCTGTTTTCCTGCGGGATTTTGGTAGAAATCTCGATTAAATGGGCACCATCTTTTTTAGCATACTGCATTGAATTGGTGATCAGGTTACTAAACAGCTGTGCCATTTGAAACCGGTTTGCAGTGACGGTAGGAAGCTGGTCCACCCGCACACTCGCACCCGCTGCTTCAAGCCTGGGCGATAACAGCTCTGTTACTTCCGCTACCACATCGTTCAGGTTCACAGCCTCAAAGTTTGTTTCATTATACAGCTCGGCGAACTCTGAAAGCTCGGTAACAATGGATGAAAATTGCTGTGCGCAGGTATCGACCTTTTCGGCGTAAATCCGGGCTTTGGCATTATCGTTTTTATCAGCAGCGTCAACAAGCATTCCTGTAAACACGCGCATTTTTCGAAGCGGCTCTTGCAGGTTGTGGTTAGAAATAAAGTGAAACTGGTGATTGATATTGATGGAATCTGCAAGCTGGTGGTTCAGGTCGCTTACCGCCTGCCTGCTTTTTTCAACAGCTTCTATATTCTGTAAATGGAATGAGATCAGGTCGGTAAACATTTCAAACATTCCCACCGTTTTTACGTCGCTGAGTACCGCCGGTTTAGGATCAATGGCGCAAAGCGTACCAAAAAACTGCCCGTTTTTTAAGAAGATTGGAACAGAAATGTAGCTTTTGAATCCGTAAGTTCGGGGTGTGTGGTGGTTGCAGTAAATACCATCTTCATCTACATTATCGATAACCACAAGCTCGTGCCGCTGCCTGATTTCATTGCATATAGTCGATTCAAGCGGCAACTCTTCGCCCGGCTTCAAGCCAAATTCAATTTCATCCCGAACGCTGCATGCGAGCCACTTTTGATCTGTTACCCGGGCCACAGCCGCAAACCCCATTCCGGTTGATCTGCAGATTACTTCAAGCATTTTGGGGATGATCGGAATTTGCTCGATCCTTGCCAGGTCGTCAAGGAAACTTTTATCAAGACTCTTCATTATGAGGTGCATTTCTTCAAATCTACACAAAGTCGGTCTGCATCAAAAGCAATTCAGGTTGATTTTATTAAGAAGTGCCTGGCGGAAGTACCAGCAACGATCGCAAGTTTTTTCTGGAAATTTATCCATAAATTGACCTTTCTTAATATTTAAAATATAATGATCAAATTATCCCGACTTAACCTGAAAAGGCTTTTCTGCCTTGCATTATCCGCTGCTTCCATTGCCGCTGCGCCGCTGGAAGCAAAACCGCTCGCCTCACCTTTGGAGGGGCGCTGGGACATTACCGTGGACCGGGACGGCAAGCCTGCCCCTTCCTGGCTGGAAGTACGCCACTCCGGTACCAAAACATTGGTAGGACAGTTTACCAGCTTTTCGGGAAGTGCCCGCCCGATCGCAGAGGTACAATTTGCAGATGGAAAGTTCAAATTTGAAATCCCGCCACAATGGGAGCGCGGTGACAAGAACCTGACTGTTGAAGGTACCATATCAGGCGAAACGCTGAGCGGTTCAATGACCACTCCGGAAGGCAAAACTTACACGTGGAAAGGAGTTCGCGCTCCTGCGCTCCGCGGAAAAGGAACACCTGCATGGGGTACCCCGGTGAAACTCACTGCAGGCAACGAAATCAAAGGTTGGCATGCAGTAGGAGGCGAAAATCAATGGGTTGCTGAAAACGGTATTTTGCGCAGTCCGAAATCAGGCGCTAACCTGATCACTGACCAGAAATTCGGCGACTTCAAGCTGCACATCGAGTTCCGCATTCCGAAAGGAAGCAACAGCGGCGTTTACCTGAGAGGCAGGTACGAAGTGCAGGTAACTGACAGCAAAGGAATGGAGCCTGCGCTGGACCAAATGGGATCAGTTTACGGATTTATTGCTCCGAGTGAAATGGTTGCGAAAGACGCTGGTGAGTGGAATTCCTACGATATCACATTGATCGGCAGAATGCTGACGCTTGTGGCAAATGGAAAAACGGTGATCAGCAACCAGGAAATCCCGGGCATCACCGGCGGAGCGCTGGACAGCAATGAAGGAGAGCCAGGGCCGCTGTACATTCAGGGCGATCACGGTCCGGTGGAGTACCGTAACATCGTAATTACCCCTGCGAAATAACATTTAAAATGCAGCTTGTTCTGGCTGCATTTTGTCGGGAGTTGTGCGGGAAAGTTCACCGTGCAACTCCCATTGTTTTTGTCAGATGTTCCGAGATCAGTTATGCCTGAGGTTTAAGGCAGAATTATTCTTTTTACCTGATCATTACGCAGGCACAATCCAACCCACACCAGGATTCCGAATACGAGTGCGAAATACAGCGGCTGTCCGGCGCGCACCATAATTGCGATCGCTCCGCCGAGATAGCCGGTAATCAAAATAGCTCCCAGCACCGCTGTACGCGGGATGATGTACAATATCGTACTCACCAATAATACAATTCCGATACTTTGTACCTGATCCACGGGCCAGCCAAGCTGCGCAGATCCCTCTATGGAATGCGGCTCTTTGATCACTTTCATGATCGCATCAAAAAGAAGAAATAACACGCACAATGTACTGATGATTTTACCCGCCAATACACCTTTTGAAGACTTCACCTTTACGGGCTCACTGCCAAATGTTGCTTCCATGATTTTCAGGTTTGAATGCTTTGTTTAAATGCTTTTGATACTACAAAGCTACAATCCCTGCATTCTTTGAACGCTGTGTAGATACGGCAATAAAAGGGGGTGTTTGCGACATCCAGTAGAAGATTGCGTGTATCTCCTTATCTTGCCTGTAAAATCAGCAGGGAACAGTTAATAAATGTTTACCTGTTTCGCTAAAAAAGCTACAATGCTGTTCCGCATACTTTTCCTCATTTCTACTACTTTCCTTATTTACAGCTGTAAGAGCGCGAAAGACAGCCCAAAGTTTAATTTTGCGGATGGCGTTTATCATACCGAGCTGAAAGGAAAAAACCGGCAGGTTTACATTGAAAATACCGAAGATTCCATTGTGGTATATTCCCTGCAAAAAGGCTGGAAACGCATGGACCTCAAAAGTACCACCATGCAGAAGAAGTCTTATCCGCAGAAGTCTGACAAGGAAACACTTGGGGCGAATAAGTACTGGCAGAATGGTTTCGATGTAGATATCCTCACGATCCCACTCAAATTCCGCCCTACCGCTGAATCATTTCCGAAGCAGTTCAGCAACAATGTGAATGGGGTGGTTTACCTGGGATATCGTTCAGATATTTACCGGCTTTCTTACAAAAAGAACCCGATCGGCAGGGTAACCCAGGATGTAAAACATTACGGAATTTCGGCAGGACTGATCACGGGCCTTGGTGTAACGGCTATGAATCCGTGGGTCACCAACAATGCGATTAACATAGAATACGACGGGCTGGTCTGGTCAAAAGGGGTGGCAATACTGATGGGCTTGAATCAGATTACATTCGGTATCATCGGCGGCGTAGACCACCTTCTTGACAAGAACCGCGACAGCTGGATCTACCATGGAAAACCTTACGTCGGATTGGCTGTGGGCTTAAATCTTAATTAAGCGCCACAACCATTTTTGTGATTATACAAATGCGCTTTCGCCGGTTATCGCCCGGCCAACTATCAGCGAATTGATCTCCTTGGTGCCTTCATAAGAGTAAATCGCCTCGGCATCGGCTACAAAACGTGCGATGTCGTATTCCAGCAAAATACCATTTCCGCCAAAGAGCTCGCGCGCGTGATCCACAATGGAGCGCATGCGGAGCGTGCAAAATACTTTGGCCAAAGAAGCGTGCTCGTCGGTAAGTACGCCAGTATCCTGCAATTGAGAAAGCCTGAAAACCATTGTTTGCATGGCGGTAAGATCACCCAGCATGGTAACGAGCAGGTCCTGAACCAGCTGGAACCCTGCAATCGGGCGGCCGAACTGCTTTCTCTCCATGGTGTACTTTAATGCGAGCTCATAGGCACCGCGGCCGCAGCCAACTGCCTGCCAGGCCACACCTGCCCGCGTCATCCGCAGTACATTTGCTGTATCCTTGAAAGAGTTTGCGTTTTGCAGCCTGTCAGCCTCCTGGACTTTGCAGTCTGTCAACGTTATCAATGCGTTCTGGACTGTGCGCAGGGCCATTTTGTCCTGCATTTTCTCAGCTTTGAATCCGGGATTTTCCTTTTTCACGATAAACCCTTTCACCTGATTATCGTCCAGGTCCCTCGCCCAGATGATTGTGATATCGGAGAATGTTGCATTACCAATCCATTTTTTCTGCCCATTGATCGTCCATTCATCGCCATTTCTTTTGCAGGTGGTAGTCAGCCCACCAGCCGCACCCGAGCCAACTTCCGGCTCAGTTAACCCGAAAGCGCCGATTACCTGCATTTTCTGCATTATGGGTAACCAGTACTGCTTTTGTTCCTCGGAGCCGCATAAGTAAATAGATCCCATCGCCAGTCCGCTGTGCACACCGAAAAATGTTGAAATAGAAGAATCAATCCGCGCCATTTCCATGGCGATAAATCCTTCCAGCAAAGCCGACTTTCCGGCACAACCATATCCTTTGTAGGTTAATCCGCAGATATCCAGCTTAGCCATTAACGGGATAATGTGCATAGGGAACTGGGCGTTGTTCCAGTAATGATTGGCTATAGGCTTGATTTCAGTTTCCATGAACTCGCGCACTTTCAGCTGGATCTGCTTTTCTTCGGGTTGCAGCGTGTCGGTCAGTTCATAAAAGTCGCCATTGACAACCGGCGGTGCCTTTTTCTTGCCGGAACCAGCCTGCATAAACTTTAACATTTTGCCTAAATCATCCTCGCTCATTTTCGAAACAACTCCCATCAGCTGATTCAAATCAACTTTCCTGGAAAGTTTGTTAAGCGCGGCAATGTCAATGTTTTTCAACAAGTTCCGGATTTGCGAAAATGATTCAAGCATACTCATAAGTTCAATGTGTTGTAAAATGGAACGTAAACGCGGGAATAGATTTTGCTAAATACGAAAAAAAGCCAAACAACTATGAAAACTAAAAACGAGGAAAACGAGAAAGATATCGAAGGAAGCTCACCATCACGTCCGGGACCAAAAGGCGATGCGAAACACGAAGATGATAGCGCAAAACCTCAAAAAACGGTAAAAAAGGAAGCCATTAAAGAATCGGAAGAAGAAAATATGACGGGCAAGAAGGGTTATAATGAAACCCCTCCCACTGTGCCCGTCAAATAATTATTTCTCCATTAAAGCTTCTATCGCCGCCGAAAGGTAAACCATCGGCGCATTCCAGTTGATGGCAATTTCATTAGACGCGTAGGAACAATCGTCGTCTGTAAACGATTCGTCAGCGAACTTACTGGTGTAAGTAGCGCATTTGTCCTGCTGGCCAGGATTGGGACCGCCAGACAAGAGCCCGGGAACAGGATCAGCGATCCCGTCCGCAATGGACAGGCGATGGTGCGGGTGCATTACTTTTTTTGATCCAAAACCAGTCAGAAAACAGTAAGTAGTCGCATTTCTGCCCAGCAGGTAGTCAAGGTTACCAAGCGCGGCCAGCAGGTATTTTCTGTCTTTCGTGAGCTTGAATGTGTTGAGTAATGCAATTCCCTGGTTAGCCGCAACAGAGCTGCTGCCCCATGCATAATCCTTTGCATTCTTGCCCATTACTGTGTGATAAGGCTGCTTTTCTAGTTCTTTTAAAAGCTCGTCTGAGAACGCAGTAATACTCTTTCTTACAGGATCTACAATTGCCGCCTCTGTTTTAAGGTTCTCGGCTGTGCGCAGCAAAGTGTAGTACCCCAGCGCCTGTACCATATTCCATGTTGGCAGCGGCATAGGCGCGCCTGTTTTCAGATCGACGCCTTTGAGATAGTCTGATTTACCAGTACTTGCGTACATTTCACTGGCGGCCCAAATCCATTCATCCGCCGCACCTCTGTCCCCATAAGCACCTGTAACAATGTCCGGATCAAACTTTGCATTGATCTCATTCTGGTTGTAGTACACATCCGGATTCTTTTTAGCCCATTCCCAGCCTTTCACAGCTGCTACCAGACAGGAGTCGGAAAGTCCGGGTAGTTTGTTTTCAAAATTCCTGAATATGCGCCCGGCCTGCGCCATAACTGCCACAAAGTCAAGTGTAGCAACTGTGTTTTTCTGGACTACGTACCTGGGCTTATCGGCTGCATCCGGCATGATCATTCCATCAAAGCGTGGGTTGGTGAGCTTGTGGTACACTCCCCCATCGGCCGGATCCTGCATCGCCAGCATCCATCGCAGGTTGTATATCACCTCGTCGAGCAGGTCTGGTACCGAGTTGTTGCTTTCTGGAATGTTGGTGTTGAAATTCTCAAAATAGAGCGGAAAATCTTCGTACAGCGACAGCAAAGTGCCCATTGTAATGCCCGAATTGACGATATACTTATTGTAATCGCCGGCATCATACCAGCCGCCGGGAGCACTGATCACGAAATTTTCCGGTCGCCCTTCAGATACTGCGGAAGGGTGGATCAGCACCCTGGTATCAGGATGCCCGGCCGGTCTCGCCCATTTACCGGCGTATTTTTCAGGCAATTCAATGGATGCGCGCTGGTAGTAGAAACCCTTCAATGCGGCTTGTGCGACGCTTTTATGTACATTTTTCTTGATCTCAAATGGCGCAGACTTCACTGTCTCCGATAGTGCGATCACATACTTACCAGGCTTGATAATACTCGTAAAATCAGCTGGTCGGGTCACTTTCCCTGAGTGCTGACTTGTACGCTGTGGCCCGAGCTTACCTTTGAAAACCACTTTGCCAGAGCTTGCATTGAGCACAGTGAAGTCCGTATACTTATCACCCGAGACGATCGCCAGCTTGGGACCATTCGGATAAAAACCAACCTGGTTAAGTCGGATCCCGTCACTTGTATGCTGGGCAAATAGGGGTTTTTGAACCTGCACAACAGAAAGGATCATTGAAATTGTGCAGATCCTGAACAAGAACATTTTAAACATCATGAAGGTGAAAGTTTGTAGCTAAAAGGCTCCTTTTGCGGTCACCCTACTTTCTTCGGGCCAACTGAATCGTACACTACCACCTTTTCCCACAAATGCGAATAGTCTTTGATAAAGTCGAGGTGGATTGGGTGGGTCTGGTAAATTTCCTCCTCGATGATGTTTTTGAAAAAGCACATCCACGAAAATGTATAGTCGCGGACGATTACGGAGCGGCTTGTCTCGGCCGGTTTACCAATATGGACGTATTGAATGGTAGGTACTTTCGCCAGCTTGTGCAAGCCTTCCAGCAGCTTTGCTTCGTCCTGGGCGTTATTGGGATCTTTGAGATAAAAGAAGACGTGATGAATGAAAAGTTCTTTGGTTCTTTCGGGTTCAGCGGACAGGGGCGAAACGGAGGCTAGCGAAGCCAGGCTTACATTTTGTAAGAATTTGCGTCTTGAATTGTCTTTCATATACTGGAACGAAATGCGGTCGGTTACTGCAATAAGGCAGTTTTGTAAGTCAAAATACGACTTCTTCCGTCCCTATCAAAGTACTAGGACTCGGCCGCCATTTCCTGGCCAAGCCTCACCAGCTCGGTAACTGTCTTCCAGTTCCGGGTAGTTGCCGTGACTTTCAGCTTATTTTCAAAAAGTTGTTAGTCAGTTTCGTGCGCCCGTAACCGTCCGGACAGAACACATAAATGGTCTCACCAACCAGAGCAAATTCATCAGGCAAGAACTTACCGGGCTCAATCTTGGCCATTTGAGCCGCATCTGGAAGTTGGTACAGAAAGGTAGCGTGCAGCTTGGCGACCTCTTCATTCCTCTCATTAATAAACGGGTTACCTTGCAGAACTGCATTCAAAGTCGGCAGACTGACGACAAGTGTTTCCACCTCAAAGTCAAAAACACGCTTTATCGCCGCACCGATTTCGGCAGCGAGCTCCTGTTCGGAAGTACTTTTACGATTAAAAAGTACATTCCCGCTTTGTATATACGTTTTCACATTCCCCAAACCCAACTCTGTAAAAAGCGCCGCAAGAGCAGGCATTTTGATCATATTCTTCCCGCTCACGTTAATTCCGCGGAGCATCGCAATGTAGGTTTGTGAAGGCATTTAAAGGTTACTTTTGGCGTTTTCGAAGTCGAAAGGAAACTGCTTTAACGTGTCCCTCATTTGAAGTCTCTTCCTGTCCAGATTCTTGAGTTTCTGGCCACTCCCAGCAATTTCTGCCTCCTGCACGCTTTTTACTTTTTGTAGTTTGTTTTTTACAGTTTCCATAGTGGATATGTTTTCACCCTGATCAAATATAACTAAACTCGGGCATATAAAATGAAGGCTTTGTAATTGATACCAATCCTGAAATCGGCCCAGCGTGGTTCTGGTTCGGAAGCAGTACCTGGTACGAGGCCCTTAACTTTTATGTTGAACGGCATTTCTTTCAAGTTTTTCGCGACTCCCATTTGATACTTCCTTGTTCGTGAAGGCGTACTTCCCTGTGCAAAAATGAAAGCCGACGAATGCTGCCGCAAGAAGTGCAGAGCGATATGGGTCACGGTAGCCAGAACTTTATCCGCATCCTTATTTCGCAGTTCAACAACATCGTCAATATCCTGCAAATCGTAGGACCAGCATCCGAAAGCAAGGTGATAAATATTTGTGGGCAATTCAGCAAATTCCTGTGTAAAAAGCACACGCATCTCGAAATCTCCCCGAGGGCCCCGACTAAGAAATTGGTATGTAAATTCGTCTAACTGATGAATAGGATATTTGGGTAACTTCATAGGGAATTCGTGTGCAACAGATAGCAAAAAAGCCCCGGCGTGAACCGAAGCTTTCGAAATTCTTCCTGCAAGATAAACGCTATTCCGTTTTCGCGTAAGCGGCGGCAAGCTCGTTCAGGG
>NZ_JBHYGF010000014.1:0-15667 GCF_051859145.1 Dyadobacter sp.
CGAAATTCAATGCAGATACTTTCAATGCACTATCCGTAAGTGAAAAAAGCCTGAATACCAGGGCATTTACAACCAATATCAACGATGCCGACTTTCATGCACTGGATTCCACGAAGTACGACGACAATGGGACGGAGCGTACTCTGAGCGTTCCTAAGGGAGATGTATTTCACCAGTTCCGCCAGGATGTACAAAACGGCACTTTGCCTGCTGTATCGTGGCTGATGCCACCTGCCCATTTTTCTGATCACCCGGGTCAGCCGTGGTTTGGGCCGTGGTATGTGAGCGAGGTTATGGAAATTTTACTTAAAAATCCGGAGGTTTGGAAGAAGACCATTTTCGTACTTACCTATGACGAAAACGATGGTTACTTCGACCACCTTCCGCCTTATACCGTACCAAATCCATACAAAGAGAACACGGGCAAGGTATCAGCGAACATAGATCCGAAGCTGGATTTTGCTACCAAGACACAGCAGACCAATCCTTCTATGCAAGAGAACAAGCTGCGCGACGGATCGATCGGGCTGGGTTACCGCGTGCCGATGATCGTGGCTTCGCCATGGACGCGGGGCGGGTTTGTGAACTCGGAAGTGTTTGACCATACTTCTTCCTTACAGTTTTTGGAAAACTTTGTGGCGCGCAAATTCAATAAGCAGATCGTTGACGAGAATATCACGCAATGGAGACGTACCATTTGCGGCGACCTTACTTCGGTGTTCCGCCCCTACAATGGCGAGAAAATTGAGAAACCTGAATTCCTGGACAAAAAGCCTTTCATAGAAAGCATTCACCAGGCACAATTCAAACAGGCGCCGGATAACTTTAAAAAGCTTTCGCCTACTGAAATCCGCGAAATCAGCGAGAACCCGGTTGCATCAGCGTTATTCCCGACACAGGAAAAAGGGGTACGTGCGGCATGTGCGCTGCCTTACGAGCTTTATGTGGATAATCATTTTGACAAACACACAGGCGAGCTCAAAGTGACCTATAAGGCTGGAAATAAGGTTTTCGGCAAGAAAGCGGCCGGCTCTCCATTCAGAGTGTATGCGATGAAACCCTACCGGAATGAGACGCTCCGCTCCTGGGATTATAGCGTCTCAGCAGGCGATGCGTTGGCCGACCAGTACAAGGTCAGCGACTTTGAAAACGGCAACTACCATCTGCGCATTTACGGACCAAACGGCTTCTTCCGCGAATTTACCGGCAACCAGAACAACCCTTTACTAAAAGTAAATTGTGAATATGAAGCCCGGAATTCCAAACTGACCGGCAATGTGATTATCTCCGTAACAAACCAGGATAACAAGGCACATTCGATTGAACTGATAGATAACAGCTATAAAACCGGCAGCAAGAAAAAGACCATTGCGGCGGGCAGCAGTACGCAGTTTACATTCAACTTAGCCAAAAGCTTCAACTGGTACGACCTGAGTGTGAAGGTAAAAGACAGCCAGAACTTCGAAGAACGATTTGCCGGCAAGGTAGAAACGGGCGCAATTACTAAAACAGATCCATTAATGGGCGGCGTTGTGTAGAGCGGCCTCTAATTAGTCGATTAATAAATAATAAAGCCGCCCGGCCCAATCAAATGAGAGCCGGGCGGCTTTGTTTTATGGCATGGCACTAATCTGCCAGCTTAAAAACGATTTCAGTTTGCCATTTTTCCGGATCTGGTTCCAGTTCGGGATCTACGAGGTAAAACTCGGTTCGCCCGCCCCATTGCGTTTTCCCGTTTTCGACCTGCCTTATTTCTGTCAACCCCTGTTCTGTGATCCACTTTTCCAGGGCGACGTGGCCCTGCATCATATTTTTGAAATCACCGGTATAAACAATGCTGGCATAATTACCCGAAGGAAAAGTGCCTGCAATTACTGTCCCATCGCCTTCTACCGCCTCGCTTACCGGAAAGCCAGCCTCGCATTCCAGCATACCTTCTTCATTCATGGTTTTGTAAAGAAAGAAGTCCACCCCGGCCGCTTCGATACCACGCTCCTGCATCCATTGCTTTACTTCGGGAATGAGCGGCGGCAGTACATCAGGTATTTCGTGCATGTGCACTGTTTTGGCGATAGCCACATAATGCGTCGCATTCCGGTGTTCTGATTTTGGTTCTGATAGCATAGTCCATTACTGATTTGTTGGCATGCAAAGCTAGGTGCTGCCGCCAAAAATGGCGGGGGCCAATCACGTCAGATTAACGGGCGGATTGAGACATTATGCCATAAATTACATGACGCCGGGTACGTCGTCAGACACGCCGGGCAACATACTTTAAGGAAGCAGGTTTATTTCTTTGCTCTGAGTTTTTCAGATTCGCGCAATGATTTGGTGTAAATCTCAAAACCGGCTTTCACCTGCTTTGATGCGCGCCGGAAGGCGGGAGAAGTTGTTAATGCTTCCAGCTTGTTTTGAGATTGTAAAATGGAGGCGGCCTGCACTACCACAGCTTCGTCAAATGCATGAAGGCGGCTGATCAGCTGGTCTGCATTAGCTCCTGCTTCTGTGATCAACTGCTGGGCGTAGGTGAATGCGCTTGTTCTTTTTCCGTCTTTGTCGGCATCAATCCAAACTGCGCCCGAAGAACCGATTACCTGGGGATTCCATACGCTCGAAACGCGGGAATATGGTTTTGGTATGATCCAGAACGGGTGCTGCGGATCAGGACCTTCGGCTATGGCGACAAAGTAAGTATCCTGTGCGGTTACCGGGATAGTCCAGCTCCCCTCCCATTTCACGCCAGTCTTCCCATTGCCGGTAATGCGCGCTTCGCGTATCTTTTTTCCATTGGCATATAAAGAAATACGGTCTGCCTTAATCCAGGACGGACCCAGGACACGCGCAGAAACCTGTACATCCTGGCGCGATACCGGAACAAGTCCGCCTGCGCCATCCCCACCGTTAACGCTAATCTCCGCCATCAGACCGAAACTGACCATGACGCGACCCGCCAAAAAGTTGTCCAATGCCTTTGCTACATTGATCTCGCCCGGATTTTCATCCTCGCATTGAATGTAAGTCCTACCCTGCCCGACCAGGTAGCGCATCACGTCGTGCGAATCGCTTGAACCTGCGGGCGTAAGAAAATAGCCCCTGTTCAGAAGGCCAAACCAATCTCTGTACAACTGCATGAAATCCTTTTGCTGCGCACTCGAATTCATCACTTCCATTGCATTCACAGGCAGTTGCCAGCCGTCAAGATCCTGTCCGGCCACGGAAATGTGCCGCGCAGGACCAAATGGCTGGAAGTTGTAAAAGACATTTTGCCCGTGGTTAAGTATCACTACCTTCTTGTGGTGAGCCATTTCCTGCGAAATAGATTGCCAGTCTTTTACCTGATGATTAGCAGGCTTTTCTCCGTCGGCCAGAGGGAATATATTGAAATGGCCAACCTGCGTGGTGAATTCATTGCCTGTTACCGGGGTAAGTACGCTGTTCAAACCCATTTGCTGAACCAGGGGTTTGGCATTGTATACGAAATTATGATCTGTGAAAACAGGCAGCTCGATCCCTTCTCCCGCCAGCGTAACCAGCCTTTCCTGTACAGTAGCATCGCCGTGGCCCGAGTTGGTGAGCGTATGAATGTGCGTATCCGAAGCTACCCAGCCCGGCGTAGGTACTTCCCTTTCAGTCGTAAATTGCTGGTTCGCTACCTCGCCCTTTTTCACTTCTAACAAAACAGAATCCACACCGTACTCAAACCCGCGGCTTGCGTACAGCTTGTATTTGCCCGCAGGTAATGTAAAAGCAGCTTTTCCATCGCCTGTATAAACACAGCCGGTGCGTACCGCAAGTTGCTGCTGCCCGGGCGCTATGTCCACAGGTTGAAGCGCCTTTTCAAGTGTGGTTATTGTTATTCTTGCCGGCACCAGCTTTTGCGAGCCTTTGTCCAGCACGCGCACGTTCACCTGCGCCTCTTTCAGCAGACTGCTTTGCTCGCTAGCAATCAACCGGATATCGCCCGTCACGATATCATCCGGTAGCAGATCAGCTTTGCCAGGTCCGTCTTTGTAACGGATCGTCAGCACATTCCCTTCTTCTTTCAATGTATTTGGTGGAACAGGCAAGTACCGCACCCGCGCATTTTCGTCCTGATCCAGCAGCCCAAGATCTTTCCCATTCAAACTGACCACCCACGCAGCCTTTACATCCTCCTGCCTGAGACTGAGTGTCGCTGACAATGCATTTGGTTTTGCCTTAAAGTTGACCGAGAACTCCTTTTCTGATGTGTCCTTGAAACTGTCCCATTCCCGTTCGGTACCTGCACGCAGGTGGTGCATGCGCGGATCTACTATCAATATCTGAGCCGACAATTGCCCGGTTAGCAGTAGCAGTAAAGCAATGAGATTGGTTTGTATTGAATGCATTATGCAGTTGGATTTCGGGTTAGCAATGGAAAGAAGCCTTAGCCGCAAATACGTTATTGTTGCATTTATTATTCACGAACCGTTTATCCAACTGCACAGCCGGATTATTTGCCGCTACTAATTAATAAAACAAAAACAGACGCCGGGTTGGCGCCTGTTTCAAGATTCTATAACATGTTGAGGATTATAAATCCAGACCGGATCTTCTCAATCTTTCCTCGTCTGTGAGATCTTCTGCCTCAACTTCGGTGTTCCGCAATGTTTCGCTAATGATCTCATCGCGTTCGTCAACAACCTTGTTAAGACTTACTTCCTCCACAACATGCGCTTCCTTGTTGACAACCGGGATTTCTGCGTATTCTTTCATTTCTATGGTACCCTCACGGAAAGTTTCAAGTTCCGACTCGGAAGCAATGCGGTCAACAGGCGTTCTGTTGATACTTACCTGCTCCTGGCGCAAGCGAATACTTTCCTGAACCGGGCGCTCCACGATGCGGCTTCTCAAACGCACACCGCCCGTCTCAACTTCACGCTTCCCAACCTGCAACTGTTCCTCAATCACAGGCAGTGAAGCACTGCGTTCGTTGGTAACCAGAGACTCACGGGTTAGGCGATCTTCATCAGGTGTAATGTCAATGGTGCGGTTGTCGTAAGTATCAACATCACGATCCGCATAGGTTGTACCCGGTGTGGCATCATAAGCGGTTGTAGGTATCACGGGATCTGTGTAAACCTCCGCAGGCACATTTGTTTCGTCACTAATTGGAATCATGTGGTTCTCAGCAGTCCCATTCACATCTACCGCGCCATATTGGTCGAGTATCGCCGCTGCGGCTTCTGCTTCGGCAGCATCAACAGCGTGTACAGTCACGATCGTACCGCGTCTGCCCGCTTCTGAGTAGCGTCTTGTTTCTTCTTCGTCGCCGTCAAAAAGATCCCGGAAGAAATTTCCTACACGGTCCATGACATCATGATCTTCATTTACAGTGGCAGTACTGCTGTCCGACGTGTATGATGCAGTTTTAATATCAACATCTCCGTCTGCAAATCCATTTGCCAGCAAATAGTTCTGCGCCTCCTGGGCATCACTTTCGTATTCGAATATTCCAACAACTGTCTTAGCCATGATTTCCTTTAATTAAATAGTTTGTTGATGCGCATGTCCCATTAACCCCTTTGATCAGGATGGTTTCTCGACACACTTATTTGTTCTTTTCGCAGCGTTTCAGAAAAATGCTGCGGTGTTTGATGCTGCTGTTTGGTAATATGCACCTCTTCAACCAGCATCAGCTTTTTTTCTATACACGCACCTCCTTCATAACGGAGATGATCGTGACGTCCCCCTCCTGCCGGATAGCAGGTGGCGCGGTATCAACGTAGCGGTTGATTTCTTTCCTTTCCACCAAAAGCTGCTCGCTTGTGATGTGTTCGTCAAACTGTACTTCTTCTTCTACAACTTTCTTGGAAACGGTCACGCTTCCGGTTTCAACCAGTTCGGTAGTGACTACCAGCTTTTCCTCAATCACAGGAATGACCTGCGACTGCCTGGCTGGTAGTCCCTGATGGTTACCCTGAAAGTTGTCCTCCGGGGCATTCATCAATAGCGATTTTGAAATTTATCAGCTGTTGTTTTTGCCTCGTCAGCAGCATTGTCAACTGCACCCTTGGCTTTGTCAGCGTAAGTATCCACTGTTCCTCTTGCCTGATCAGCAATTGAATTCAGCTTTTCCTTAGCCAGTTCAGCTGCGTCAGCTGCTTTTGCCTTGGTTTCTTCCCACTGATTTTTCAGATTGTCTTTTTGCTGGTCAGCAAGGTCTTTCAGGTGCTGACGGGTTTCTTCACCCGATTTAGGCGCATAAAGGATTGCAGCCAGTGCACCTACGGTAGCACCAATCAGAAAACCCAATGCAAATCCGCCGTTAGAATCTTCGTCGTGTCCAAAATCAAATTTCGAGCTCATCTTGTATGGTAGTTAGTTGAGCTTCCACCACAACTAAAAATGTGCCAGAATGTGGAAAGGGTGATTACAACATAAATTGCCTGGAAATTTCCCTCAAAAGGTGAATCCTAAACCCCGGTAGCAAATGGGAAAATGGAATGGTATCAATTTTAGAGACGGGCCCGGCAGCCGGCGATTCTGGTGAGAATGCTAGAACCAGAATCCAAGCTGAACAGAAATTCTGGGCCTCTCCTCATATTTTTCTTTTGGTATAAATGCGCCGGCGGCGATCGTGATCAGATCCACGGGCGCCAGCCAGATGCCGCCGCCATAGTCGAAGTGCCAGTTGGACGAAGGATCGTCTTCCAGCCACACCCTACCGTGATCAAAGCTGCCGAATATACCATAAGTAAGTGGCAATGCAGGATTGGCGCTATTTCCTAGTCTCACGCGTAGGTCGGTTGCGTGCCAGAAGCTGCTTGTTCCGTAAAACCGCTCGGTCCGGTAGCCGCGTAGTCCCTGCCTGCCGCCTATGACGGGCATTTGAAAAAACTCATAACCGTCTCCGAAGTTCAGGCCCGTTCCGACCTGAGTGGCCAGAATGATATTTTCTCTGGAATCCAGCGGGGTGTAATAAGACAAATGCGCGCGCAATGCAGCAAAATTAAAGCCTGTATTAAGGTTACTAGTCCAGTTGACTGCCGCATTGAACCTGATCCCGCGATGCGGCGTGGAAACCTGGTCAACCCCATTGAAATCCACCAGCAACTTGGCGCCTGAATAATATTTTGTTTTAAAAATATCCGAATCCAAACCGTTTTCCGGCGAAGTGATAAAGCGGCCCGCAGTTGCCTGAATGTCGTTGAACTCGGCATAAGGCCCGAGTGCGATAAAGCCGCTGGTTCCCGCAAAACGCTTTTTGATAGCCGGAAAAACGTACAATGCACTTTGACGGACCCGGTAAAAATTAGGATCCTCCACCGGCCGCACGGATTCATTACCTATACCCGCGTAGTTGAACGCATAGGTTGGGCCGCGATAGTGTGTGTCCAGATAGAAATCGAACTTCTTAAATGCATTGATAAAATCCCCTGTATAGTTAACGCGAAAGGCAAGTGTATGAAAAGCAAAGCTGGCCCCGAATGTTTGAATGGAAGCATAGGGTTCTTTCTTAAAACCATATTTGGTCAAACTTACATTTGCACCTAAAAACACGCCATCGTCAGGGTTATAACCTGCTAGTGGGATTGGTAGCAGGATATCGTAGTTACTTTCCGCACTTCTGCGCTCGTAGGTGTTGAAGCCATAATTGTTGGTCCGCTTATCCTTTGTTTCCGGTCCGGGCGAAACTGTGTTTGCTTTCAGGTCATCGTACACGATCGTCTTCCTGCTGCCGGAATGTACATCCGAGCTGTCCACTATCAGGTCTTTGCCGGTACCTCCCACAATGCGGATTTTAATCCCTTTTTTCACATCCCCTTTCAACAGGAATTCGTCTTCGTCTCCATTACCGTAAAGTGTGACTACCTCCGTCAGCCCCGTTTCGAAAACGCGGTGAAAAATCTGCTTTTTAAGCTGCCCCTTTTTACTGATCTCCGACACCGTAACACTGGTATGCGCATCATCCAGCCTTTCTACCACAAACCGCTCCTTTTCCTCCGACCCGATTACATTCACGGATTTGGCCAGAAATTCGTAGTGCGCCCGCGCAATGCGCATCAGGTTATCTCTTCGCGTGGTGATGCTTTTGGTGATTGCCGGCGAGGCAGCTTCCCTGGCTTCCTGCGGCCACGTCGTAAATGCATTGCTGATTACCTCGTCGGTCAGGTGCGCCTGTATAAACTTCACCTGCTCCTCCCATTGCGCCCAGCTCAGTCCGTTGAGAAAAGTACGGTCCATCATTCTCGCACTCCACGTTGTCCATTTCATGCTTTTGATCTCCGGCGTAAAACTTTGCAGCTGCCGCAAAAAAGGCAGCGTTTGTCCGGCTACACTGGTAATAAAACCGTCATATAATGAAAAAGCCTGGTCGCGGTCGCGGGGAATGGGGCGCAGCAGGTTACTGCCGTCCTTTTGTTTGATGGAAGCCCACGCCCATTGATCGTCGTGCCGGTCCCAGTCGCCGATCAGGAAATCGAACAGCCGGGTACGTAGCATCCAGGGCTCATCGATCCTGCTTTTGTTGTTTTCCAAAATGCTCTCAACTACATCAGGGGTACTAATGATCTTATCGGCATTCCCGAAATAGGCAGCGTCTTTCCACTTTTTGCCGTCAGGCCGCTCTTCGAACAAATTCATCGTACCGCCAAAAACGGGATCATAGCTCGCAAGCGCGGGTTGGGCCGGTACGTACACCAGCCTCGGATTGGTGTGATATACCTGGATAGCGTCCGCCATGACAGGCATAGCCAGCGGCGCAAATGGATTGGTGGACAGAAAATTATCTTCCACCACGTATTTGGCAGCCGTCATTTTGTTGAATGGAGCCGGCAAAAAGCGGGTCACATCCTTGGTCAGTCCGCGGAGTACGTATTCTCTCCCGTCCCTAGCGCGCAGCCGGAGCGAGTTGGTCTGGTTGCCCCCACCCTGTTTTACCGGCGTCAGCCCTCCCAGAGTCTGGTCAAGATCCAGAACCGGGAACGTGTATTTGCGTGTGTAGAGATCCCGATTGTGCGTACCGAACAAAGCTTTGTGAAATTTACCCACAGGCTTCACTACCGTTTTACTCACAAACTGCGAAACAGAATCCCGCTGCTGCGCATATTCGGCAAAATGTGTCGCCGGATCGATTGCCGCTACTTTAAGTGCGTCTTTTACTTTCTTTTGAAACACTACTTTCGCATCTTCCCCATCTTTATCGACCTCCCAAAACCGCACCCAGGTTTCTCCGCCTTCGTAAAAACTGAGCGTACTGAAACCCACAGACGTGGAAGCAAACTGCGAACCTTTGCCCATACCAACGGGGCTGTTTTTGGAACCGCTGCCGCTTACGATCATTTTCTGATCGTCGTTTTCAATGTATTGCAAAGTATGCTCGTGCCCGCTGGCGATGATGAAGTTCCCATTCTTTTTGGCACCCGCCAGAATGGCCGTTCTCAGATCTTTATAATGCTGGTTCGCCACATCCTGCCTCGAACCGATGGTACCGCGGAAAATAGCCGCCAGACTGCCGATCACCGGTAGCGGGATGTACAATTTTGAATTGATATCGGTCAGCGGGAACAGATGCTGCCTGAATGTATACTTGCCGCCGTGCGGACCGTAGGTATAAGGCGGGTGATGCATGGCGATCACCACGTTCTTGTTTCTGTACTTGCGGACAACGTTCTCAAACACAAACCTGAAATGTTCGCGGTTTTTGATTTCGCAGCCGTCATTGATGCGGGGATCTTTATCCCAGTCTGCCAGCCACCATTGCGAATCAACTACGATAATCACAACATTATCATTAAGCTCCACCACTTCTGGACCTGAGCAGGCGTCGAGCGGGAGAAAATAGTTTTCATAATCTTCCTTATCGGTTTTCCCGCGGCGGGAGTTAAGGTATTCCTGCACATATTTTTGCTGACGTTTCACCCCCTTGATCCCCCAACCACGCCAGTCGTGGTTACCGGGCAGGAAAATAGGATATCCTTTGAACCCGTCCAGTGTTTCCAGCTGGGAGTCGATCCGGTACTCGGCCACTTTTCGTTTGGCTGAATCTTCCGCAGGCGGCATTCCATACTCGTAAATATTATCCCCCATAAACAATGCGGAACTTTCTTTCGGCTCGGTGGCCAGCTTTGCTTTCAAATATTCCAGAACGGGCGCCGGGTGCTCGGGAGAGTCATTTCCTGCATCCCCGATCAGGTACATCGTGTGTTCGAGCTTCAACGAAGGATCGGGTGCATTGGACTGCCAGTCCTGTGCCTCCCGGGAATAGCGCGTGCGGTAGCCAGCGCAGGAAGTAAGTATTGCTGAAATGAGCAGCAGGAAGCTAATTCGTAGTATTTGAGACATAGAGGATTGTTAAAATAAACAGAGCGCGCAAATGGCTTTGTGGCAGCCACCTTTTTGTTAACATCTGTTTTCCTGTTTGCGTTACTATTCTTTTTGATAGCGCTGTCCTTGCGAAAACGTTATCAAAGTGATGATGAAAATACCGAATCCTGATCAAAAGCTGGTCGTGATCATCAGCTGTATTACATGCGTGGCAACATCCCCGTCTGCCTCCCGCTGGTACCAGTACATGTAGCCTAATTCTGTATCAATTTTCTCGCTCCACCGATACCCGACCGAGCCTAGTACCCTGTTTTGGTCAAAAAAAGAATTATTCACGTGACTCTGATGGGAAACATTCAGGAAAATTTCATCCTGAAAATTGAGGTACAATCCCTTCTTGAAATCACCTTGCACGAAAATCGGGATCTGAAAAGCGGTAAATGCCCGAGCCCGCTGCGAAAACAGTACCCGCTCCGTTTTTACAAACCGCTGCTCAAATCGCCCGCGAAAAGTCCATTCGGTTTGCCCTAGTTGGGTCGACAGCTGATATTGCTGGTAAATGCGGTGTTCCGGCTGGAATTGAACTTCGTTATTTTCCCGTTCCCAGTCATTTTTTGAGGCATAACCCAATGCAAATGCATTTTGATCATTGACACGATAACCCGCCGCCGCCCGCAACAGCAGCGTATTTACCGCCTTGAACTGATCTCCCGTACGGACCTGCGCATCAAAAAGAAGGTCCCACTTCTTACTCAGCTGCTGCGTGTGTGAAAGAAAATTCCAGCCGCTGTTCGCATTTTGTGCCAAAACATGGAAGTGTATACATACCAGCACGCACGCAGCCATAAAAATCCTGAATGGATCAACCATCATTTCTGCCGGTTTTAGATTGGTTATCCTTCATCAACCAACAGGTATTTACATCACCCGGATAAGCGGCCCGTCATTCCGGCTGGTCAGCGTGCCGAAGCTGGTAAGGTCATAACCCAGAGTGCGTAATTCTGTTTCAAAACCCTCCGCTTCCCGACCTTCTACGGCGATCAGCAAGCCCCCGCTCGTTTGAGGGTCCGCCAGAATGTAGCGTTGCGTTTCAGTGAGCTCGCCTATTTTGTGACCATAGCTATTCCAGTTACGCTGCGTTCCGCCGGGAAAGCAGTTTTGTTCCAGATAATAGGGAAGTGAACCAATCACCGGCACTTTGTCGAACTCGATCTCAGCAGCCAGTCCGCTCCCTTCGCACATTTCCGAAAGGTGGCCCAACAAGCCAAATCCTGTCACGTCGGTGAGTGCTTTCACAGCCGGCATTTTACCCAGTTGTTCACCAAGGTTATTCAGCTTTGTCATACTTTCCAGCGCAATAGCCGCATCTACAACCCGCAGAATCCCGCGCTTTTGCGCTGTGGACAAGATACCTACGCCCAGCGGTTTGGTCAGGTACAATCTGCAACCTTCCGTAGCTGTTGAATTCTGTTTCAAATGTTCTATCTGCACCATTCCGTTCACGGCGAGTCCGAATACAGGCTCAGGACAGTCGATACTGTGTCCGCCTGCGAGCGTAATTCCGGCTTCCGCGCACACAGCTCTCGCGCCTTCCAGCACGCGCTGTGCTACTTCGGCGGGAAGCTTGTCTACCGGCCAGCCTAATATCGCAATCGCCAGCACGGGCTTTCCGCCCATCGCGTACACATCGCTGATCGCATTGGTAGAGGCAATGCGGCCAAACTCAAATGCATCGTCTACAATGGGCATAAAAAAGTCTGTCGTCGAGATCAGCGCGGTACCGTTTCCCAGGTCGAGCACTGCTGCATCGTCCCTTTTGTCGTTACCTACCAGCAGGCGCGGGTCAACGGCCGCAGGTACGGAACTATGTAATATGGTATCCAGAATAGCAGGGCTGATTTTGCATCCGCATCCGGCGCCGTGCGAGTACTGGGTTAACTTAATTTCATTAATGTTCATAAAACCGATGATTGTACGCGATGCGTTTTAATTGTTTTGGCAAAATCTAAAATCTGTCCAACCTGCTCTTCGAGGGAATCCCCTGCCAATGTAAGCGTGTGAATGCGCCCGGGATCGGTCCGCGCCAGCGCTTTCAGGTAAGCCTTATCATAATATACCAGCACGATCCTGATAAAATCCTCCATTCTGTCCTGCTGTATTGCTTCGATAGCCTGGGTAGTTTGCAACGGTCCCAGCCGCTTGTGGATACGCTGCGTGCAGGCAATCAGAAAATCTTTATCAAGCGCGCCATATTCACCTACCAACCCCACGACCCGAGTTTGTGTATCCACCTCGACATTCATTAAAGGTGCCTGGATCATGGATGCCCACAATGCACGCGGGATCGTTACCTTTCCTATATTCAGATTTTCATCTTCAAGCCACACGCGCCGGTTTCCTTCTATATCTTTCATCACCCAGGCGAGGTTATTTTCAAACTGCTCCTGGGTAGGCTGTACCATTTTGTTCATCGTGCCGTAAGCTGAACCCTGGTGCTGCGCCAGCTCTTCCAGGTCAATCACCTGCTCGCCCATCTCGCGCAGCCTGCCTAACTGTCTCGTTTTTCCCGAGCCTGTCATACCTCCCAGAACCAGCAGTTCATACTCCCGGGCAAATTGCTGATTGGCCCACTGCCGGTAACTTTTATAGCCACCCTGGATCAGGAAAACCTCGAAACCATACAAATCCAGTGCCCATGCCATGGCGCCGCTACGCATTCCGCCCCGCCAGCAATGCAAGGCGATCCGCTTGTCGGGAGCGAGTTCAAGTGCCTGCCGGATGAAGCCCGACCATTTATTCCCCGTCAGATCAAAGCCCAGCAAAATAGCAGCTTCGCGGCTGACCTGCTTGTAAGTAGTCCCCACGAGCACCCGCTCCTCGTTGCTGAACAAGGGCAGGTTAACCGCGCCCGGAATATGGGCGTGCTCAAATTCAGCGGGTGTGCGCACGTCGGCCAGCACAATGCCGGCTTGCATGGAGAGATATTCCTGAATGGAGATATTGTTGATCATAATAAATGCAGGGGCTTTGACAAATTAACACTATTTCTGATTGAGAATTATCATGCACCAGACCCAACCTCGGCACGAATACCTGAGTATAATACAGTAGCAATACTCAGCTATTATTCCCTGCCTGTCCAATGATCAACGTTCCGAAAGAAATCAGGATCCGTTTAGCGTTCCTCTGCCTCGTTATGTCCGTTTGCATTCCCCTTTTTTGCTATTTCAAATACCAGCTCGATTACGACCGCCTTCACACAAAGTCAGACCGCATTTATAAGTTAGTGACAGATTGGAGCACGCCCGGCGAGCAGGTAAGCAGCAGTATTTCTTCCTATAATGCCGCAGCGAGGATAGATTCCGGTTTGACGACTCTGATCGAAAAGTCAGCCAGGATTATACACAGCAGCTTTCGGCTAAAAAGCAGCAATTCACATTCATTTAGTGTCGACGGCGTATTTGCAGATGCTTCGGTATTCGAGATCTTTGATTTCGACCTGGTAAGTGGCAACGCGCAGACCGCCTTGCAGAATCCTTTCACTGCTGTACTGACCAGCAAAACGGCAGCGGCGCTATTTGGGGAGCAAAATCCGGTCGGTAAGCTGTTTTATCTGGAAGATTCTAAATCACCTGTGACTGTGACAGGACTTGTACAAGAGATCCCGGGAAATTCCCAGATCCAGGCTGGTTTGTTTTTTTCCCTGCCCACGTTGGTCAAGCTGCATTACCGGGATTTAGGTGGCAAAATGGACGAAATGGGTGTAGTTACTTACCTGCTATTTAAGGGAAATACAGACGGGCAAACTGCAAGCGAAGCAGTAAACAAGCTGTTTTCAGGTCAGGAGACTTTCATTACTTTGCTGACGACCAAATCGGTTCGTATTGAACCGCTCAGAAATGGTCTTTTCAATCCTTTGTTCGGCCCTTTCCAGGTTTTCGCATTATGCGCCACAGTGGTAATAATGCTACTGGTACTTTTGGAATCGTTGAATAGCCTGGTAAAAATGATATTGTTACAGATCAGTTTGGGTGACGATTACCAAACCATAACAAACAGAATTCGAAACCGCAGATTAATCCGGCGCGTCTGCCTGCTGGTACTCGCTTCCGGTACAATCGCCATTGTTTTCGCGTTGATCGTGGCTGCGGCAGCGGCTTTCTTTTTAGATAACCCATTCTCCCAACACATACCTGCATTCGCCGCTATAGCGACAGGCACCGTGATCCTGTCCATTGTGAGCAGCATACTGATCAGCTACTGGATCGTTTTGCGGGTACCATCTGAACCGATGCGCACCTATCTGATCCATAAGAAATCCTGAATGAAGATACCGGGATCAGCCCAGCGGAAGTGCTTTCCAGCGATCGTGCGACCATAGCCAGTGCGCAGGGGCTTTGGAAATGTTGTTTTCCAGTTTGTTATAATAAGCATCCGTGATCGTCATCGGCGATACCTCAGATGGTTTTTCTGAAATCAGATGAAAGGTATAATCGTAATGAAAACGGGACCTTTTGGTGCATTCCAGGTACACTACCGCAGAATCCGAAGCAATTGCCAGCTTTTCTGCCCCAATCTGTACCCGCGTTTTCTGACCTAAAAAATCGACAAAATACTTGGCGTCCATCGCCGGTCTCTGGTCTGCGATTACAACTACCAGCGACGGGTTTTCACGTTGTTTTAAGGTAGACAATGCGCCGCGGTAGAAATTCTTCTTTGGAATCAAACGCACGCCCAGCGAAGAGCGCATTTTCAGGATCCAGCTGTTGATACGCGGATTGGAAATGGGCGTGTAGGCCGTATACACTTCAAAATCCACCACCTTCGGCAGGTTAATCAGGTACTCCCAGTTACCATAATGCGAAGCCAGCAGTACTACGTGCTTTTTGTTTCGGTAAAATTCTTCGAGCAGCTCCGGGTTGGTATAATGAGCAAGCTTTTTGCGGCTCCCCGGACTCACGATGTAATATAAAAATGGCTCGATGACCAGGTCGCCCAGGTGTTTGTAGTATCTGGAAATGATTTTTGCGATCCTTTGTTCGCCTTCCCGTCCGAAAGAAGTCAGAAGATTTTTCCTGATCACCTTGTAACGGTACTTCATCAAGCGGTACGTCACCAGATAGATCAGGGACGACAATGCCGATGCGGCAATGAACAGGAATTTATTGATGCCCGTGAAGGCAGAAGTTTGTGCGTTATTTTTCATAGCTGGTCAATTCATAACTGCCATCCAATGCGATGGGTTCAATCCGCCCGGTTATCCATCCCCTCAATCCATGTTAAAACGGACAATCGGAGCTTACATTGAAAATGCCTGCAAAGTTATCCCTATAATACTTTTCGCTATGACCAGCCAGTGCGGCAGACAAACAGACTTTGG
>NZ_JBHYGF010000015.1:0-15364 GCF_051859145.1 Dyadobacter sp.
AAGGTCGGTCGTTGCGGGCGTCTTCCACCAAAATCTGCATATCCCTTACAATTTGGCCGATTAAAATTCCATCCCGCCATTCTTCGACGATGAACGCCACATTATACTGTCCCTTCATAGCAGGCGCATCCCAGACAAGATCACCGGTAAGTTCATTGATGCTGAAATTGGCCGGAGAAGCACCTGCCTCTGTGCGCCCCGGCGCGCCGATTGCATTGGGGGCAGCATACGGAATGTCAACTCCTATTCCACCTCCATTGCTTTGCTGAGGCACGAAGAGTTTATACGCAAGGCTATCTCCATCGGCGTCAAATGCATTGGGATTGTGAATGTAACGCTGCCCTACGGCCGCAAGATCAATGGGAGGGTTCAGTAGAACGGGAGTTTGGTTCGGGCCGAATTGCGAGTTAATTTCTAATGTGCTATGTACAAAGAAGTTAAGTCGGTCCGTCTGCACGCCGTTGTTGAGGTTAACTGTATTTGCATTCCGGTTTTCCATTCTTACAGAAATCTCGTAAGTGCTGGCAGCCGGGAAGGTGTAAGTGGTGACGTACTCATTATAAGTGGTATTGTTGCCAATGTTCCTTATTGCGCTGGGTATGCGGTCAACGCGGCGGGGACCATCGGTTCCGAAGAAAAAGTCCACGTTAATAGCTGCGTCAGCGGCGGTCTTGCCCGGAGGCGAAACGTCGAAATAGGCAGACAGCTTGATTTCGTAAGTAAGTCCTGATATCCGTTTTGCCGTTATTTCCCCGGCCCGGAAGTGCGTGGCTTTTACCTCGGAAACAGAAAACAGCAGAACGACAAAACTGATTAATGATAGAAGGGAACGTAAAGTACGTGGCATATAAGAATAGATATTAGTCTGACCTGAACTCTCAACGAAATTCTTGCCATAAAATGTGTACGGTATTATCAAACAAAAGTAGGTTTTTCGGTGTTCTAAGGCTGTTTCGAACACACTGATTAGCACTCGCTTGCCGGGATCAAAAATTTCTTAATAATGATTATAAATAATACCCCATTCAGCAAAAATGGACATGTTTTTTTGCCTGACGAGCGTTTGTGATATACCTTTGAATGGTTCTAAATATACCTCATTTTTTTGCACTAAAACCATTTGTGTTTCATATGTCGTGGTTTTCACAAACGTTAACGAGCTCGATCGGGAAAAAGCTTCTGATGGCTCTTACCGGACTTTTTTTGATTGTTTTCCTGGTTATTCATGCCGGTATTAATGCAATGATCTTTTATAATGATGGCGGAGAAACGTTCACCCACTGGGGCCATTTTATGGGTACCAACCCGATCATCAGGACACTGGAAATCGGATTGGTTGCAGGTTTTCTGATTCACATTGCCGACGGACTCATTTTATGGAAAAACAACAGGGAAGCACGTCCGGTCAGGTATGCAGTCAACAATCCTTCTGCTAACAGTACCTGGTACTCAAGAAGTATGGGTCTGCTGGGCACGTTGTTGCTGATCTTCCTTGTTATTCATACAGCGCATTTCTGGATTCCGAACCGTTCCAATCAATTCGCGACGGGCGAGGAGCTGAACCTGTATCAGATGATGCTGGACATCTTTCAGAATGAATGGGTTGTGTTGATTTACGTGTTGGGTTGTATCTCATTGTTCTGGCATTTGCTGCACGGTTTCAAAAGTGCTTTTCAGACACTGGGTGCAAACCACGTGAAGTACAATGGCTTGATTTCATTTGTAGGAACAGCTTATTCGATTGTTATACCTCTTCTTTTTGCCTTGATGCCGATCGCAATTTATCTGGGTTGGGTCAAATAACGAGTGCCGGTATATGCCGGTGATTCTTTCATTTCAAATTTCGATTAACTAATATTTATATGGCGACTTCATCTCGTCTGGATGCCAAAATACCTCAGGGACCGCTTGAAACTAAATGGAGCAAATACCGCTCTTCGGTGCCGCTGGTAAATCCCGCGAATAAACGTAATCTTGAAATTATCGTTGTTGGTACCGGTCTGGCAGGCGCTTCTGCTGCTGCTACACTGGCTGAGCTTGGATACAAGGTAAAAGCTTTCTGCTTCCAGGATTCACCACGCCGCGCACACTCGATTGCCGCGCAGGGAGGTATCAATGCTGCCAAAAACTATCAAAATGACGGGGACTCGGTTTACCGTCTTTTTTATGATACAATCAAAGGAGGTGACTATCGCGCAAGAGAAGGTAATGTACACCGCCTTGCCGAAGTTTCCGGTAATATCATTGACCAGTGCGTAGCTGCCGGTGTGCCTTTTGCACGTGAGTACGGTGGTTTACTTTCCAACCGTTCTTTCGGTGGAACGCAGGTTCAGCGGACATTTTATGCAGCCGGACAAACTGGTCAGCAGTTGCTGCTAGGCGCCTATTCAGGTCTGCAGCGCCAGGTTGGTATGGGTACAGTTAAAATGTACAACCGCCACGAAATGCTGGATATCGTCAATATTGACGGTAAATGCCGCGGTATCATTGCCAGAAACCTGATTACAGGTGAGCTGGAAAGACATGCTGGTCACGCTGTACTGCTTTGCTCGGGAGGTTACGGTAACGTATTCTACCTTTCTACCAATGCAATGGGAAGCAACGTTACTGCTGCATGGAAAGCGCATAAACGCGGTGCATTCTTCGGAAACCCTTGCTTTACCCAAATTCACCCTACCTGTATCCCCGTATCCGGTGAGCACCAGTCCAAGTTGACGCTGATGTCAGAATCGCTGCGGAACGATGGAAGGATCTGGGTACCAAAAGCTAAGAACGATAACCGTCCGGGTAATGAAATTCCGGAAGAAGAACGTGATTACTACCTCGAAAGACGTTACCCTGCATTTGGTAACCTTGTTCCCCGTGACATTGCGTCGCGTGCGGCTAAGGAGCGTTGCGATGCAGGCTACGGCGTAGGAACTTCAAAACTGGCTGTTTACCTCGATTTCGCTGCTGCGGTTGAGCGTTACGGTAAGGCGGAAGCCAATAAAAACAACATCCACAATGCATCCCATTCAGATATTATTGCCTGGGGGAAAGCAGTGGTGAAAGAAAAATATGGTAACCTGTTTGACATGTACAAGCAGATTACGGGCGAGGATCCTTACGAAGTCCCGATGCGTATTTACCCTGCTGTTCACTATACAATGGGCGGACTTTGGGTTGATTACAATCTTATGACCACGGTACCAGGGTTGTATGCACTGGGTGAAGCCAATTTCTCAGATCACGGTGCAAACCGCCTGGGTGCCTCTGCTTTAATGCAGGGTTTGGCAGACGGTTACTTCGTAATACCTTATACAATAGGTTCTTACTTGGCAAATGAGATCAGAACAGGTCAGATTTCAACGGATCACGAAGCTTTTGTTCAAACAGAAAAGGAAGTAAGGGACAGAATAGAAACGCTGCTGCGCATTCAGGGCAAAACTTCTCCGGAGGTTTTCCACCGCCGATTGGGTAAGATCATGTGGGATAAATGCGGAATGGCGCGTAATGAGAAAGGCTTGAAGGAAGCAATCGTAGAAATACGTCAGCTGAGAGAAGAATTCTGGAAGGATGTGAAAGTAATGGGAACAGCTACCTACTTCAATCCGGAGCTTGATAAAGCCAACCGCGTTGCCGACTTTATTGAATTAGGTGAGCTGATGTGTATTGATGCTTTGACCAGGAACGAATCTTGTGGCGGACACTTCCGTGAAGAGTTCCAGACTGAAGAAGGAGAGGCAATGCGCGACGATGAAAATTATATGTTCGTGTCTGCGTGGGAGCACAAGGGAGTTGAGCAATGGGAGCTTCACAAGGAGGAACTGATTTACGAGAACATTAAGATTGCCCAGAGGAGTTACAAATAATTAGTAAAGCCGGATACTGTCCGGGTGTACAATTTATCACAGCATAAAGAATAAGATAGATATGGAAGGAAATATGAGTTTGTCTCTGAAAGTCTGGAGACAAAGTAATAAAGATACAGCAGGCGGTTTCGAGAACTACAAGCTGGATAAAGTATCCCCTGATATGTCATTCCTTGAAATGTTCGACGTGTTGAACGAACAGCTCATTGAAGAAGGAAAAGAACCGGTTGCATTTGATCACGACTGCCGGGAGGGGATTTGCGGAGCTTGTTCCATGTTTATTAATGGACGGCCGCACGGTCCGCTGAAAGGAGTTACAACCTGCCAGCTGCACATGCGTTCTTTCAACGATGGAGATACGATTGTAGTAGAACCATGGAGAGCGGCGGCATTCCCGGTTATCAAAGACCTGGTTGTGGATCGCGATGCATTCGATCGCGTGATTTCGGCAGGAGGTTTTGTTTCTGTAAATACGGGTAACGCACAGGATGCCAACAGCCTGCCTATTCCGAAAGAAGCTGCTGACGAGGCATTTTCGGCGGCTGCGTGCATTGCATGCGGAGCTTGTGTAGCGGCTTGTAAGAATGCTTCCGCGATGTTGTTTGTATCTGCGAAGATCTCTCAGCTTGCATTGCTGCCACAAGGCCAGGCGGAACGCAGTATCCGTGCAGAGAAAATGGTAGCGCAAATGGATGCGGAGGGTTTTGGAGCTTGTACCAATACAGGCGCATGTTCGGCTGAGTGCCCGAAAGAAATCAGTATGGTGAACATTGCGCGTATGAACCGCGAATATATCGGCGCGAAGTTTTCTTCTTCGGCTGTTTAATAGATTTAATAAGCAACAAAAAAGGTGTCGGTTCATTGAACCGACACCTTTTTTGTTTGGTAAACCGCTTATAGATTACTTTTTAGTAGAATCTGCTGCTGCTGGTTTTCCAGATGATTTATATTCTTTGTTCAAACCGTCAAGGATCTTTTGAGTTACGTCCAAAGATGGATTAGCAAAAAGAATTCCGCCGCCCAGAGAATAGCCAAGAACGAATTCATATCCATTCTCCTTATTGTACTTATCGATATAGCTGCGGATGTTTTTGTAAAGCTCTTCATTTTTCTTAGCCTCTTCCTGGCCCAGCGCCTGTGCCGATTGATCGCGGTAAGCCATTAAATCCTGCTGCTTTTTCATCAATTGCGCCTCAGTTGATCTTGCTTGTTCCGGCGTCATTGTCTGCGCTTTTTGCTGAAAGAATGCAACTTCATTCTGCAGAGAGCGGCCTTTTGTATTCAATTCGTTTTCAAGCTGGAAGTTCTTGTTTTCAAGTTCCTTTCTGGTGTCTTTGAAGAACTCGTAATTTTTCAAAAGAGAATCTACCTGAACGTAAACTGTCTTGCGGCCTGCAACTACATTACCGTCGGCTGCTGCGCCTGCATCGCCTGATGATTTACTTGAAAAATGGAGGAAGAAAAGTACCGCTACGGCCAATGAAAGCACAATGTTCCAGATCAACGAAGTATTATTGTTCACGTCTTTAAGGTTTAATTTTTTTGCATGAGCCGCAAAGATAAGGATTTGTGTTTAAGTACAATGAATCTGACAGATCCTTAAAATGGCAATTTTGCAGCTGTTCAACTTTCTGCATTCCGTACGAAAATGTCGCGGATCAGGAATCCCGATAACCCTCCGAATCCGCCTACAAGTCCACCGATTATGCCGCTGACGAGCAGTAGTAAAAGACCGTCAGGCAGGAAAAAGATTTGTGCAATGCGGTCGGAAATAGCGCCGTTTGATATCAGGTGAAAATAGTAGCCGTAACCCAGCCATAATACGCAGATTACCAGAAAGCTGATCCAAAATGACTTGAAAGCTGCTGTGGGCCACCACAGGTGAACTACAAACGGAACAATGGCGACTACCCACCAGGGAGCAAAGAATTGCAGGATGGCCGTGATAATCAGAATGACTAGGAAGTTCATCTTTATTTCTTTTGAAGGGTGATCCTGGATGTAAGACGCGGATTTTGCTGGTCGGGTGCATTCAGGAAGAACAGTTCATTCAATTCCCCTTTCTCCCATTTACCAAGCATGTTAAGGTAGTACGGGCTACCCGGATTTCCGGATTGTCCGCCGGGATAGATACCATAAGCCCGCGGCGTCGGTCCGAGCTCGACAACCATTCTCCATGAAGGCCCATTCCGTTTTGTGATTGCATTGACAATGCTACTGCCGCCGCCGGTCGTGATGGCAGGTGCATTAAAGGATTTCAGGCTTCTGCTCAAATGCCGGATTTCTGTACCTTTTACTTTTGACCATTGCCAGGTAGGGCTCATGGTTCCGTGCCGCGCTTTCAGGCTGTCGAGCGTAGCTTTAAAGCTGCCGTAAACAATGTCCGGCATTGTCTCCTCATGGGGTGTAGTAATGTTATCAAACCATTTTTCTTCCGGTTGTTTCAAAAGCAAATACAATGTGCGATCGCGGCTTGGCAGCTCAGAGCCGAATTCATCGCTCCATATCGCATTCCGTAATGCAGGTATCCACTCTTCGAATATGGAAGCCGCAACTGAGTTGGGCGCGTTCTGGTAATTCCAGTTGGCCAGAATGATCTTGGCGGCTTTTTCAGACGGAGACAATGCTGTAGTGGATAGTACTTCCAGAAGTTTGGGTAAAATGGTTCTGGCGAGGACACTGAAATTATCATTTTGCAAAGTGCGAAGGCTGTCTGCATTCGCCTTTGTCATAGCCTGCAAACGTTCATTGATCCGGATCGCGCGTTCGGAAGGTGCAAAAGCCCAGTTGATATAATAGGGATAAGTAGTATCCGTAGACGATTGATTAGCACTGCTCACAAAGCCTCGTTCCGGATTTTTAACATAAGGATTCTGTTCAGCCGGAATCCATGCCAGCCAGTCATTCCGGTGATCGGTACCATCGAGAACGAATTTGCCTTGTTCCTTGTATTTAACCGGCATTTTTCCATTGACTGTAATGGCGATGTTCTTGCTATTGTCCGCGAAAACGAAATTCTGGGCAGGCCCCACGTATCTTGTTAATGCACTTCTGTAATCGTCATAATTCTTCGCCCTGTTCAATTGGTAAAAGGTCATAAAGCTATTTCCCGGCTCATGCCCGATCCAGCGAATAGCGAGGTCAGGCTGCTTTGAGGTATTGTCAGTTTCGGTAACCGGACCGTGGTGGGTGTAAACCACCTCTTCTGTTACCGGTGATTTTTCACCTTTAACATAAACTACTTCTTTCCTGATGCGGGTATTTTTCCATTGGTTTTCATGCCAATATTGCTTTCTGCTGCTGTCTTTAAATTTTATTTTGTACAAATCATAAACGTCAGCGTCCACATTGGTAACTCCCCACGCTACATTTTGATTGAAGCCGATGATAACGCTCGGGATACCCGGCAAAGAAACACCGTATACATTCATCTCGGGCGTATGCAGCTGCACCTGGTACCAGATAGAAGGTAAGGTCAGTTCTAGGTGCGGATCATTGGCCAGGATCGGGTAGCCGGTAATTGACTTCTCAGCGCTCACCGCCCAGTTGTTACTTCCGATTCCCTCCACTTTTTCATAGTGTTTAGAAGATAGTCTCTTATTCCTGGTTAAATGCGGGCCCGAATCAAGCGTGTCAATGGAAGAAAGTTTCTCAGGAATAGTAACAGGTTTAAAATCCCATTTTGTGCCTGCCGGAATAATGGGGCTTTCCTGCAATAGCGGATAGTCGGGGAAAACCTGGTCTATTACCTGTTTACCATATTTTTGAAGCAGCTCTGTCATACCTATCTCATTTGAGCGCCCGGCCAGCGTGAGCGTCATTTGTTCAAGCATGTACATGGTATTGATCGGCTTCCAGGGTTCGGGTTTGTAGCCCAACAGCTTGAATTCGATGGGGTAATCTTTGGGCGCAAGCTGGCTGATATATGCATTTACCCCAGCAGTGTAGCCCAGCAAGGCAGTACGCGACTGTGGTTCGCTCATCGCCATTTTTAAGTTGGCCTCAGCTCCGTAGCCCATTCCGAGCCGGCGACTCTGCAGATCCATTTCAAGTGTGACCTTGCCCAGTATCTCCGACAGCCTTCCCGAAGCAGCGCGTATCTGCAAATCCATTTGCCACAACCGGTCTCTGGCTGTGATATAGCCCTGGGCGTAGAACAGGTCGAAATCGTTTCTTGCAAAAATGTGCGGCACGCCGGTATCGTCAAACCGGATGATCACTTCGCTTTGCAGACTATCCAGCTTAAGTACCAGCTCAGTGTCTGAACCCGATGCATCTTCACCATTCTGGCTGAATCCTGTAAATGGACTCAGGAAAGGTCCCAATGCAGGTGCAGGTCCCAGGGGTTTGTCAAGAAAATAGATCAGGGCTATGGCAATGGCCAAAGAAACAATCGCTTTAACAATCTTCATAGAGGGGGACACTTTTGTAGAAAAAGGTCTTTTTAACTACGAAACTACTTGAACCATAGCTTCTATCACTTCAAGCTTACTATAAAGCACTGAACGTTCATCAGGAATTTCGCCCGCCATTGAAACTGCTGCCGGGAAGTATTTCTGTCTGGCCGGACGGAATGCTTTGGCAGTAAGGTGCAGGGAATGTACGCCGGCTGCGGCCAGCTGAGCGGCATTTTCAGGATTTACCCCGCCTCCGGCCATTATTTCGATTTTGCCGTTTGCCTCCCGGGCAAGTGCTGTCAGCAGGTCAATCCCCTGAATGGCGCTGGCTTGCTGACCTGAGGTAAGGATTCTTTCGGCGCCAGTTTCCATAACCGCTTTCAATGCTTTGTGCGGATCAGGTGTGAGGTCAAATGCACGGTGAAATGTTACTTTCATCGGAGCAGCATAATCCACCAAAGCCTTTGTGCGTTGCACATCCACTTGTCCCTCCGCATTCAATATCCCAAGCACAACGCCATTTACTCCCAGCTTTTTGGCCACATCAATGTCCTTTTTCATGATTTCTTCTTCAAAAAAATCATAAACAAAGTCACCTCCGCGTGGGCGGATCATGACATAAACAGGGATTTCTATATACTGTTTGACAATTTCAATCAGACCGGCGCTTGGAGTAGTTCCGCCTTCACCCAGTCCGCCGCAAAGCTCAATGCGGCCCGCGCCTCCGGCTTGTGCGTTAATGCAGGATTCAAGGGAGTAGGCACAAACTTCGATAGTCATAATAATGGTATTTAAAGAACGAAACAGGGAATTTACAAAAAGGTTTGAGGCTACTGGCAGCTGCTGGAAGAAATGATTGGAACAGATAGAAATTTAGATTGGTTTAGCAGATTTGTCACCGTATTTTCAATAAAGTGATTTCTGCAACTTATTGACAAACAGCGATTTGTTTGGGTGCTGGAAATATTATTTTTAACCAAGCAATTATTTTTCCTTTTTTTCGCTTTAAGCTTTTAAAAGATGTCAAATTTTTTACTTTTGCAGAAAAGTAAAGTAACCATTAATAGGCGAAAATATTATGTACTGGACTCTCGAACTTGCATCGTACCTTGAAGATGCTCCCTGGCCAGCTACCAAAGACGAGCTAATTGACTTTGCAATCAGAACAGGCGCTCCGTTAGAGGTAGTTGAAAATCTGCAGGAGCTTGAAGACGATGGTCAACCCTATGAAAGCATTGAGGAAATTTGGCCTGATTATCCGACAAAAGACGATTTCTTTTTTAACGAAGATGAATATTGATAAGAGACGACACTGAAAAGTGTCGTTTTTTGTTTTATCAGGGTTCGTATTTTCGTGAAACTCGCTCCCGAATATTTTTTAAATCTGGCAAAACGAATGTATATTGTTAGCGTTAAGAAAGGAAAGACGAGGATATAACCGAAGGTGAGTTTGTCATAATTCAGATATCTATCCATTCTAACTAATGGAGCTTCGATTGTTAAAAGAGCTGGTAAAGAAAGGGGAGGGTGAGCATGTGGAGTTCAAATTGAAATCCAGCCATCCGGAGAAAATTGTCCGCGAAGTTGTCGCTTTTGCCAACACAGGCGGCGGGAAGCTCTTCGTCGGAGTTGGCGACGACAAAACCATCAAGGGGCTGAAAGATGCTGATGAAGATGAATTTACGCTTACCCGCGCGATTGACAAATACATTTATCCCAAAATAAGCTACAAAAAAGAACGCGTTCCCGTCAGCTCTGACAGGGATGTGCTTGTGCTTACTATTCCGCGTAGTGTTGATAAGCCGCATTATGTGGTGGACGAAACTGGTACCCGCCAGGCTTACATCCGGGTTGAAGACAAATCATTGCAGGCTAGCAGGGAAATGAAGGAAATTATGCGTCGCGGCAGGGGTGAGCGCGATATTCGTTTTCAGTACGGTGATAAGGAGCAGAAGCTGATGAAGCTGCTGGATGAAAAGCAATCGGTAACAGTGGACCTTTTTGCAACTTTTGCCGGAATACCACGGAAAATGGCCTCAAATACATTGGTAGTGATGGTGTTGGCGCGCATTCTGGAAGTGCACCCGCAGGAGATGATCGATAAGTTCACTATGTCAATAGGTTATCAATCCAACTGACGTTAAAATACGATCAGTTGTCTTCCCAGCCATAATCCGGCGAATGTAGCGACAAAACAAAGCAGCAGACTTACAAAAACATTCAGGAATGCTTCTATCCACCGATCACTAATGAAGAGCTGGATCGTTTCGTTACTAAAAGTGGAAAAGGTACTGAACCCGCCACAAAATCCAACTGCAATGAAAGCGCGGTAATCGGGAATACTGGTCGAATTACTTAAAGTTGCCCAGCCGGAGAGCAGCCCCAGTATCAGACAGGCAAGAATATTGGCCGTCAACGTACCAAATGGGAAAATTGACGACCATGAAATGAATGTTCTGGCAACACCATATCGTGCCAGACTACCCAAGCCTCCTCCAATGAATATCAGTAATATATTTTTCAAGTCGGCCAGAGGTAAGTGTCAGCTTGATTAGAAAGGAAGATCGTCAGATTCGTCCTCTGTGAAAGTAGTTACAGGAGGAAGCGGGCTGCCACCTGAAGAAGACGAAGAACCGCCACCGCCGCTATTTGCTTTGTCTACTTTCCAGGCTTTTACCTCTGTGTACCACCGGGAATTGTACTCACGGCTTTCGATATCAATGGAAGCTGTAACCGATTGGTTGATTTGAAGATCAGCCTGGTCTATTTTATCTCCCCAAAGCGAAATGCAGACTTTTTTCGGATACTGAGAAGGGATTTCAAGAATAAATTCCTGTTTACGCCACATTCCATTCTTGCCCTGGCCTGTTACTTCAGGAAGCAAAGCGATCACTGTTCCCGTTAATTCCATTTATTGTTTTGATTTTTAGTGTTTCAAAAAAGGTGATCCAAAAGTAAGATTTTTGACATTGATTGGCAAGAATCTGAGATCAGCCTATTGCCTGTTGCAGATCGGCGATCAGATCGTCCACATCTTCAATGCCTACACTCAGGCGGATCAATGTGTCTTTCAAGCCCACCTGCTCCCTTTCTGCTTTTGGAATGCTGGCGTGCGTCATACTTGCCGGGTGTGTACAAAGCGACTCTACGCCGCCCAGCGACTCGCCGAGCGAAAACAATTCAAGTCGCTCCATGGTGGAGACAGCTTCTTCATAAACATCGCCTTTAAGCTCAAAAGAAAGCATTCCACCAAAATCCCGCATTTGTTTTTTTGCAATTTCATGACCTGGATGCGAGGTAAGTCCCGGGTAATAAACCATGGCGACCTTTGGATGGTTGGACAACCAGGTAGCGATTTGCATCGCATTTTCGCAGTGTCTTTGCATTCGGATGTGCAGTGTTTTTAATCCTCTTAAAACCAAAAAACAGTCTTGCGGACCAGGTACTGCGCCAGCTGCATTCTGGATAAATGCGAGTTGCTTTGCGAGCTCGTTATCATTTGTGATCAATGCGCCCATAACGGTATCGGAATGTCCGCCGAGGTACTTGGTCACCGAATGCATTACAATATCTGCTCCCAGGTCAAGCGGGTTTTGTAAGTAAGGTGAAGCAAATGTATTATCGACAACACAGTGGATATTTCGTCCGTTACAAAGCGCAGTTATTTGTTTAATATCAATGATTTTGAGGAGAGGGTTCGTAGGCGTTTCGATCCAGATCATTCTTGTGTTGTCTGAGATAGCCTCTGTCACATTCCCGGGATTAGACATATCCACAAACCTGAAAATTAATCCATAACCTTCATAAATGCGCTTCATGATCCGGTAAGTGCCGCCGTAAATGTCATTGGTAACAATGATTTCGTCTCCCGGCTTGTAGAGTCTCAGTACCGCGTCGGTAGCAGCCATTCCGGAGGAGAAGCAGATCCCGTACTGCCCGTTTTCCAGTGCAGCCAATGCATTTTGTAAAGCAGTTCGGGTCGGATTGTGGGTGCGGGAATATTCGTAACCTTTATGCTTTCCCGGACTTTCCTGCACGTAGGTAGAAGTCTGGTAGATCGGCGTCATAATAGCGCCGGTAGTCGGATCGGGTGTTATGCCTGCGTGTATTGCTTTGGTTCCGAATTTCATTGGGATGTTTGTAGTGCCACGAAGACACGAAAATACACGAATATTAAAAACCTTTTGTACAAACAAGTGGTTATCTGAATGCAGAGACAGCATACTTAGCCGCACTATAGCCGTGAAAAAATCTACTCCCAAAAAATTCTCATTGCCCGTGGTGATCAGTGTGCTGATGACCGTTATTCCGCTACTGACTACTTCGCTACTCACAGCATGGGCGATCAATAATGAGCAGTTTCTTCGAGCTATGCCGCTAGGTTGGTGGATTGGGATTACATTGATACTGACGATTGCGTCTTCGGTTGCACTTACGCCGCCTACCTTTCTTGCACTTGTTTATGGTTATTTTTTGGGCTGGAAATCAATCCCGATGCTTTTCGGAATGAACCTGGGTGCTATCGCATTGATCTACGTTTCTGCCAACTATCTGCATGCTACTTCACTGAGGAAGCATTTAATGCAGATTTATCCGCAGGTTGGAAACTTGTTAAGCCGCTTTTATAAGAATGAACTGCGGCTGATCTTTTTTGCCAAACTTTCACCTGTTCTGCCTTTTGCAATTACCAACCTCTTTTTCGCAATGGCGGGCGCGCGTTTCAAACAGGTGTTGGCCGGCGGTACGCTCGGAATGATACCACGTACGGTATTAGCTGTGTGGGCTGGGAGAGAAGCGCAGGATATCAGGTACCTGCTGGAACATCCCAATGAGGGACTTGCTACCAAAGTGGTTCTGATCCTGCTGATCATTGTTTCTACAATCGGGGTGGGCTATTTCTTTCGGGAGCGTAAAATAGTAGGATAGTTACGCTATCTTTTCAGGAAAATAGCTTTTCTTGCTAAGATCCTACAACAATACGCTACAAAACCATATAAACCCATTGACTCCATCCTGTTTCTTTGTGGTAAAGTTATAATTCATCCGAAATCAGAATGAAATCCTTACCATTTATAGATCTGGTCATTGTGCTAGCCTATATGGCAGGGATGGTGGGTGTAGGAATTTACTTTTCAAGAAAGAATACAACTGCCGATCAATTCACAAAAGCTTCGGGACGGATTCCGGGCTGGGCAATCGGGATCAGCATTTATGCTACCTTTTTAAGCAGCAACACTTTTCTGGGAGTTCCTGGAAAAGCATTTGGCAGTAACTGGAATTCATTTGTATTCAGTTTATCAATGCCTTTGGCAGCCTGGGTAGCAACCCGGTTTTTTATACCATTTTATCGAAATACGGGCGCTGTCTCTGCCTACACGCATCTTGAACACAGGTTTGGTCCCTGGGCGCGGACTTACGCTGTTGTCTGCTTTCTGCTGACACAGCTGGCGCGAATGGGATCTATCTTTTTTGGGATTGCGCTGAGTTTGCAGGCACTGACAGGATATGAAATGTCGACGATCATGATCGTAGTCGGGATTTGTATTGTGTTGTATACGGTAATGGGTGGAATGGAGGCCGTAATCTGGACAGAGGTGGTGCAGGGCGTCATTAAAACCGTCGGTGCATTGGTTATCCTTTATCTGGTAATCGCCGGAATGGACGGCGGTGTATCCAGGATTATGGATATCGGTAGCTCCGAAAACAAATTCAGTCTCGGCACATTCGCGCCGGATTTTACACAATCCTCATTTTGGGTGGTGTTGCTCTACGGGTTTTTTATGAACCTGAATAATTTTGGGATGGACCAGAATTACGTGCAGCGTTACCATACTACCACGTCGGTAAAAGAGGCTGCCAGCTCGGTTTGGCTTTGTGTTTATCTCTATCTGCCGGTTTCGCTGATGTTTTTCTTTCTTGGGTCCTGCCTCTACGCATATTATCAGAGTAATCCCGAGCTTCTTGAAACGATCAAAATGCAGGTTGCAACGGAGCGGCTGCCAACCGCGAGTCAGGAAGCGATCAGAGGATTGGCGGCCACATTGGTGCCTGCTGATTACGGCGACAAGGTAATGCCGCATTTCATGGTAACGAAAGTGCCCGTGGGTTTGCTGGGGCTCATTATTGCAGCAATTATGTCGGCTGCAATGAGCACGATCAGTTCGGGAATGAATGCTTCTGCGACTGTATTTTCAGTCGATATTTATCAGAAATACATTAAGCCTGACCTGTCTTCGAAAGAGTCGCTGCGGCTGTTATACATTGCTACTACGGTATTTGGCTTGCTCGGTATGCTGACAGGAATTGCGATGATCGGAGTGAAAAGCGTACTGGATGTCTGGTGGATGCTGTCGGGTATTTTTGCCGGCGGAATGCTCGGCTTGTTCCTGTTAGGGATTATTTCAAGGCAAACCCGGAATGCGGAAGCATTAACCGCCACGCTGATCGGCATTGTAGTAATTATCTGGATGACGTTCTCAGGCCAGCTACCCGATGAATATGCATACCTCCGTAATCCATTGCACCAAAACATGATCATGGTAGTAGGAACGCTCACAATCTTTTTGATCGGAATGCTTTTGACCAGGCTGAAAAGAAAAAGAACTGCCGAAAGAGAAGTAATACTGGACAGTAAATAAATGCACTGAGCAAAAGCTGAAAGTCACGCTTATATTATTTTATAAACAACACCAATTTTAATTGCTACTCAACATGACAAATGCACAAACGTCACGTTCGCTGCCGCAGGGATTTATTCCTGTTATGCTTACACCCTTTCTGGAATCAGGTGTAGTTGATTTCGAGGGGTTGAAAATGCTGACTGAAATGTACCTGGATGCAGGTGCGGCGGGACTGTTTGCCAACTGTTTGTCGAGTGAAATGTTTGAACTGACTGAATCTGAGCGCCTGGAAGTAACTCGGAAAGTTGTGGAGCAGGTGGCCGGAAGAGTGCCGGTAGTGGCCACAGGAACCCTGGGTGGATCTATCGAACAACAAGCGGATTTCGTGAAACGTATATACCATACCGGAATAGATGCTGTAATTGTAATTACCGGTTTGCTGGCTGAGGAGCATGATCCGGCGGAGGTATTTGAAGCGAATGTAAAAAAACTGCTG
>NZ_JBHYGF010000016.1:0-15322 GCF_051859145.1 Dyadobacter sp.
GATCTTTGAAGGTCATTTCTGCGAGTTCGTTCTGGCTTACGCCCTGTTTTCTGAATATATGATCGATCAATACCCACTGGTCTACGGTCAAGTCAAAACCCGCTTCTGTCAATTGTTTCTGTAAGGCATTACGAATCTTTTTGATAGTCGTGTCTATCTTGAAAAAGTAGGCACGGTGATCGGAGTGATGTGTCATGTAGAGTACAAGTTGAAGTTTAGTTATTGAGTATATCGAGTTATAAGTCTTCCCAACTATTCGTCTACTAATTATTGCAGGGAAAAATGGCCTCTTCAAAATAACTTTTTTCAACAAACCTGCCGATCGCACACTGCTTCCAGCCGGCAGCTAATTGAAGGTGTTTTTGGAGGTAAAACTATTTTGTTTAACCTAGAAATAGTAGAACATTTCGACCAAACAAATTGCATTGTTGTACAATTATCCCTTCTACTTATGCATAGATACTTTACGCATTTCGGAAAATTTTTCTGGATCACATTTGTTATGATCTGCACTTGTTCGGGCACGGCATTCCCGCAGGTAACTAACTTGATCGAGCCTGTTGCTGAACAGCAACTTCCGCGCTCTCCTGAGATAGACGAGTATAAAGCCAGAATCCGGAAAAATCCGAATATTACTGCATTCCATTTTGTCAGGCTTAATCCACTTAAAACCGCGCAAAGAGATGGAGTACTGCCAATCAACATTCCCGGCCAGCCGCGCCCAATCACCGCAGAAGTGACTCACGTGGAATATCACGACGATTCGAATTATGAATGGATCGGAAAGACAGACGAAGGTCGCGGGGCGGTTATTCTTTTGGCAAAACAGGGCAGGATTACTGCACACATTTCCACTCCTGCTGGCGTATACGAGATTTTTCCGGCTGTGAACGAATTATATGCATTGCATGAAATAGACTTAGTGAAAGCAAGTGATATTGGATGCGCAACCAGTTCTGACGACAAAGCTGGTGGACGGACCCATGCAGAGCTCGCGCCACCTTCAACTGAATCCCCGAGCAGCGAAAATGCCAAAATGAATGCGTGTCAGCCGCTGGTTAACCCGCGGGTGCTGGTTTTGTATACACCGAAGGCGCTGGAAATTGCGGGAAGTGTTGCTGCCGTTGTCGATCAGGCTAATTTATCAGTATCGCAATTCAATAGCACGATTTACAACAGCGGAATTACCAGCAATGCGTTACTTACTTTGGCGGGTGTGGCAGAATTGAATTTTCCTGAAACTCCTAACGCTATGGGAGGCGACGTAGCAAAATTGCAGGCTAATCCAACGGCGAATAGCCTAAGAGATCAGTATAAGGCTGATCTAGTCGTCCTATTCACCAATGGCAATTATATACCTCGTGGTGTTACAGCGGAGCCGCCGCTCACTAACGCTTCCGCATATTGCATTGTTCAAATTTTGAATGCAATAACTAACAAAACCTTTGCACATGAGGTTGGCCACATTTTTGGTTCCAGGCACGACGGAGATTCAGGAAGCCCGCAGTATGCACAGGGATATAACATTAAGAATGGACTGGGAATTGTCGTTGATCGAACAATGATGAGTCTGAACACCGCGGATGGTAGTAGCCGGCTACTGAATTTTTCAAATCCGAATATCAGTGTAGGAGGGAAACCAACCGGAACTATTGCTGATAACAACAATGCAAAGATGATCAGCGAAACGCATTTGTCGGTTGGTGCATACAGACCCGACCCAACGCCTCCGCTAGCGGCTTACATTGATGGACCAACTTACGTCACAACCCAAGGCGGAAAGAATTACGAGCTTAACTACAGCTGTGGTAACGCGCCATATTCATTTATCTGGCATTACAGCTATGACGGAGTCAATTATACTTTGTCAAATACTACCACTGATATTTTTACCTGGTTTTTCTATCAAAATCAAAAAATTTACCTTAAAGGTACTGTCACTGCCGGAGGGAAGTCTACGACTGCATTCATTGCGATAACTGCTCAGATGCCTAGCCCCTACAAGCGAGGAAGTGCGGTTATTGATTCACTGAACACATTCAATCCCGATTTCGAAGTAGCCACAAACCCGGCTGGTGAACAAATACAAATTCGCTACAATCTGGAAGCCGATGCCGATGTTAATCTGGAAATCGTAGATTTATCCGGCAACCTTCTAGAAGCCGTACTTCCGCGAAAAACCCACCAAAGTAAGGGACCACATTCGCTATCATGGAAAAATGACAAACTCGAAAATGGGAGCTACCTGGTTAAGCTGACTATCGGTGACAGGATTGTTGTGAAACGTATCATCGTTCAGAAATGAGGCTTTTTAGAAAATCGATATATATCTGCACTATGGTACTCATAGTGATCGGTTGTAACAAGATCCGCATTTTGCCTGAAAGGCACACAATCGGATACTTTAAGGCAGATATGAATGGAAGCGAATGGAACAAAACCTACAAAAATGCCTTCCAGACTGTTGAATCTGAAATTGTCCCTCCGTCCGCCGCCTTTCCATGTAGCCAGGATCGTCTGGAAGTATTTACGGAACTGTATTCTACAGAAGGATATCTTAGGCAAAAGCTGCATTTGATGAAAATCCCGGAGAGTCCAGGAAAAAGCAAAATCGTTTCAAATACGGATTTCAGGTGCGATGAAAAAGATCCCGTTTATGCTATTTTATATATAATGACACAGGATGGTGATGTTCTGGGAGATATGTACGGGCCAGCGGAAGGCTTCGATAACTATTTAAATATCGAAATGTACAATAGCGCAACGGGAGAAATTAAAGGGACATTCCAAATGACAATGGTAAAAACAAGAAATGGCGGAGAGCCTGTGCTTCCGGATACACTGCGGTTCACCAATGGAAGGTTTCACACGCGGTTTGTGCAGGATTAAATAGCAGGATTTGAAATTTCATTTTACATAGAAAATGCTCCTGAAAGTAACTTCCAGGAGCATTTTCTTAGCTTCTTAATTTTTCAACTAAGCCGAGTTCCTCGCTGCATTGATAATGCCGAACATTGCCCGCATGATCAGCTGGTTGTAAGTCTCTACATCCACCGGCAGGTCTTTTGGATCAAGTGCGAGCATTTGCAATGCATATTGCTGAATCGTGATCAGAGGTAATACAATGCGCTCGCGGGTTTTGATGGAAACCTTAGTTACATTGTTGCTGTCCAGCAGTTCTTTCTGACCTGAAACTTCCAGCAGCAAATCGCGTGTCAGCAGGAACTCATCATACATTTTGTCCCAAAATTCACAGTACTCTTCCTCGTCACGCAAGTACTTTGTCGCAGGGAAAAATGCCTTTGAAAGCGACTGCATTGAATTTTCTATCAAAGTCCGGAAAAACAGTGACTTCTTATAAAGTTGCTTGATATCCTCAACCTTGTTTTCGTCCGCCATTTGCCGGATTGCCGATCCGAAGCCATAAAAACCAGGTACATTCTGCTTCATCTGTGCCCAGGAACCAACAAACGGAATGGCGCGCAAATCTTCAAACTTCAAGCCTTCATCATCGTTCCCGCGCTTCGTAGGGCGGCTGCCAATGTTGGTCTGACCGTAAAAACGCAGTGGCGTTTTCTTATCAAGGTACTTGACAAACATCGGGTGGTTTTTAAGATCCAGGTAAGAGTTGTAGGCTGATTCTGCCATTTCTTCGATCAACTCCTTATCTTCTGTACTCAGCTCATCCTCAGCACGGTTTTCCCGGAACAAATGGTTTTCAAGTCCGGCTGTGAACAACCTTTCCAGATTGTACATGGCCGTAGTGACCGTTCCGTAATTGGAGCTGATCGTTTGTCCCTGAACGGTCAGTTGTATCTCTTTGTCTTCAATATCGGATCCAAGCGACGAGTAAAAGTTGTGGTTATTGCCACCCCCACGCGCAGGCGGCCCGCCGCGACCGTCGAAGAATGTGACTTTGATACCAAACTCTCGTGAAACCTTCGTCAACTCCTCTTTCGCGCGGTAAATAGACCAGTTGGCGCGCAGGTAACCACCATCTTTGGTTCCATCCGAAAATCCAACCATAATAGTCTGGTGGTTTTCGCGGTTTTGTAAATGGTTGCGGTAAAATTCATTTTCATACAAACTGCGCATGATTTCAGGCGCATTGGCCAGGTCGTCCACCGTCTCAAACAATGGAACTACATCGAGCGCAAGCTTGCCATTTTCATCAGCAATCAGGTTTTTGGCCAGTGCAACTACCTGCATGACATTCAATGCAGAAGTATTGTTGCTGATTACATATCTATGTGCGCCTTTTTCGCCATTCTTTTCCTGAATGGTCTTAATTGCCCTGATTGACCCTAGGATATCTTTTGTCAAAGGATCTTCATAGTCTTCGTCGCGCAAAGGAATATTGAGCGACAGCAGCAGTTCGATCTTCTTTGGTTCGTCCCAACTCTCGTAATCACTGTATTTCAAAAGCGGGATCTTCTTTTCCAGCCTTTTCAGGATATCCTCCCACGCTTTCGCATGTTTCCGGCTGTCCTGGCGCACATCCAGGCTCGCGAAGAAGAAACCAAACAGGTTAAGCTTCAAAATAAAATTATCCAGCAGCTCCACAAAAAGCCCCTGATGCTTGCTTACCAGCACTTCCCGCGCTTTCAACAATTCATCAATCAGCTCCTGTGCATTGGCATAACCTTCTTCGAACGGACCAAAAATGGTACTGTTCATCTTTTTCTCGGCGATCGACACTGCTTCGTCGACACCTTTGAAGGTAAGTCGCCTTTTCAGCTGACGGATATCGCGATAATAGCTGCGCAAAAGTGTTTCTCTCAGCCTGTCCGCAACCTGCAATGTAATGTCCGGATTGACAAAAGGATTACCGTCCCTGTCACCACCCGGCCAGAAACCAAGCCGGTACACATTCGGGTAAGGCCAGTCGTGAACGCTCATTCCCAGCCCATTGATCAATTTTTCGAGAATGGAAGGAATCGCGTCGTAGTATACATTTTCAAGGAACCAGCACAGGCTGACAGCCTCGTCGAATGGAGTAGGTTTTTCGTGGTTGATAAATGCGGTTTTACCGAGTTGAAGCAACAACTGATTTACCTCGGTAAAATCATTTAGCTTAATTGCATCTTCGAGATCATTGATGATACCCAGCACTTTACCCGAATAAAACTGGGTCGGGTGCGCAGTGAGCACAATGCGCACACTGAAATCCTGCAATTTCGTCAGCAGCTTCTTTTTGAGGTCGTCTTTATCCAGCCGCTCCGTCAGGTAGGTAACAGAGCCTTTGCCGGTAAGATCGTGGGTTTGGTCAAATGCGGCATCTTCAACGGAATCAAAAAGAACAACTTGTCTTTCAATGTATTGAATGAATGCAAAAAGCAGATCTGTCCTTTCCTTGGGTGTGGCGGTTTCGAGTAGTTCCGAAAAAAAGTGCTCGATGATTTCCTTTGGAGACTTTCCCTCCTGAAAACCTGTCTCACTCTGCTGCGTAAGTATCGGAAGTAACGAACCCGTCTGAAAAATACCGCGATAGGGTAAACTCAGGAAAAGGCTGTTGAAAATATTATACTTCGTTACAACTGCGTCCTGAAAACTGTTATTCATAATGAAGCGACGAAATTATATTTTGAGATCTGCTATGGACGTCAAATATAATCCTAAAAATCGGTTTCAGGCTTTTGGGTGGGCTTGCTGATGCGTTTTTTTGAGCTTTTCAATGGAGTTATGGGTGTAAATCTGGGTGGCAGCAAGATTAGCGTGACCAAGCAGCTCTTTAATTGCATTCAGATCAGCTCCGCGATTAAGCAGGTGCGTTGCGTAAGTATGGCGGAGAATGTGAGGGCTCTTTTGAGATAGAGTAGTTACTGCCGAAAGGTATTTTTTGACAAGCCTTTGAATAAATACGGGGTAAGCTGCTTTTCCTGCATCTGTGATGATGAGGTTGTCTACTGCTGCTAACTCTGTTCTTTCTTTTAAATACATTTCAAGAAGTGCCGCCAGGGTTTTCCCGATTGGTACAATACGTTCTTTGGCGCGTTTACCGAAAACCCGCAGCGTATAGGCATGCAGGTCCACGTGCCTCACTTCCAGGTCCAGCAGCTCGGCCAGCCGGATCCCGCTGCCGTAAAGCAGTTCAATTACCACGCGGTCGCGAAGACCGAAGAAATCTGTTGTAAATGTATCTTCCTGAAAAAGCATTTCCATTGAATGCTCTTCCACAAATGCCGGGAGCTTTTTCCGTGTTTTCAATGCCGACAAGACTTTCGTCGGATCTTTGGAGATCAATTGTTTTCTTCTCAAAAACGCATAGTAGCTCCGCAGAGAGGCAATTTTCCTGTTCACAGAAGTCGGATTCAATCCTTCTTCTATTAAGCTGACAACCCACGACCGCAACATAGCCGGCTGTGCTGTTTCAGGTGCATTGCATTCATATTGAAGCAAAAGGTATTTCTGAAATTGATCCAGATCAGTCTGGTACGATTTGACCGTATGTGCGCTGGCGCGCTTTTCAAAATTCAGAAATTGTAGAAAGGCATCGATCATAGCAGCCAATATACAAAAAAGAGCTATCTGAAATCAGACAGCTCTTTTTTGATATGGATACAATGATCCTGTATAATTCATTCAGAAACCACTCCTTTGGATCTAGTCCTCTAAATGACCGTAAGTCTTCTCCTTGTAAACGGCACGCAAAACTTCGAAACGACGTCTAACAGATGGTTTTTCGAAAGCTGTGCGAGCACGAAGCTGACGCATTGTACCGGTTCTTTCGAATTTCTTCTTGTAACGCTTAAGAGCGCGGTCAATCGATTCGTTGTCTTTTATGTTAATAATCAGCATGCTTATTAATGTAATGTTATTTTGAATGGTTTTCTGAAATTGGACTGCAAAGAAAAGTCATATCGAACAGAAAATCAAGAAATAAGTCATTAAAATTAGGTTATTTTTGCAAGCACTGTGATTGAAAGAATGCAATGAAACAATTAGACATCCCGATATGAGCTCTCGACTGGGGATTATTGATTTAGGAACAAATACCTTTCACCTGCTGATCATCGAAAAAAATGGCGATCAGTTTTCCACCATCTTTCACGATAGTCGCCCCGCCAGAATCGGAATGGGCGGGATTAGCCGGAAAGTGATCACACCGGAGGCTTTCGGCCGCGCTGCTTCCGTACTTACTTATTTTAGAGAAACACTGGACGCGCACGAAGTTGCTACCGAAAACACCTTTGCTTTTGGCACCAGCGCAATCAGGAATGCAGAAAACCAGGGCGAGTTTTGCACAGAGGTATTCGACAAAACAGGCATTTCTATTACAGTAATAGACGGAAATAAAGAAGCGGAGTACATTTATCGTGGTGTTCGTTTCGGTACCAACATCGGAAACGCACCTGCATTGATTATGGATATTGGCGGCGGCAGCGTCGAGTTTATCATCGGAAATCATTCCCAGATCTTCTGGAAACAGAGCTTTGAAATAGGCGGACAAAGGTTAATGGACAAGTTTATGCGGAACGATCCACTTTCCGTTGCCGACAAAAAGAACCTGTATAATTACTTTGACGAAAACCTGATCCCGCTGGCGAATGCAATTCACCAATACGCTCCTGAAAAACTGATCGGCTCGTCAGGTACCTTCGATACGCTGGTGGATATCGACTTCCAACATCGCCTCTCACAAGCTCCGCCCAAACAGCAGACTGACTTCAACCTCCCGCTGGAAGAATTTTACCGCGCCTATCACCTTATACTAGCCGGGAACCACGATCAGCGAATGCAAATTCCGGGAATGATCGAATTGCGCGTGGATATGATTGTAGTCGCACTGTGCCTGATTGACTATGTTTTAAAGAGTTACGGCATTCAAAAAATTCAGATTTCCAGTTACGCATTAAAAGAAGGTGTGCTTGCCGAATTATTGTCCAACTAATTACTTCTGATCGTAAATTAGATTTTGATTTACCCCCCTGGCTTCTATCATTTAAAACAAAACTCTTAAACAATTCCATGAGATTATTTCGGTGCCTTATTCTTACGGGACTCGCTCTCGTGTATCTCCATGATGCCCAAGCCCAAAAAAAGAAGAAAAAGAAAGAAGAAGATGTAAAAATTGAAAAGGCTGTCGACGCAATGGCGACGGCCGTCAAAGACAAGCTGAAAGAGGATAAGAAAAAAAGTCCGAAAGCTTTCAAAGACCTGATCGATACCAGTGCTGTAAGCCAGAAGGGTATGATCTCGGTGCATAAAATGGACGACAAATGGTATTTTGAAATACCGGATTCGTTACTGAACCGGGATATCATGGCAGTTACCCGCTATTCCAAAACCGCAGCAGGAGGAGGAATTTTTGGTGGAGAAGAAGTGAACCGTCAGATGATCCGCTGGGAAAAGGGTTTAGATAACAATGTGCTGCTCAGATCTGTGACGGTGGTTTTAACCAGTCCCGACAGTACCAAACCTATTTTCCAGGCAGTTAAAAACTCCAACTCCGATCCCATTATCGGCGTTTTCGACATTAAAGCAGTGAAAAAAGAGCCGGGGGCAAAAGCTTCGGTGATTGATGTGACTGACTTTTTCAATTCTGATAACCAGGTTTTTTCACTCAGCTCGGTTAACAAGCAACTGCTCAAACTGACTGGCTTCAAAAAGGAAGCTTCTTACATTGAAAAAATGAGAAGTTTCCCGATCAACACGGAAATACGGACTGTTAAAACCTTCACCGTATCTCCGCAACTGCTCTCTCCCACTCCGACACCACAAATTGGTCAGTACCTTCCTTCGGGCCTCGACGCAGGTGTGGTCACCTTTGAAATGAATACTTCCATGATCCTGCTACCTGAAAAACCAATGCAGAAGCGGATTTTCGACAGCCGGGTTGGGTATTTTGCCAATCAATATGCTGTGTTTGGCGAAGAATCGCAGCGGTCGGATACGGAAGTATTTGCAGTAAGGTGGAGGCTTGAACCCAAGAATGCGGAAGATGCTGCGAAACAGAAGAATGGAGAATTGATTGAGCCTAAAAAGCCAATCATTTACTACATCGACCCGGCTACTCCCGAAAAATGGCGCAAGTACCTGAAAGCAGGTGTGGACGATTGGCAGGTTGCTTTTGAAAAAGCGGGCTGGAAGAATGCAATCCGAGGTGAGTACTGGCCCGAAGGCGATACTACGATGAGCCTGGAAGATGCCCGGTATTCGGTAATCCGCTATTTCGCGGCCGATATTCAAAATGCTTATGGACCAAATGTACACGATCCGCGCAGTGGCGAAATCCTGGAAAGTCACATTGGCTGGTACCACAATGTAATGCGCCTGCTGCGTAACTGGTATATTATCCAGGCAGCCGCGGTAGACCCGAAAGCGCGCACGAAGAAATTTGACGATGAGTTAATGGGCCAGCTGGTGCGTTTTGTTTCGTCTCACGAAATTGGTCACACACTTGGTTTGCGGCACAATATGGGCGCAAGCTCAGCTACGCCAGTAGAAAAGCTGCGTGACAAAGAATGGATCAAAGAGCACGGGCACACTGCCTCTATTATGGATTATGCACGTTTCAACTACGTGGCACAGCCGGAAGACGGAATTACTGATCTTTTCCCAAGAATCGGGGATTATGATAAATGGGCGATTCAATGGGGGTACAGCCACTTTGCTGATATCCGCGATCCAAAAGCGCAGAAGGCGAAGCTGAATGAAATGACCAAAGAGGCTTATAAAGATACCAGGCTGCATTTTGGAACAGAAATCAGCCCCTACGATCCGAGGTACCAGACGGAAGATTTGGGCGACAATGCCATGAAAGCTTCCGAATATGGAATAAAAAACCTGAAAAGGATATTGCCAAACCTGATCGAATGGAGCCGCGAGGATGGAGAAAGCTACAAGGAACTCGATGAGATTTACAGCAATGTAACTGCGCAATACCGCCGGTACCTCGGCCACGTGATCAAGAATATTGGCGGAATTTACGATACGCCTACTACCTACGACATGGAAGGTCCGACTTTCACACCGGTAGCAAAAGCGACGCAGAAAGAGGCGGTTGAATTTCTGAATGCGCAGCTTTTCAAAACACCGACCTGGCTTTTGGATCAAAATATCATGAATAAAATAAAGCCCGAAAGCGGCGTGGAGGCGGTAAAAGCATTGCATGAATATGCGATCACTTTGCTCTTCGCAGGCGACAGGGCTGTGAGGTTAATGGAAACCGGGGTAACTGCCAAGAATTACACCCTTGACGAGCTTTTTACCGATCTGGAAAGTGGAATCTGGTCGGAAGCTAAGACTGGCAGGAACATTGATTTATTCAGAAGAAACCTCCAAAAAGTGTATACGGAGAAGCTGATCGACTTGCTGAAACCAGGCAAAGCCAATGTACAATCGATTCCAGTCGGCATTACATACGGATTTTCGACCCGGGTTGTGGAGCTGGAAAAAACAGACTTACCCTCTGTCGCGCGGGCACACTTGGAAAATCTGAAAACCACGATTGCCGCAGCTATTCCGAAAAGCACAGACAAGATCACGAAATACCATTTGCAGGATATTCTGCAACGGATCAAGCAGAGTCTGGACCCTAAATAAATTATTGAATTCAAAAAGCCGGGCACTGGAAAGCCTGGCTTTTTTGCTTAACCCGCAGCTATGACAGATTTTGAACAAATACTCGGCAGCTATCCTTCATTTGCCAAAGTTATTGACAATGGAAAACCTTATAAAAAGCTGGACTTTTCGGCATCTAATGAGGTACTGCTCACACGGGATCTTTCGGAAACCAGCGTGTTTTCTGACTATGTTTTTGACGAACTTCTGGCAGGTAGTACTTTCAATGGGATCGGCGGATACGGAGAGAACCGGGTGATTTACCGCCAGCGAAAACATTTCGGCGGCGACGATTCCGGCGCGAGGAGCATTCATTTAGGTACTGATATCTGGGTACCTGCGGGTGAGCCGGTACACGCGCCGCTTGCTGGTGAAGTACATAGTTTTGCATTCAATAACCACTACGGCGATTACGGGCCTACAATCATTTTAGCCCACGAACTGTCAGGAATTACTTTTTACACTCTGTACGGGCATTTGTCGCTGGAATCACTGGATGGACTTACAGTTGGGAAAACCATTGCAAAAGGTGAGCAATTTGCATTTATAGGTGCTTTTCCTGAAAATGGCGACTGGCCGCCGCATTTACATTTCCAATTAATTATGGATATAGGTGATTATAAAGGCGATTTTCCAGGTGTAAGCAGCATTTTTGATCAGGATTACTACCTGTCAATCTGCCCCAATCCAAACCTGATTTTAAAAATTGCAGAAAACAATTAAGCTAACCTACTTTCTGTGAATAGTAGTTGCAGCGGACTGTGCGCTGGCCAGAATGGTAATATCTGCGATCGTAACTCGGTCAGGCGCATTTACTGCATATAGTATCGCATCGGCAATATCTCCCGCCTGCAATGGATCAAATCCCTGATACACTTTCCCGGCACGTTCTTCATTGCCTTTGAAGCGTACCAGCGAAAATTCTGTTTCGACTGCGCCGGGTGCTACATTGGTTACCTTAATCCCGTGATGAGTCAGTTCGAGGCGCATTCCTTCACTTAGTACCTCCACAGCTGCTTTTGAAGCGCAATACACTGCCCCATTGGCATAAGTCTGCTTGCCGGCAATGGAGCTGATATTTACGATATGCCCTTTTCCTTTTTCCAAAAGCAATGGAATAACTGCTTTGGAAACATATAGTAATCCTTTTACATTTCCATCGATCATCGAGTCCCAGTCATCGGTATCACCTTCATCGAGCGAGCCCAGTCCATGTGCATTACCCGCATTGTTGATCAGAATATCAATATTTTTCCAATCATCAGAAAGCGAGTTGATCATTGCAAGCACAGCACCTTTGTCCCGTACATCAAAAAGCAGCGTGGTAACCTGCACTTTGGAGGATAGTTTTTCGGCTAGCTCATCCAGTCGCTCCTGCCGGCGGCCACAGAGAATGAGGTTAATTCCTGCATCTGCGAATAGCTCGGCAGTTGCTTTTCCTATCCCGGAAGTAGCTCCGGTAATTAATGCAATACGGGACATTAGAATGTTGATTTGTGATAGTCTGCCTACTCCTTTTTCTTACGCGGAATGTTCAGACTGCTAAATTGACCTTTTTCGAGCTGCGCCGCCTGATTAAACATCTGGACTGCCTGCTGGAAAACGTTATCAGTAGGATTAAGTACCTGGAAAACCTCATTATTGAGTCCGCTCTTCTGCTTTCTGCCCCAAACGTACCGACCAATAATTGCTTTTGTTTGAGAGGTAATCAGCGTCTTTGAAAGGTTCAGCTCGGCAGGATTTGGCTTAATACCTGATTTCGTTGCGTCTTTAACCATTTCAGCCAGCATTGCGTCAGTCACCTCAAACGATTTTACAAACTCGTCAAAAGTCTGCTTCTCCAATTTCTTCTGATTCGAATTGGCATAACGCAGTGCATATTCCCTGATGATATTTTTTGAGTAAAGCTCAAACAGGTACTTGCTGTTCTGTGTAGTGTCTTTTGCAACAAAAATATCCGGTGTAATGCCGCCGCCGCCGTAAACAATGCGCCCGCCGTCGGTTTTATATACTTTGCTTTTGTCGAATTTGATACTATCCACATTGAACAGCTCGCCACTTTCGTAACGATGTGAAAGATCCTGGCTGTAATCCTCTCCTTTGCCCAGCTCGTAAGGTTTTTGAATGCTTCTTCCGCTCGGGGTATAATAGCGCGAGATGGTCAGGCGCAGTTCAGATCCGTCAGAAAGTTTGATCGGCATTTGAACTAACCCTTTTCCGTAAGATCTCCGGCCCACAACCAATGCGCGGTCGTGGTCCTGCAACGCACCGGCCAGGATTTCAGAAGCCGAGGCGCTTCCTTCGTCTACCAGCACGATCAATGGGCCTTGCTCAAAAAGCCCATCGACGTGTGAGCGTGTTTTCCGGTCGAAGCGACTATCTTTTCCTTCGGTATACACCAGCAGCTTATCTCCCGCGATAAATTCATCGGCCATACTCGTAGCCCGCTCCATGTAGCCGCCGGGATTTCCGCGCAGGTCGAGGATCAGGTTTTTAAGTCCCTGGCCTTTCAATGTTTTCAGTGCAGATTTAAACTCTTCAAATGTTGATTCCGAAAAACGGCTGACCTTGATATAGCCAATCTCCTGATCAACCATATAAGATGCATCAACGGAGAATGTTGGAATGCGGTCGCGGACTACCGCGAAGTTCATCTTCTCATTCAATCCTACGCGCTCAATGGCGAGATTTACCTTTGTGCCCCTTTTACCTCGTAGTAATTTATAGACTTGTGCATTGGTCACACCTGGCCCCGAAAGGTTTTCTTTGTTAACCGAAATAATCCGGTCACCGCTTTGGATGCCCGCTGCTTCCGAAGGTCCGCCGCTCAGGGGCGTTACCACGTAAACCGTGTCGTTGTAAATATTGAATTCAACACCTATCCCGTCAAAACCTGATTCGAGCTGCGAACGTGCTGCGGTAGCTTCTTCTGCATTGAAGTAGGCGGTGTGCGGATCCAGCTTTTCCAGCATTTTGGAAATTGAGAAATCAACCAGCTCTTCGGTATTTACAGAGTCAACATAGTTGTTTTCAACCAGCATCAATACTTCGCGGAACTTGGCATATCCCTTTGCAACTTCTGACAGCTTCTTTCCGCCGCTAAAAAACGTGCTGCCCAGCAACACACCCGCCGCCAGCGTTATTCCAATAATGATTGGCAAACGCACAACCGATTTTGAATTACTAATCGGTGTCTGAGACTTTTCTGGATTCATGCTGGTCTAGGTTGAAAAGGGTGTTGAGAAGACTGTCCGGCACACTTCTATCTAACGTGAAGTAAACGATTTTGATTGCTTATTGCAAGAGAGCCTGAGGCGTGTTTTGAATGAAAACGAAAATTGGGCAGGCTTAGATCCTGAACAGAAATCGGTTTTTACCTCAAACAAAAAATTTCAGTGACTCAGGATTACGCATTGTATCCAGGTTAATGCATTTTTCAGGATCCTGCCCCATTAAAATGCGCTTCATAGGCGCCTCCATTTTCTTCCCATTGATCGTGTAAGGAATGTCGGCAACCTGCTCAATCGTATCAGGAATATGCCGCGGACTGTACTGACTGCGAATCGTCTCCCTGATCTTCGCCTTCAATTCATCGGTCAGTTCCTGCGTTCTGCCTAGTACGACGAAAAGAGAAATAGTACCCTCCCCATTGGATTTTTCAAGATAAACGGCCAGGCTGTCTTTCACCTCGGGCAGGCTTTCCACTGCCCGGTATATCTCCGCAGTACCGATACGGACACCTCCCCTGTTCAATGTAGCATCGGAGCGACCATAGATAATCACAGATTGGCGATCGGTGATTTTGATCCAATCTCCGTGCCGCCAGACACCCGGGTACATTTCGAAGTAGCTGCTGTGGTATTTTTCCTGAGAAGGATCATTCCAGAAGCAAACGGGCATAGAAGGCATTGGTTGGGTAATTACCATTTCTCCCAGCTCATCTTTGACCGGCTTTCCGTTTTCATCAAAAGCTTCAATGCGCGCACCGAGCATTCTGCATTGGATTTCGCCTGCATGTACCGGTACAATCGGGCAGCCGCCTACAAATGCGGAACAAACGTCGGTACCACCGCTCAGTGAGATCAGCCAGACATCTTTTTTAACTTGTTTATAAACCCATTCAAAAACCTCGGGCGGCAAAGGAGAGCCGGTGGAGCCAATTGTTTCCAATGAAGAAAGACGCTCAGATGTAATGCTGACACCATTTTTCATGGAGTTAATAAAAAAGGCAGCGCCGCTTCCGAAATGGGTGATTTTTGCTTCCTCCGCCAGACTCCAGAGTACCTGCGAGGAAGGATAAGCAGGTGCGCCGTCGTAAAGTACGAGCGTGGCGCCGCAAAGCAGTGAGCTCAACGCGTAATTCCACATCATCCAGCCGGTGGTTGAATACCAGAAATACCGGTCGCCTGGTTTTACATTCTGATGGAGTACCAATGCTTTCAAATGCTCGATTAAACAACCTCCGACACCGTGTGTAATCGCTTTCGGCTCGGCAGTTGTCCCTGACGAATACAAAATCCAGATCGGTTGATCGAATGCAACCGGCTCAAAGTCGATGCCAAAATGCTGTAAATGGAGAATATCCTCCCAGGCCGTATATCTTTCGTACCGGCTTTCGGCACCGGTATTATTGACCAGAACAATATCTTTAACAGAACGCAGTGAAATAGAAAGCTCCTGCGCAAATGCGGTCAGATCGTGGACTTTTCCATTGTACTGGCAACCGTCGGCAATAAATAAGACTTTGGGTTCAATTTGC
>NZ_JBHYGF010000017.1:0-15207 GCF_051859145.1 Dyadobacter sp.
TATATAGATTTAATCGGATCGGCAGGTTTCAGGGTACTTTGTTTTGAACTCGTCGGTTAAATTAACCCACTGCTTCAAGTAACTTTCAAATCCCTGGCGGCTTTTGGGACATATTCTTTATTCCTGAACATAATGTCTAAACCCTTTCAATCCCGGATCAGCAAATGGAGTGTTGCTTCCGGGCTGCTGCTGGCAATCGCATCGGTGCTGATCACCGGCCATACCAACTGGCAAAACCAGTCCGATCGTCCCGACTCGCTTCAACTGAATCCGTTTGTGGAGCCTGGTTTTCCATACATTTCAACATCAGTCGATGCCCGTAAAATGGGGCCTTCTTTCCCGGCCGATAATGAAGCTGCGCGTACACTCGCATTGCAGCTGGGCGACAGTGCCTATGCATGTTTTGATACCGATCTGCTGCGCTGGTCTGTGGCGTGGACGGGCAAGTTTCTGCCAATGGTTTTGATGGCGCAGATCTCCTACAATGACTTTTTCAACAAAAACAACAAGATCAGCAAGGTAACCGGCGCGCCTCAGATTGCGACAGGACTTTATGCAGGCTGGTCTGTTTCGGGACCATCTTTTCGTGAAAAAGAGAATGCGGAGCCCACGTGGAAGGCACTCCCGGCTTCGAAAGGTAGGTGGGGTGGTGTGTATGTTTTTGGTAAAAAGGCGGTTTTAAGCTACTCGGTTGGTAATGCATCGATTTACGAACTACCCGCCAGTGCAAAGTTTGAAGGTGGTACCGCATTCACGCGGACATTCCAGGTGAGTAATGCAGACAAAGACCTCTACCTGACATTGGCCGAAGTGCCGAACGGCGCGGGTGTTCAGAAGAAAGGAAATATCAACTACTTGTTTAACAGCCAGGCGAAAGATACCGTTACGGCTGTGGCAATAATGGGAAAAGGAAAAACCGGCTGGGAGCCGGCCGCTGTTGAAAACAGGTACCTGAATGTAAAAGTACCAGCTGGCGCAAAACAAGGTGAAGTAAGTGTTGCGATTTGGAAAGGCCCTGTATCGAAATTGGGCGCATTTGAAAAGTTCTGCAAGAGCAAACCTGCTGCCATGCCCGACTTCAAAACGGGCGGACCCGCATTGTGGCCGCAGGTGGTTACTACGCGCGGCAAGCTGTCGCCCGACACAGCCGCATTTGTTACGGACCAGCTTACATTGCCGCTGACAAATCCCTGGAAACGAAACGTCCGCATTGCGGATATCGCGTTTTTCAAAGATGGTCGCGCAGCGGTGGTAACCTTTGAAGGTGACGTGTGGACTGTAGAAGGTATTGACAAGCCTTTGCAAAATATCAAATGGAGGCGCTTTGCGTCCGGTTTTCACGAGCCGATGAGCATCGAAGTGGTGAAAGATTCCATTTATGTTTTCGGTCGGGAAGGAATTGTGAAGCTGCACGACCTGAACAAAGATGGTAATGCGGATTTTTATGAAAATTTTTCGAATGTGATGTCGCAATCGGCTGAGTCGCGAGAGTGGGCGGCGGATATGGTGTATGCGCCGGACGGAAGTTTTTACATTGCCAAAGGAGGAAGCCTCAGCAACGGACCGGGTATGACGGCGGTAACAGGAAAAGGGTTTCGTGCAGGTTCAGACCAGAATGGAACGATCCTGAAAATCTCACCAGACGGAAGGAATGCAGAAGTGATCGCTACCGGCTTGCGTGGCCCATATCTTGGCTTCAATCCTGAAACCGGTACATTAACCGCCACAGACCAGCAGGGCAACTTTGTTCCGTCATCGCCCATTTACCTGGTTAAAAAAGGAGATTATTTCGGTGTGCAGCCTACTATGCACCGGAAAGATAATCCGCAAATCACGCCGCCTCTGACGTGGATACCTCACAGCGTCGACCGGTCGAGCCTGGGACAGGCGTGGATCACCGGCAAGAAAATGGGGCCGCTCAATGGGAGTTTGATCCATTTCTCATTCGGAGAGCCGGGGCTTTTCCGTGTTCTGATCGATAGTGCCTCGAAGGTACCTCAGGGTGGGGTTTCGTTTATCAATGCCAACTATCCTGCACCTACGTCAAAGGGCGCTATGAACCCGGTCGATGAGCAGCTCTACGTTACCGGATTCAATTTATGGGGTTCCAGCTCGCTGGGGATCAGCTCTTTGGTGCGGCTGCGGTACACAGGCAAGCGGAGTTATTTGCCCAACCATTTCCGCGCAGGTACCCAGGGTATTGTCATCGGATTTGATTCGCCTCTTGAAGCAGCGGCTGCTACGAATGTTGGTAATTATGAGATCAAAAGGTACAACTACCAGCGCACCGAAGAGTACGGATCCGGGCATTTCAAGCTTGACGGCAGTGTAGGCGAGGAGACAATGGCGGTGGCAGGTGCATATCTTTCCCCGGATAAAAAACACATTCTGCTGCTTGTGCCGGGTATGACCGACATCATGCAAATGGAAGTGGGCTACAAGCTGCTTGCGGCAGACGGCAGAAAAATGAATGATCATTTCTATTTTACCTTAAACCACACGAGCGACGTCGATTTCAAGAAATACGGATTTTCCAATGTAGACCTGGCTCTGTTAACCACACAAAAAGCGGCAGCAGAACCGGCGAAAGCAGAAGTAGCGTCAGCTGCAAAGGGTAAGGAAGTGTTCCAGAAAATGGCTTGTGCGGGCTGCCACTCGGAAGGGCTGCGGACAGACGGAATGTACGGGCCACCATTTCAGAACCTGTACAAATCTGAAAGGATCTTTGACGATGGCAGCAAAACAATCGCCGACGAAAAGTATATCCGCGAATCTATTCTGACGCCTTCAAAGCGCATTGTAAAAGGCTATAATGAAGAAATGCCCTCGTTTGTAGGCGTGCTGTCAGACACCGACATCGAGTCTGTAATCCTTTATATCAAATCTTTGAAGAAATAGGAGATTCTGCTGTCAGCACATTAATTTTTCAGGTTGAGAACGTTTGCACCCGGTGGTTCTTCCATTTATGCCGTATAAGCCCATGTTGGTGTTATCACCAACATGAACATACACCCAATGCCAAGCCCAAGTTAGTGCTGTCGCCAATATAGGCTCGGTACAGGTTGGTGACAACACCAACCTAGGCAAGCAAAAAAACAGGCGGCCCGAATTCTCAGGCCGCCTGTTTGCATTTAAAACCGAAATTTACAAGCCAAAACCTGTCGCAAGTCCTTTTACCGGATTGCTGAAAGCATATTTTAACTGCGTAGCGCCGGTTGCAGGGTTTACTGTGTAAAAACTGGTGGTACCTCCCACGGTGAAAATGGCGTAACCCATGCCCGTGAAGTTTCCGATGTCAAATCCAATGCTGGATCCCGCGTCAATACCTAGTGGCTTTCCGTCAATCAGGATTCCGTCATTGGGTGGATTTTGTTTGTAGATCATATCTTTTTGGCTGTCAATATCAAACAGCGTAGTGCCGGCTGTGGCTGCGGTTACGCCCGGATAGCTGTTGGTATAAGCTACTGCGGTAACAAATGGAGTAGCGTTGTCCAGCTTCAATGCACCATCAACAAGGGTCAATCCATTATCTACATTGATCCGCAGGTTTTGTCCATTGTCGCTTACTACGCGTAGCCTGTCTGCCACCGGATTGAAGTCTACTCCAAACTGGGTCCCGCTGAGCATAATTGGATTATTGCTTCCGTCTTTAAGCATAGTCAGCTCGGTAGCCGCGCCGCTTCCCAGGTCAATTCCGTAGAGTTTGCTATTGTTACCCAACGCATACAATCTTCCATTCATCGGGCGGATATCGATCCCCTGCAGCATCACGCCGTTCAGACCGGAGATCGCTTTGGTGCCGTATTCATTTCCATTCGTCGGATTGAAAATTTTCAGGTTATTGGCATCATCCAGTGCGTAGGCTACCGGCATAGCCGGGATTGCGATACCAACAATATTGACACCAGCAGGCAGATCGCCCAGCTTTTGCAATTTGCCCGTTTTTAAATCCACATAATCCAGCTCCCATTTATTATCAAATTTCACGGAAGCGATCGGGTAGCGGTCTGCTTCTGACATATCAGGAGAAATATCAAAACCACCCACTTCGCTGATATCCAATCCAAGCGAACCAACCGGAACTAATGCGCCGGGGTTTGGAGGATTTTGAATGTAAAGCATATTGGCTTCTGCATCAATATCGTAAAGGGTAGTGCCTGTGCCGCCCGGTGCCGCTGTTACGCCAGCCCGGCTGTTGGTGTAAGCTACCGCGCCCACTTTCGGACTGCCCGGGTTCAAAGGAGAGTCGCCTGCAAGGATTGCGCCCGTTTCAGGGTTCAGGCGCAGGTTCTGACCGGTACTGGTTACCACGCGGATTTTATCAACAGTCGGGTTGAAATCAAAACCAATACTTGATCCGTTCAATGCAGTTGCAAGTGTATCAATAATCGTCGCCTTACCTTCCTGATCACCCGTTTTTACATTCACATGATACAAAACACTGGAAGTACCGATCGCGTAAAGCTGCCCGGTAGCCGGACGAAAGTCGATTCCCGCCAGCTTGTCGCCGCTCGCCAGACCAGTTACATTAAATGAGCGCAAAGGTGAGGAGGTACTTCTGACATTGATCTCGTGCAGCTGGTTGTTGTCCGATAATGCGTAAAAAATTCTGTCAGGTAATGCTTGTTCTGTCGGCGGGACCCGATGATCCTCGCAGGAAGCAAGGAAAAAGAGGCTGAGAGAGGCGGCGGCAAATGTCCGTCCAAGTGAATTGTTGAGAATCTTCATAAGCTGTTCGAGTAAGATGAAAATAGTTTTAAGACCATCTACGACGCAGCTTTGGCAATGGATTAAATGCGGAAAAATAAATTTAATTCGCTTTTAATCTCATTTTAATGTCTTGGTTTAAAGATAAATATACCTCCTGAAAGTCAGTTCATCTTGCCTGATTTCTACCTGTCGGATTTGCGGCAAGTACAGCGGGTAAATTTGGTTGTACACGCCACGAAAACCGGGCAGTTACCGGGTGGTGATCGGAAAGCGGGGTACCTTCCGGTGTGGAAAACAGGTGCTTCTCAAACTGGTAGTCTGTTGTTTCCATTTGCACCGCAGTACTGCTGCAGTAGAGGATCTTGTCGATAGTTTCGGTATGATGGTCAATGGAGAGGATATCTTTGGCCGGAATGGCGGCGAGCGGCTGAGGTACATTACCCTCGTTTTTACTTTCAACCCACACATCCTGCAATCCGAGCTCGCTTTGTAAAACTGAAATATTATCCAGGTTATAGCTGTAACGTCCATTCAAATCGCCCATCAGAATGACCGCATTGCCTTCTGAATTCTGACGGATATACCTTGCAAGTTGAGCAATGTTCCGGCGGCGCGCCCTGGCTGCGGCGGGATGGTTGTATGCATTGGCGTGTACATTGTAGAAGTCTATAAAAACAGCCCGCGCGATCTCGATCTTGCTGAAAGTAAATCCTTTTGGCGTGAGGCAATCGGCGCCGGTGCAATCTTCCCATTTGATCCTTTTCAGGTTTCTGACAGGAAATCTGGATAGCGTATTCAACCCGTCACCAAACGGGATTTTGCCTTTGCTCGCGCTGCGGAAAGGGTGGTTGTTGCGGCTGTACAAAGTGCGGTTGTAATTAAAATCTTCCTGCACGTGCGCGATATCAAACCGGTTGAGCCGCGCGCCGATTTCACGGATACTTGGGTCCCGGTCGGTCGCTGCACTGGAAATGAGCTGGGGCAAGCCTGCAATATTGTAGCTGATCACGGTAAAGCTGCCTGAGGAGGAAGTATCTGTGGCCGCGGCCTGAGGGTTATTGAAGTCGGGTGCTTCGCGGGTGACTGTATTCGCCCAGAGTGCAGGCAGCAGGAGCAGGAGCCAGACAGTGCGGTTTTGCCGGCGCTTTTTTGACTTGAACTTGATCATTCCGTGCGTTTTAATGATCTCCGAAATTAGTCCGGGCATGTGAACAGGATGCATCCTGAATATTACCTTATCATTATTTAATGCGGATATTTCAAGCTTAATGGTCACATCCTGCATTTTAAATGCGGCAGCTGAATCATCAGGAACAAAATTTGCGTTTGGTATGATTGTTAACAGCAAGTTCACATTCAGGAAACCTGCACCAGCTATTTTAGCAGATCATACCATGAGAAAAGTGAGAGTTGCCTTTTTCGCTGAGATCCTCGTCGCCGATTTTGACGGGGCAGCGCGTACCATGTTCCAGCTTTTCCACCGCATTGATCCCGGGCAGTTTGAATTTCTGTTTATCTGCGCGAGCGGACCAGATAGGGTCGAAGATTTTGAATGTTTCCGCATTCCGTCACTGCCCATTCCGTTCAATAGCAATTACGTGATCGGTATGCCCGCTTTTGCAGCTGCTGAAACACGCGCTCGCCTCGACGCATTCAAGCCCGATCTTGTACATATCGCAACACCTTCTTTTCTGGGGCATTTTGGTTTGAGTTATGCAAAGGAAAACAGGCTGCCTGTTACCAGCATTTATCACACCCATTTCATCAGCTACATTTCCTACTATTTCAAATACCTGCCGTTTTTGATAAAACCTGTCGAAAACCGCGTCAGGAAATGGCAGAACCGGTTTTACGGGAGTTGTGACAAAGTTTACATTCCTTCCACAAGTATTGCCAAAGAGCTGGTGGAGAGCGGAATGTCGCCGCACAATATGAAGATCTGGAAGCGGGGAATGGACACAAGCCTTTTCTCGCCCCGGAAAAAAGACGAACAATATCTACACAAGCTGACCGGCAATGACCTGCCCACTGTGCTTTTTGCAAGCCGGCTGGTTTGGGAAAAAAACCTGGAAACGCTGATCGATATTTACAATCTGCTGAAAGCGGAGCATGTACCATGCAATTTCATAGTTGCCGGCGACGGTATGGCCCGAAAAGATTGTGAAGCCAGAATGCCCGACGCAATTTTTCCAGGTCAGCTGGATCATACACAGCTGTCTGTCTTGTACGCTTCTGCGACCGTGTTCGTGTTTCCGTCTGTTTCTGAAACTTTCGGGAATGTGGTACTGGAAGCGATGGCTTCCGGGCTGGTACCGGTAGTTGCAGACGGTGGCGGAAGCAGGGATTTCATTGCAGAAGGCGAAAACGGATTCAAATGCGCGCCTTATGATGCTTTTTGCTATGTCGAAAAAATCAGGGAAGTGATTGAAAACCCAGCATTAAGGTCAAGGTTAAGCGAAAATGCGATCGAATACAGCCGCAGCTATGATTGGGATGAACTCGCCAGGGTTTATTTTAGCGATCTCATTGCTTTGGCCCAACCTACGGAAAAGATCCAGTTTGAAGATTAACCCTGCATATTTACGTATTATCAAGATCGTCCTGGTGCTGAGTATCTCGGTGTTGTTGTTCCAATTTATCCGGAACACCGACCTGGCCGAAGTATCCAGGGCACTGCAAACAGCCGGCTCGGGCTTTCTGCTGATTTTGTTGAGTACGTTTGTTGCCTACTGGTGTGGCGCTGTGGGGTGGTGGTTTTGCCTGGGCGAGTCACGCCGCCGGATTTCGCATTTCAGGATATTTGTTGTCAGGCACATCAGCGAAACGATCGGCATGTTCAATCCTGCCAGCGTCGCGGGAGGGGATATGTTCAAGGTTTTTCTTTTAAAACCTTACGGGATCGATCAGCAAACTGCAATTACTTCTGTGGTTATGTACCGGTTTTTGATGATCCTCAGTCAGCTGGTACTGCTTGTGGTGGCGATGCTCTGGCTGGTCAGTAGTCAGGACATTTTGTTGATAGCGCCGGCATATGTTGCGATTATCATTTTTGCATTGATACTGTTTGCGGCCGGTTGTTTCTGGTGGGTAAAAAGGGCGGCCGCGCTCGGCCCGCTTGCGGCTGGTGCGGGAAGGTGGGTGAAGATCAACAGCAAAATACGCGATATCCGCATCGAGCTCAACCGTTTCGCTAGTGCGCACCCCAAAGAATTGCTGCTCGCATTCGCTGCATTCCTGCTCCACTGGCTGATCGGGTCGGTTGAATTTTACATTATATTAAAACTGCTCGGATACGATGTAACGCTCATGCACGGACTTTTGCTCGATATGGGCGTGGTGATCGTGAAGTCTGCCGGCGCATTCGTGCCCGGACAGATTGGAGTGGAAGAATTGGGCAATAAGTTGATGTTGAGTGTGATCGGCATTTCGAGTGCATCGTTGTGGCTGTCAGTATCGGCACTCCGCCGCACGCGCCAGCTTTTCTGGATTTTAATGGGAGCATTGTTTTACGCGGTATTTGCCAGGAACAAACGCATATCCTCCTGAATGCAATGGAAATCCTCTTTGTAAGTCACAAATACCCACCGGCTGTGGGTGGAATGGAGAAGCAAAGCTACGAGCTGATCACCGGAATGGAGCGGTACTGCAAAGTGCACAAAATCGTTTTTGACGGAAATGAAAGTATCGTCAGCTTTTTTATGCTGTTAAAAAAAAGGATCATTGAAACCTGCGCGCAGAATCCCGGAATCAAGGTAATTCATTTTAACGACGGACTGCTGGCTGCTTTTTGTGTGCGGCACGAAGGGTATGCGCACCTGAAACGGACAGCTACCCTCCACGGCCTCGACGTGGTTTTTCCTAGCGCGACTTACCACAGGCGCATTCTGCCGAAGTTCAACAGATTTGATAAGCTCATCGCTGTCAGCAATGCCACTGCAAAAGCGGCTGCGTCACTTGGCATTCACGAAGAAAAACTGATTGTTATCCCAAACGGGGTGGATATCCGGATTCCGCGTGCTAAAAGCGAAACGAACATTTCAGGGCTGCTTGCTGAATATGGGATCAATTATCACGGACAGCGGATACTGGTCGCATTGGGCCGACCTGTGAAGCGGAAGGGTATGTCATGGTTTATTAAAAATGTGGTTCCCCGGCTGCAAGGTGAATTTCTGCTTCTGCTGATCGGCGCATATCAGCCCAAACCAACCAGGTCCGAAAGGCTGCTTTCGTTTCTGCCGGAAAGTGTTTCGCAGAAAATTACATTGTTCCTCGGCTTTCCGACGGATAATGCCCCACTGCGTGAAGTACTCAGCGATCCTGCATCGAATGAAAAAGTGAAGCATCTTGGAAAGCTCCCAACCGATCACGTACAGGCGATTCTCGCTGCATCAGCCGCTTTCATTATGCCAAATATCAAGGTGGAAGGTGATATGGAAGGTTTCGGACTGGTGTGCCTGGAAGCTGCAATAGCCGGAGCGCCCGTTTTCGCTGCTGATATCGACGGTATCCCCGACGCCATTCAGGATGGTAAAAACGGCCACCTGCTTCCATCGGGCGATGCCACTGCCTGGGCTGAGCGGCTTAACGAAGTTATTCTATCCGGAACCGATAAACCGAATCAGGATGCATTCAGACAATATACCGAGGCAAATTTCAGCTGGGACAGGATGGTAGGAAGGTACTATAATCTGTTCCTTTCATGCGTGGAGCGTTAGGAGAACATGATTTGAGGCCGGGTTTGTCGTTTTAATGAGAGTTGGTCAAAAGATTCCGATAATCGTATTTCTGGTACTCACTGGATTTTTCTTTCTCTTCATAAATAGCAATCAGCTGGTTTCTAGCTGGTCCTGCTGTTAACCTATTTACAGCCCTAGAATGAACTTTATACCGCCCTAATCGCCTTTTCTTTACGTAACTCTGTAATAGCATTCAAAAGGAACATTATCATGGAAATAGGAATAAGCATGTTCGGGGATCTGGCTTATAACCAGGCTGGAAAGTCGTTTCAGTCATCGCAGCAGCGTTTGCAGGATATGCTGGAAGAGGTCAGGCTGGCAGACCAGGTCGGACTTGATGTTTTCGGGATAGGAGAGCACCACCGGCCCGACTTTGCAGTGTCAGCTCCAGAGATTATTCTGGCTGCCGCCGCGTCAGTTACCAAGCGCATCAAACTGACCAGCTCGGTAACCGTACTCAGCTCTAATGATCCCGTGCGTGTTTATCAGAACTTTTCCACAGTTGACCTGCTTTCCAATGGTCGCGCCGAAATCACAGTGGGCCGCGGAAGCTTTATCGAATCATTCCCGCTTTTCGGCTACGACCTGAATGATTACAACGGGCTGTTTACTGAAAAGCTGGACTTGCTGAAACAGATCAATGAAACAGAGACGATCAGCTGGAAAGGCAAATACCGCGCATCGCTTGACAAACAGCAGGTACTACCGCGACCTTCCAAAGGAAAACTGGATATCTGGATCGCTGTGGGTGGTACGCCGCAGTCGGTTGTTCGTGCCGCGCGGCTCGGATTTCCATTGATTATCGCGATCATCGGTGGAAATCCGGCCCAGTTCCAACCGTTTTTTGAATTATATAAAACCGAATACATCAATGCAGGTCACGATCCCGCTAAAATGCAGCTGGCAACGCATTCGCACGGGCTGGTAGGGGAGAATAGTGGGGCATTGGCGGACCTGTACTATCCGAATTACGCTGCGCAAATGGACCGTGTGGGAAGAAGCCGCGGCTGGTCGCCTTACACGCGGCAGCAATTTGAGGGCGGTCGCAGCAGCAATGGCGCATTGTTCGTGGGCGATCCCAACCAGGTTACCGACAAAATTTTACAGCAACAGGAAATGTTCGGACTTACCCGCTTCCTGCTCCACACCGACGTAGGCGCGCCCGCCCACGATGTTCTGATGAAATCGATTGAACTTCTGGGAGATAAAGTTGCGCCCGCAGTTCGGAAGGCGCTCCATCAATAGAAACCCCATTCTGATTCTGTCTTCATTCTTGCGTTTAGAATCAGGCATGATTCTGACGATTTATGCTGTTCTCCAAATCTGCTGATTTGAGTTGATTTGCGAACCTATTAAATCTTGACTATCAGTAGATTAAATTTCAATTGATATCTTAAATATCATTATTTTGATTATTATAATATCAATCGCTTGTATAAATGCGATCTTTTTTTGAAGTTTGAGCCTGACAAAATCATCTCTATACACCTAAAAAGAAAGCGCTATGTCAACAAGCCAACAACCAAGAATTTGTGATAAAATTGGGAGAACCGATGAAGCCCGAGATGAGACTTGGAGTACATAGAATCCATGCCTGCTGACCTGCCAATGCCGGTAGCGCCCAAAGTTTAGCAGGATAAACGATGTTAAAATAATCAGGAAGAAGTAGTTAGAAGCAAAAAATGGGTACGGGGAGATGGAACAATTCAAATTATTCAACGATAGGGAGCACCTTTCGCTTCCGCAACATTTAATGGATTATGTGCCTGATTTTTTTGATAAAAAGACAAGCGACTTATATCTGAAAATCTTCGTTCTCACCATTCCCTGGCAGCAAACCAAGGTGGTGATGTATGAAAAAGAAGTACTTACACCGCGTCTTTCCGCGTGGTTCGGCGACAGGCCGATGGTAAAGGGAGATAAAAGACCTCCTATTGAATGGACAGAAGAACTTTGGGAAATTAAAAAGAAAGTGGAAGAATATACCGGAATGAATTTCAATGGCGTGCTGCTCAACTACTATCGTAACGAAAAGGATTCGGTAGCCTGGCATAGCGACAAGGAGACGATCCCCGGCATGAAAACCGAAATAGCCTCCGTGAGTTTCGGTCAGGTCCGCAATTTTGATTTCCGGAACAAGAAAGACCATCGTCAGCAGTATTCACTCGTACTGGAAAATGGCTCACTATTACTCATGAAGGGCGATTTGCAAAGATTTTGGGAACACCGAGTTGCCAAATCGGCAAAGCCTATGAATGCGAGGATTAACCTGACATTCAGGAAAGTTTTACATTAAAAGAAGACCATTTCCGAAAATCAAAAGATAAAAGCCAGCAGCTACTAGCTAACACTTACTAGCCAACAGCAAACAGCCCATCGAATTATTACGTAAGTTGGAATCGGAAAACGATTCAAACCCATGAGTGAAACCAAGTTTAACATCGCTGTATTGATCGATGGGGACAATGCGCAGGCGAAATTGATGAAGGAAACTTTGGAGGAAGTTTCCAAGTACGGCAAAGCGACTATCCGCCGCATTTACGGCGACTGGACCACGAACCAGATGAACAGCTGGAAGGAGATTGTTAACCAGCATTCGATCAGTCCGATCCAAAAATTTTCTTATACGACAGGCAAAAACTCAACGGACAGCTCGCTTATTATTGACGCAATGGATATTCTGCACAGCAAGAGTGTCGAAGGTTTTTGCATTGTGTCAAGCGACAGCGATTATACCGGATTGGCAAAGCGGATCCGGGAAGAGGGACTTTTTGTAATGGGAATCGGCCGAAAAAATACGCCAATCGCGTTTGTGAATTCCTGCGAGATCTTCACCTTCAGCGAAAACCTGGTGGCCGAGCTGGATACAAGTGCAGAGGAACCAGAGCCGCAGAAAGTGGATGTTATCCGAAAGGAAATCGTTAAGAAAGAGCCTAAAAAACAAGATTCAAAGCGTAGGTACCCGAAGATCGATATGAACATTATTGACAAAGCATTTGAGATATCTGCCAATGAGGAAGAAGAGGCTTTCATTTCCAAAATCGGCACTTCACTTCGCAAAATCGACCCCAGCTTCGACTCCCGTACCTACGGATTCAAGACACTGACATCACTTTTCAAGAGTCTGGATAAATACAAAATCGTAAAAAATGATGTGAATGGATTGAACCACCCCCTGGTCAGGTTGAAATAGCATAATCCTGACTTCAAAATGCTCCTGCTCCAAGACAAGCCCAATACAAATGCCGTCAGGCATGTAACGGCGGAAAAAACGTTTCATCCCTACGGGATTTTGACATCGTGCTTGCACCTGAGGGCTACCGATGTTTTGCCGCGCTGCGGCTTTTTGCTTTGGTTTAGCATAGTTCTTACTTCAAAATGCTCTTGCTCCCAGACGAGCGTGGCGGAAATGCCTTTAGGCATAACATATCGGTAACCCCCACGAGGCTCAAAGCGATGTCGTAAATGCCGCTAGGCATAAAACATCGGTAACTACGAGGCTCAACGGGATATCGCAAATGCCGCTAGGCATGTAATATTGGTAACTCCCACACAGCTCCAAGGAATGAACAAATGCCGCTAGGCATGCAACATCGGAAAAAACGTTACATCCCTACGGGATTTTGGCATCGTGCTTGTACCTGAGGCTACCGATGTTTTGCCGCGCTGCGGCTTTTTGCTTTGGTCTAGCATAATCCTTACTTCGAAATGCTCTTGCTCCCAGACGAGCGTGACGAAAATGCCGCTAGGCATAACATATCGGTAACCCTCACGAGACTCAAGGCGAAATCGCAAATGCCGCTAGGCATGCAATATCGGTAACCACGAGGCTCAATAGCGATGTCGCAAATGCCGCTAGGCATGCAACATCAAACACGACGTTACATCCCTCCGGGATTTGGCATCATGCTGGGCACCTTAGGCTACCGATGTTTTGCCGCGCTGCGGCTTTTTGTTGTTATTGTGGCGATATTACTGACTTAGTAGAGCAATTTTGAATTTCGCGACTTTATAGCTCAATGCACTTTTGACAGCTTCTTCAAAGCCTCTTCAACACTTTCCAAAAAGTTAATTTTCCCACTTCGGTTACTTTCAGAAATAAAATCACGAATGCTTTTTCCGGGATAATTTTGAAAGTCTCCGACGATGGCCAGGCGCATTCGGTAGTTGGAGAATTTTTGAAGTATCTCTCCGGCAATGCCGGTTTTCAGGTCGAAGAAGGATGGTGTGAGATTTTCTTCGTGGATGATGATGCTGTCAAATCCTTGATAATAGAGGTTGCCCAATAAGTCCAGTCCGTCTTCCGCAGTTTCAATAATCAGCTTGTCGGAAGTGACTTCGGCGATTTGAATTTCATTTACAGTATGTGAGGTAATGGTCATTTCCATATTTCAAATATATTGTTTGCCGGGCAGGAGAATCTCCGCCCGGCCATTTGAATGCTTCTGGCAACTATGCAGCGCTAGTAGCAATTATTCCTGAATGAATGCCAGAATATCCTTATTTATCGTTTCTGCTTCTGTAGTTGGCATTCCGTGTGGAAAACCTGGGTAAGTGATCAGTTTTCCATTTTTCAACAGTTTAGCTGCCTTCACTGCTGTAATCTCATAAGGTACAATCTGGTCGTCTTCACCGTGTAGCACCAATACCGGGATGTCAACACTTTGAAGATCTTCGGTAAAATCCGTTTCAGAAAACGCCTTAATGCATTCATAATGGGCAAGAATGCTTCCCATCATTCCCTGACGCCACCAGTTGTCGCGGACTCCCTGCTTTTCAACGGCGCCATCGCGGTTGTAGCCATAAAATGCCTCCGAGAAATCTTTGAAATATTGCGTCCGTTGCGTAGCAGTCATTTTGCGGATTTCATCAAAAACACTCATCGGAACCCCGTCCGGATTGTTTTCTGTTTGTACCATAATCGGCGTTACGGCACTTACCAATACTGCTTTTGCTACCCTGCCGTTTCCGTGTTTGTTTACGTAATGAATCACTTCGCCACCACCTGTAGAGTGACCTACGTGTATGGCGTCTTTAAGGTCCAGATGCGCAACCAGCTCTGCCACGTCGGCAGCATAAGTATCCATTTCATGACCTTGGTACGTTTGGGAAGAACGTCCGTGGCCACGACGGTCGTGTGCAATGACGCGGAAGCCTTTTTTGAGGAAAAACATCATTTGACTATCCCAGTCATCGCCGGAAAGCGGCCAGCCGTGGTGAAAAACAATAGGTTGTCCGGTACCCCAATCTTTGTAAAACATTGTGGCCCCATCTCTTAGCTGCAAAGTGCTCATGATTTTGTGTTTTGAGAGTGAAAATTACTGCGGCAATAACGCAACATTCCCTAATAAAAACTCCCTTACCGAAGAATAATCGCATTGCGATACTTCGTGAAGGGTTCTTCATTTTTCATATTCAACTAGTAGGTTAAATATGAAAAAATACATGATTGCAGCTGTCCTCGCTTTCAGCGCAAGTATCAAAATTAATGCACAGGTTTCAGGAAATGCGAATGAAGATATTGGCAATGCGCAATACAATGCAGTAAGAGCAAACCCTACCTCGTCGGCTCGGTTTTCCAGGGATAATTCAAATGACAGCACCATCACTGTTTCCATCAAAGGATTGATCAACATCATGCCGGATACTTACGTGGCTACTTTCCATGTGGTGCAAACCGGGGAAACTGCGGAGGTGACAAATCAGCTCATGCTGGACAGGATTAATAAGCTTAAAATTGGGCTGGTGAATGCGGGGATTG
>NZ_JBHYGF010000018.1:0-15159 GCF_051859145.1 Dyadobacter sp.
GGTCAATATTCCGAGGGATTTAACCCGGAAAAAGATTTGCAGCGCATTGGTGTGGTAAATCAGACTACGATGCTCGCATCGGACACGCAGGGAATTTCGGATTTCCTGAAAAACGTGATGACCCGGCACTATAACCTGCTTCCCGACCAAGTTGAAGCGCATTTTGCCAACACCCGCGACACGCTTTGCTATGCTACCAACGATAATCAGGATGCCACTTATGCATTGCTGACGCAACAGGCAGATCTGGTGATCGTGGCTGGTGGCTATAACAGTTCCAATACTTCGCATTTGGTAGAGCTCTGCGAGCAAAAACTGCCGACTTACTTCATAGAATCGGTAAACAAGCTTTTGGACAAGCAGTTGATCCGACATTTTGATCTGCATCTAAAAGAAGAGGTAGTTTCCGAAAATTACCTTCCCGCGCACCAGCCTGCACGCATTATGCTCACCTGCGGCGCCTCCTGCCCGGATGCGGTTGTTGAAGCGATTTTGTTGCGGTTATTGTCGTTTTTTGAAGGCGCAAAGCCCATTGAAGAAGTGATGGAAGCCTTTTAAAACCGGTTACCAGGATTTTTGATCCTTTAAATCATTTGAACCAGAATGTTCAAAGTGATTCGGGGATATACGTTAAATTAGACGGATGGTTTTTACTCAAAAAATCATCCGTTTTTTTATATACTTTTTATGAAAAAGAACTCACTGTTCTCAGTCGTTTTTCTTTCCCTGCTTGCCTTCGTTTTCAATAGCTGCTCGTCTCTGAATGAGGTTAGGGTTGCGGGTACCAATTTCGGAGATGAGATCAACCTTTCTCAAAATCTGGTTTTTACATTCAACAAGGATCTGGTGCCGGTAGCTGCTCTGAACGATTGGGATTCAACGCAGTACATCCAATTTGAGCCGGCCGTGAAAGGTAAGTTTAAATGGACCGCGGAAAATGAACTGGTATTTTCGCCTGTAGCCGGATTTAGCGCCGCTACTTCTTACAAAGCCAAACTGACCAACCTGCTTACCCGGAAGGTGGAAGAGGATAAGAAATATGAAATCGCAAAAGAGCCGCTTAATTTTCATACACCTTCGCTAAGCTTGTCCGCCACAGAAAGCTGGTGGGCGATTTCGCAGGAAAGCGGCAAGCAAGAGGCTCGCATGAAGCTGGTTTTCAACTATCCTGTCAACAGTCAGGAAGTAGCACAGAAATTGCAGATTGCAGTAAATAATACCAATACAGATTTCAGAATCCTTCCTTCCTCCAATGAACAGGAAGTAACAGTGGCGCTCGCCCGGCCAGGGAAAGCCGACAATAATGAAATTCCGGTCAAGCTGACCGTTAATTCAGGGGTTAAGATCCAGAATGGAACTTATGTGAGTAAAGAGCCGATGGTAGCCAATGCAACCCTGCCTTCCCCGCTGCACCTGCAGGTGATCGATATTCAGACAGGCTTTGAAAATAATGCAGGCTATGCCCGTGTAATTACGTCGCATGAGCTTGATAAAGAAAGTATTTCAAAAGGATTCTCTATCAATCCCGACACAATTAAGCAGTTTGAACCCACTGCAAATGGATTTATTCTAAAAGGTGATTTCAGCGAAACGGAAACTTACACTTTGTTAATTAACAAAAACTTAAAAGGTATTCTTGGACGTAGTTTGGAAGAAGAAACTTCCCGTGACCTGTTTTTTGGGAAACTTCCTCCTGCAGTTTCATTTGCCAATAAAAAAGCAGTTTACCTGCCGGCCAAAGGCGCCAAAAACATTGGTGTACAGATCGTGAACATCCCCGAAGTTCAGGTACGCATTTCCAAATTATACGCCAATAACATCCTCAACTACATACGCCAGAACCGCTGGAAGGAATACGGATATTCGGATGATGAATGGAGAGAAACGGGTACTTTCCAGTACAGCGACGATGCAGAAAGTAATATGAGCGATGTACTGGTAATGAAGAATGTAGACACTGAAAATTTACCCAAAAGCAAGGGAGTAACTGCACTTAACATTGCATTGCCCGACGAAAATAAACGGCATGGAATTTACCTTGTGACAGTCCGTTCCACGAACGAAGCTTACCTGAGCGCCACCAAGCTTATCTCCATTTCTGATATCGGTTTGATCGCCAAACAGGGAAAGGATGAAATCTGGGTTTTTGCCAATTCCATCCAATCCAATGAACCGATCGCCAACCTTGAAATCACATTAATCAGTTCTAATAACCAGACTATACACACAGTTACTACGGACAGCAAAGGCGTCGCGCACGTTGATAAGCTGAATGAAAAAGCGCCGGGATTAAAGGTTGCATTGCTCACAGCCAGTGTAGAAGACGATTTTAACTACCTGATGTTGAACGATACCCAGGTAGAAACATCCCGGTTTGAAGTAGAAGGAATGCGCGATAATGCGTCCGGCTTCCAGGCTTTTACATACGGACAGCGGGATATTTACCGGCCAGGCGAAACCATGTATTTCAACACAGTACTCCGAAACCAAGGCTGGCAGACAGCCAGCAAAATCCCGCTGAAAATGCGCATGGTAACACCAAATGGACGGGAATACCGAACCTGGCGAAAGACAACTAATGAACAGGGCGCAGTGGAAACCGAAGTACAAATGGACCGCGCCGCATTGACCGGAACTTACGTTTTGGAAGTTTATAATGCCAATGATATCCTGCTCGGCTCGCATGCAATAAGTGTGGAAGAATTTATGCCCGACCGAATTAAGGTTGATCTGAGCGGCGCTAAGAAGGAATATATATCCGGAAATACAGTTTCGCTTACAGCTACGGCAGTAAACCTTTTCGGTCCGCCAGCTACAAACAGGACTTACGAAATGGAATCCCAGCTGTCGCGGAAAGGCTTTTTTGCAAAAGAATTTTCTGAATACACATTTGATATACCTGCCGAAACATCATTTGCAAAAGAAACCCGCCAGGGTACCACCAATGAAAATGGACAGGCAAGTGAAAGCTTTGTTTTAGGTGCCGGTTTGAAAGATATCGGTGTGCTTGAAGGGAAGATTTACGTGACGGTTTTTGATGAAAATGGCCGGCCGGTTAACCGTTTGCAGCGCTTTGATGTATTTACCCAACCGGTATTTTACGGGATCCGCCTGCCCGACAATTATGTGGGTACCAATGCGCCTGTGCCGGTCGAGATTGTCGGGGTGAATGGAAAAGGTCAGCTGCAAAACGGGAGTACAGCGAGCGTGGAGGTAGTAAAGCTGGAATATCAGACGGTGGTAGAGAAAAGATACGAGCAACTGCAGTACACCTCCCGCAAAAAAGAAAAGCTTGTTTATTCAAATACATTGCGCCTGCCAGGTGGAAAGGGCACTTTCCGCTATGCGCCTACCGTCTCTGGAGAATATGAAGTAAGGGTAAAAAGGCCGGGCGCTGAACATTATACACTTTCGCATTTTTATGCTTACGGTTACGGTAATACGCAGTATTCTTCCTTCGAAGTAAGTAATGAAGGGCGGGTTTTGATGGAGACCGACAAAGAAGTATACAAAACAGGCGACGAGGCCAAGGTTTTATTTAAAACACCTTTTGACGGCCGATTGCTGGTTACATTAGAGCGCAATCAGGTGCTGGAACAGCATATCCTCACTACAGCCAAAAAAGCGGCAGAACTTACCTTTAAAATCAAGGACGAACATTTACCGAATGTGTTTGTGACAGCCACACTGATCCGCAAAATGGACGATTCTGACATGCCGCTGACGGTTGCGCATGGTTTTGCACCGATTATCGTGGAAGATCCTGACCGGAAGCTGCCGGTTTCTATTTCGGTGGCTGAAAGTTCACGTTCAAAAGTCAAACAGCAGATCAGGATTAAGACCGCCCCCAATGCACAAGTCACGGTGTCTGTTGTGGATGAAGGGATATTGCAGATCAAGAATTTTAAAACGCCTGACATTTACAATCATTTCTATCAAAAACGGGCACTGGAAGTTACCAGTCACGATTTATATGCACAATTGTTCCCGGAGCTTTCACTTAGCAAATCCAGTTTCGGCGGCGACGGTTTTGATCTTGAAAGGCGGATCAACCCGCTGAGTAACGGAAGGACTGAGCTGGTATCTTTCTGGAGTAAAATCATTACGGCGAATGGAAGCGGCGAAGCCAATTTTGATATCAATATCCCCCAGTTCAGCGGCGACCTTCGCATTATGGCAGTTGCTTACAAAGACAATGCATTCGGATCTGCCTCCAAAAACATGAAAGTGGCCGACCCGATTGTAATCAGTGCGGCTGTTCCGCGGTTTTTTAGTCCCGGCGACGAGCTTACATTGCCGGTAAATATCAGTAATACAACCAAAGCTGCTGTCAATGCAACCGTGACTTTACAGTTGCAGGGCCCGCTGTCTGCTGGTGCGCAGCCTGCACAAACGATCCCCGTTCCAGCAGGTAAAGAGAGCAGGGCTATGTTTTCGGTAAAAGCCGCTCAGGCAATTAGATTGGCCAAACTGACAGTGAAGGTCAATGCATTTGGGGAAACTTTCGTGAATGAAACGGAGGTAACTGTTCGCCCGGCTTCTCCGCTTTTGAAAACAAGTAAATCAGGCTCCATTGCAGCTAACCAGCAGGGATTAATCGACCTGAGCTCATCTTTTATCCCTGCCACAAGCAGAAGCCAGATTGTACTGAGTCGGTCGCCGCTTGTTCAGGGTGGAGGAAAGGCACTTTCTACATTGCTGGGTTACCCTTATGGTTGTCTGGAACAGACGATTTCAAAGGCATTTCCACAGATATACTTCGCCGATCTTGTAAAAGCAATGGCGGCGCCGGTGTATATGGTAAGGAATGCAGAAAGCGATTTCAACCCCATGACCAACATTCAGCAGGCGATCAGAAAGGTTGAGTCGCAGCAGCTGTATAATGGCGGAATGGGCATGTGGCCGGGCGCGACGCAGGAAGATTGGTGGGCGACTGCTTACGCAGTGCATTTTCTGGAAGAAGCGAGACGGGCAGGTTTTGAGGTGAATGCGAAAACTGTCAGCAAGGCACTCGATTATCTCAAACAGCAATCCGGTACCACGGCGAATAAGGAAGTGGTAATCGCTTCTACCGGAAATGGGCTGGCTTATGAAGGTCAGCCGACAGGAACACAAACCCGAAAAGTGGTAGCTAGACGCGAGGCGATTTATTCACTTTATGTACTTGCCTTAAATGGAAACCCGAACCGCGCTGCGATGAATTATTATAAACAAAATGCGCAGCTGCTGACTACCGATTCCAAATACCTGCTCGCAGCTGCATTCCAATTGGCGGGCGACGCGCGCAGCTTTGCCGCATTACTTCCTAAAAAATACGTGGCGGAAAATCCTGGCCAGGGCTTGGACGAAAGCTATTCGTCTCCGCTCAGGAATATGTCGCTTGTTTTGAACACACTGCTGGAATCCGATCCTGGTAACTTGCAGATTCCGGCACTGGGGCGCCAGTTGTCGCAGGCGGTTCAATCGGCATCTTACCTGAATACACAGGAAGCAGTTTTCACTGTACTTGCATTAGGAAAGCTGGCGAGGAAAAGTGCAGGATCAACGGTAACAGCCACAGTAGCTGCCGGAAATAAGCAGGTAGGCACTTTCAATGGTAAAGAACTTAAAATCTCGAAAGGTTTGACGGGCCAGAAGGTTTTGATCAAAACACAGGGAAAAGGAGATTTGTACTGGTTTGCGCAGACAGAAGGGATGTCGGCAACAGGAACCTACACCGAAGAAGATCAGGGTTTAAGCATTCGCCGGCAATTTTTATCACGAATCGGATCACCGGTAACTGAATTCAAGCAGAATGATCTGGTTGTGGTGAAGCTAACCTTAACAAGCACGAATGGATTGCCGATTAACAATGTAGTAGTGACCGACTTACTGCCGGCAGGGTTTGAAATTGAAAACCCGCGCATTACCGAGCCGCGCGATATGCCTTGGATCAAAGATGCAGCGGTGCCGGAATATTACGATATTCGCGATGATAGAATTCATTTCTTCACCACAGCAAATAACCAGCCAAAAACGTTTTACTACCAGGTAAGAATTGTATCGAAAGGCAACTTCACAGCAGGTCCGGCGGCAGCGGACGCCATGTACCGGGGTGAGTACCGCAGCTACTCAGGCGGCGGGAGAATCAAGGTCGATTAAAATGATTTAAAACGAGAAGGAGCGTAGAATCAAACCTCCTATGACAGCTCCGGCAATGGGCGCAGCGACTGGGATCCAGGCGTAACCCCAATCGGAGCTGCCTTTGTTTGGTATTGGTAAAATAGCGTGCGCGATCCGCGGACCGAGGTCACGAACCGGGTTGATCGCATAGCCCGTGGTACCACCCAGCGAAAGCCCGATGCTCCACACCAGCATTCCGACCAGGTAAGGTGTTATACCCGACGGAATTCCCCCTTTTTCAGGATCCGAAGTACCCGCGTAACCGATTGCAACTACGCCCACGATTAGAATAACTGTTGCTATAAATTCACTCAGGAAATTGGCGCCCGCAGAGCGCAATGCAGGATCTGTGGCGAAGCAGGCGAGTTTGGTGCCTTGATCTTCGGTTTCTCTCCAATGTGGCAGGTATTGCAGCCACACAAGTACAGAACCCAGAAATGCGCCGATCAGTTGTGCGGGAATGTAGCTGGAAATCAGGCTGTAATCGTTTTTTAAAACAGCAAAGCCGACAGTGACTGCGGGGTTAAGGTGTGCAGCCGCGCTTCCGAATGCATTGGCAGTAAAAATCCCGATCATTACCGCAAAACCCCAGCCTGCTGTAATCACGATCCAGCCTCCGTTTGCTCCCTTTGTTCTTTTCAAAACCACATTGGCAACTACACCGTTACCAAGTAAAATGAGAATCATGGTTCCGACTAATTCTCCAACAAAGGGTGAAGGCTGCATAGAAATACGGGAGTAAGGTTCAGTCGCGAAATATGCGAATAGTTTTATATAATCTGTCTCTGATCCCAAAAAGAATATTTCGTCCCCTTTTTACCATTTTCACACCATGAATTCCACTAACTTTGCGCGATAATCAATTTCTGTATTGAAAATCATGTCTTTAAATCAACTCACAGCGATCTCTCCGGTTGATGGCCGTTACTACAAACAAGTATCTGAACTATCGACTTATTTCTCTGAGTACGCCCTCATCTATTACCGGGTTTTTGTTGAAATAGAATACTTCATCGCATTATGCGAGTTGCCCCTTCCCCAGTTATCAGAATTTGACAAAAAGAAATATCCATCGCTGCGCAAAATCTATGAGGATTTCAGTGAGCAGGATGCATTACATATCAAGGATATCGAGAAAGTTACCAACCACGATGTAAAAGCGGTTGAGTATTTTATCAAAGAACAATTTGAAAAGCTGGGGATTGAGGCTTACCAGGAGTTTATCCACTTCGGTCTTACATCTCAGGATATCAATAACACCGCCATTCCTCTTTCGTTGCGGGATGCATTGGAGCGTCAGATCAAGCCGCTGTTCCGCCAGGTTCTTTTTGTATTAAAAAGAATGTCCATTGAGTGGAAAAATGTGCCGATGCTGGCATTCACGCACGGTCAGCCAGCTTCTCCTACCCGGGTGGGGAAAGAGTTTCTGGTGTTTGTGGAAAGGTTGGAGCGGCAGTTGGAAATGCTGGATAAAATTCCGGCTTCGGCTAAGTTCGGCGGCGCAACAGGTAACTTCAATGCACACCACGTAGCTTATCCCAAACAAGATTGGATGGCGTTTGCCAATCACTTTGTTGAAGGTTTGGGTTTAAAAAGAAGCAAGCATACTACCCAGATTGAGCATTACGATAACCTGGCTGCTACTTTCGACTGTCTGAAAAGGCTGAATACCATTCTGACAGACCTGAACCGGGATATGTGGACCTACATTTCGATGGGTTATTTCAAACAAAAGATCAAAGCCGGCGAAGTGGGTTCATCGGCAATGCCACACAAGGTAAACCCGATTGATTTTGAAAACTCGGAAGGTAACCTGGGTCTGGCTTCGGCGTTGTTTGAGCACTTTGCAGGTAAACTACCCATATCCCGTTTGCAGCGCGATTTAACGGATTCTACTGTTTTGAGGAATATCGGTGTACCACTCGCGCATGTTGCAATTGCATTGAATTCTCTTTTAAAAGGTCTGGGCAAAGTGGAGCTGAACGGTGAAATGTTGAAAGCGGACCTGGAAGATAACTGGGCTGTTGTAGCAGAAGCGATCCAAACGATCCTGCGCCGCGAAAGCTACCCGAAACCCTACGAAGCATTAAAAGAACTGACGCGTACCAACGATAAAATTACCAAGGATTCTATTTCCCGCTTTATCGAAACCCTGGACGTATCAGAAAAAATCCGCGAAGAACTCCGCGCATTGACTCCGTACAACTATTTGGGTGTTGTGGAGGATCATATTTAGTTTTTTTAATATACAGATTAAGGTATATTTGTTCTGGGATTGGGGTGTCTCCCGGTCGGCAAAAAGAGTCATTCTTAATTGGGAATGGCTCTTTTGTTTTTTAAGGAAATCTTTTCAGCCCAAAAATTTTTCCTTGCTTCTGGTAGAATTTGGGTTGCAACAAGTCAAATGCAGGATTAGCTCTTGTCGGATGCATTGTGTGAGTAGCAATCGGATAAGGGATTAAATCCGCTACTTGTAGCCCATTGATATTGTCTTTTTTGTCTCTAAATTCAATTTTCAGGTCGTATTCCTGGATTCTTTCACGCCCTATAAAACCAGTGCCCCGCGCTTTTACTTTTTCAAAATAGCTGGCTAGTTTCTTATCTTCTTTCTCACCTCTTTTCTCAATTATAATTCGGATAGATTTAGATTTATGCTTGAAATCATCCAGCAAGAAAATGGTTCTTTCGATGATGAAGGAAAGGCTAATTTCATAAGGATCATCAGCAATTCGACCATATCGTTGGATATACTTGGTCTTATCTATTGCAGCAGCGATGATTTTGAATGGATGTGCAGATATACAGGCATTTAGTTCTGTGTAGAATGCGGCCTTGATATTGAGGTCAAGCAGTATCTGAAATTCCTTCTGACACTTGCGAATGTCCCTGGAATGGAATATTACTTCTTTCGTTCCCCAGAATTTTATTTTAATCTGATTAAGATGATCTCGCATTTTCTGGTAACCATCTTCGTAGAATAGTACTCCGCAAAGTACAAATACTGGAAACCCCGGATCAATTCTGTCAAGGCCATGGTCGCCACTTTCATCCATGTATAGTGTGAATTCCAATTTCAAATTTTTAGAGGTGTATAGAAATGATGCCGTCGGCTATCAAACTTTGTTTTAACGAAAATTCCTATTTTGATAGCCGATGGCCGAAAGCCTCCGCTCTACCCGCACTTCGATGATCCGCAATCTTTACAGGTCAGGCAGCCTTCCTGGTATTGGAGGTTTGTTGAATTACAGTTCTGGCATTTCTGCTTGGCTGCCTCAGTTCCGTCCGGAATGTACCGTTTCAATGCACGCGCTACTCCCGCTTTCCAGGTGTTGATCGCTTCGTCCAGTTGCAGGCTTCCTATCAGGTCCACTACTTTTTCAATCGGCATTCCATGGCGTAATGTGCTGGAAATCAGCTTCGCGTAGTTCCAGTACTCAGGATTGAATTTGTAAGAAAGACCTTCAATCGTGGTTTTGTAGCCGCGGGTATTTTTGTATTGAAAATCGTATCTCGATGTGCCGTCACTTTCCCGGTTTTTGATGATAAATCCGTCATTTACCCAACGTGGGATCAGGATACCGTCTTCATCGTCGGCAAAACCGGTAAAGATTTCGTATGGGCGACCGTCGATCGTACCGATGAATGCAATCCATTTGTCTTTTTTATTCTGAAAACGCACCACATCCGCTTCCAGAGTTTGTGGCCTCTCGGTAGGGAACGGCGCAGGAGCGTCGGCAGACTTTTCTTCTTTTTTCTCTTCATTCGAAATCAGAACACCGGATCTTGAACCATCCCGGTAAACTGTAACTCCCTTACAGCCCGCTTTCCAGGCCTCCATATAGCATTCTCCGACCAGCTCTTCGGTTACATCATTCGGCATGTTGATCGTCACACTGATCGAGTGGTCTACCCACTGCTGGATCGCGCCCTGCATTTTTACCTTTTTAAGATAATCTACATCGTTGCTGGTCGCTTTGTAGTAAGGCGATTTCTTAACGAGCTCGTCAAGCTCTTTCTGCGAATAATTCTTTGTTAAATCATGGCCGTTTATCTGCATCCATTCTTTAAAACGATGGTGAAAAACAACGTATTCTTCCCAGGAATCGCCCACTTCATCTACAAAGTCGACGCGCGCGTCTTTATCGTTCGGATTAACTTTTCTTCTTCTTTTATAAACAGGAAGAAAAACCGGCTCGATACCGGAAGTAGTTTGCGACATTAAGCTCGTGGTACCAGTAGGTGCGATGGTGAGCAATGCAATATTTCTGCGGCCGTATTCCATCATTTCATAATACAGCTGCGCATCTGCGGCTTTAAGTCTTTGTATAAAAGGATTATTTTTTTCTCTCTCAGAATCAAAAATGGCAAATGCGCCGCGTTCTTTGGCAGTGTGCACAGAGGCGCGGTAGGCTTCCAATGCAACGGTTTTGTGAATTTCCACTGCAAAATCATTTCCCGCGTCGCTTCCGTAACGCAGGCCCAATGCAGCCAGCATATCACCTTCGGCGGTGATACCAATGCCCGTTCTGCGACCTTCCTGCGCCTTTTTCTGGATATTAATCCAAAGATTTTTTTCCACGAGCTTCACTTCTTCGCTTTCGGGATCCGCGTCGATCTTTTGTATGATAGCATCGATTTTCTCCAATTCAAGGTCGATGATATCGTCCATCATGCGCTGAGCTGCTGCGATGTGTTTTTTGAACAAAGCCCAGTTGAAGCTTGCAGATTCCGTAAATGGATTTTCCACGTAGGAAAACAGGTTGATCGCCAACAGGCGGCAGGAGTCGTAGGGGCACAATGGAATTTCACCGCAAGGGTTTGTTGAAACCGTTTCATAGCCCAGATCAGCATAACAATCGGGAACAGACTCGCGGGTAATTGTATCCCAAAACAGTATCCCTGGCTCGGCAGACTGCCACGCATTATGCACGATTTTCTTCCAGAGCGCAGTTGCGTCGATATCTTTGACGTGAGTTGGCGTGGTACTTTTTACCGGATATTGCTGTCTGTAAGTAGTTTGCGACTCAACAGCTTTCATGAAATCATCATCGATCCGCACAGATACATTGGCACCGGTCACTTTGCCCTGCGTCATTTTAGCGTCGATAAAATCTTCTGAATCCGGGTGGCGGATTGCTACGGAAAGCATCAATGCACCCCGGCGACCATCCTGCGCTACTTCTCGCGTGGAGTTTGAAAAACGCTCCATAAATGGCACAATGCCCGTCGAGGTAAGTGCGGAATTTTTCACAGGCGAGCCTTTCGGGCGAATGTGCGACAAGTCGTGGCCCACGCCACCGCGCCGTTTCATCAGCTGAACCTGCTCCTGATCAATTTTCATGATACCGCCATAAGAATCAGCAGCGCCATTGTTTCCGATCACAAAGCAGTTGGAAAGCGAAGCGATCTGGTAAGGGTTACCAATGCCCGTCATCGGGCTTCCCTGCGGAATAATATATTTGAATTCTTTAATCAGATCAAAAATTTCGTCCTCACTCAGCGGATTAGCATAGTTCCGTTCAATTCTCGCAATCTCCCGGGCAATGCGGCGGTGCATATCATCTGGCGTCGCCTCGTAGATCGCACCGTATGAATCCTTTAATGCGTATTTCGTCACCCAAACCCGGGCAGCAAGATCATCACCTTTAAAGTATTGAAGGGAAGCCTGGTATGCTTCGTCGGACGTGTAAGTCCGTTCGGATTGCGAGGACTGAATTGTTTCCATATAGATGACTTTGAGTATAGTAGATAATTGATGCTGTAATCAAATATAAACAAAATCAACTTCATTCCATTGAGAAAAGTTTACAGATAATGCTGTTTAAAATGTTAATTACCAGTTTATTAGGTTTTTAGGTTTTTGAAAAAGTTTCCATAAAATTTATTCTTTGATTAAATATTGAATTTGAGTATAAACAAAAAAACCGGCTCAAAATGAAACCGGTTTTCTTAATTACTATGGCGAAATTTTATCTTAAAATCTAAATTCTGTTCTCAGTTTAACCTGGTTACTGCTCTTTCCAGCAGCTCCGGCCATTCTTTTAATTCAGGGATACCCGGTTTTCTCTTTCCAAAAAACTGGTTGAACATAACCCCATCTTTATCGATCAGCTCGATGCCTGTTACGATCCCATCCTCGGTCGGTTTCTTCACGATCCAGGCTTCATCAATCGCGTCTTCGCGCAAATGAAGGTTAAATTCTGGGTCCATAATGTTCAGCCACGGGCCCATTACAAAAATCTTGTTGATCGGTCCGGTGTGGATTTGAATGCAATTCGGGTTTGAAACAAAAACCATAATCGGCAGACCGGTTTCAGAAATCGCGTCGAAAACCGGCTTCATACTCGCAGGTGTGATCTGGTAAGCGTAACCCTCAGGCGCCAGGCGAAGCGCCTGTTTGCGCGAAAGTTTGTACTTACGCAGCAATGTGAAGAAATCGTGCGTGTCTTTCAATGCCAGCCACTCAGACTGGAATGCAGCTACGTCGATGTCCGGCTGAGTTTCAGGTTCTGTTATTTTTTCCGGTTTTGGAGTAACAAGCAGGTTAAGTTGCTGATCAGCAGCAGTGTACTTGGCTACCAATGCATTGTAAGCCTCCCTGTTGCTTTTCTCCGTCAGGTAAATTTTGTGCGTAGCTTCGCCAAAGCTGTTGAAGAATTGCAAACTATGCCGGTCATTTTCAGAAACTGCAAAACCGAATTTCCAGTCGCCTAAAAATAACCTGAGGTCTATATCCTCTCCCAAAACAAGGCCCACGTGGTTATTGAATGAGATTTTTTCATAAATACCTTTCCGCTCATGCACTACGTGATCATTGCGGGTGAGCGCCATTACGTGGCCGAGTGAACCTACTTCTTTGATCAGTTCCCTGAAATCACCTTCGAGCAGCGTGGCAGTTTTACCAATCCCCGTCGCAACGAGCTCGGCTTCGCTGGTATCCAGCTCTTTTGCAGCGTCGCGAATCCTCGTTTTTGGATTAGCCAGCTTGTATTGTTCCCAGCGTTCTCTAAGTTCAGTTCTATCGGGTGAAAGGGTTGATTTCATTGTCTTGTATTTTAAAAGTGATATTTAGATTGGGGGAATTCCCTGCGAAACCGGTGTGACATCGGGTACTATAATCGGAAATTGCAGGTTTTCAGCATGTACCAGCTGTACGGGTAATCCGAATGCAGCTTTGATACACGTTTCATTTAAAACTTCGCCTGGTGCGCCCATCGCGAAGCTTTCGCCGTTTTTGAGCATTAAAACCTTGTCGGCGTACTGCAAAGCCTGGTTGAGATCGTGGATTACGGCGACAACAGCAAAACCTTTGGTTGTCATTTCTTTCGCCAGCTGAAAGGTCTCACACTGATGCAGCAGGTCCATTCCGGTTGTCGGTTCGTCGAGCAGTAACAATCCATTATCTACCTCCCAGATCTGCGCCAAGGCGCGGGATACCTGCACCCGCTGCTGCTCGCCACCGGAAAGTGTAGGGTACAAACGCGATTTTAAATGCGCTATCCCTACTTTTTTCAAGCACATATCTACAATCGCCAAGTCCCGCTGTGAAGGTTGTGAGTCGTAGAAAGGGTATCTGCCCATTAATACAATTTCCTGTACTGTGAATGACAATGCGATTGAATTGTGCTGGGTAAGTACCGCCCGCTGCCGCGCCAGTTCACGCAGCTTATATTTTTCAAGATCTTTTCCCCTGAATACGATAGTACCTGAACTTGCCGTGAGCTCCGAAGATAACAGCTTGATCAATGTAGATTTTCCCGCGCCATTTGCGCCGATAATCGCCCAGAACTCACCCGCATTTACCGAAAAGCTGATGTTGTGTAAAAGCCTGCGGCCGCGCACCTCAAAGCCTGCCTGATTGATCTCCATCATAGCCTTTTTCGTTTTTGGTCCCAAAGAATATAAATGAAAAACGGGGTACCAAGTAGCGAGGTAAGTATCCCGATCGGCAGCTCAGAAGGAGCTACGATCGTTCTCGACAGCGTGTCGGCGAGGGTAAGTACAATGGCGCCCGCTATCGCAGAACCGATAATAAGTGTTTTATGATTGGGGCCGAAAGTGGTGCGTATGATGTGAGGGACTACGAGGCCGACGAACCCGATTGTACCAGCCACTGCCACAGAGGCGCCGACGCCCATTGTTGCCAGGATAATTACTTTTCTTTTCAGCAATTTCATGTCCACGCCCAGACTTGCCGCCTGGCTTTCTCCTAAAACCAGCAGGTTCAATGCTTTGGACAGGTAGGGCATAAACAGAACGGAGATACCTACAAATGGCGCAACTGCGAGCACGGAAGTCCAAGTGGCGCCGCCGAGGCTTCCGAGGTTCCAGAAGGTAATGCTGCGCAGCTGCTGATCGTCGGCGAGGTAAGTCATTAAGCCCGTAATCGCACCAACAAATGCATTAATCGCAATACCGCACAGCAGGAGGGTAGTAATGCTGCCTTCGCCTGCCACTTTTGACAATTGGTACACCGAAAAAGTAGTGAGCGCCGCGCCGAGAAATGCGACAAAGGAAATGCTGTAAACTCCTGCGAGCTCGTTCAGCATTCCCATATATTTAACGTTGAGCATTAATACAAAAACAGCGAAGAGTGACGCGCCCGAGGTAACACCAATGAGCGTGGAGTCAGCGATCGGGTTTCTGAAAAGTCCCTGCAGAGAAGCGCCGGCAATTCCCAATCCGGCGCCGATCAGCACAGCCAGGCAAACTCTTGGTAACCTGATCACCCAGAAAACAATGGATTTCTGCTCTTCCACTGAAGTTTCCCTGATTAGTCCGAGCTTCAATGCAATTATTTCAGTCAGCTCCTTCATTGAAATGGAAAGCGCGCCGGTGCAGGCGGAGAAAATAATGCTGGCAAGCAGTAGTAAACCCAATATCCAGGCCATTTTCCCGGTCGAAGACGGCAGGAGGAGCCGCTCTTCTGCGGCGGGCTTTTTTGTATCAGGTTCTTTGACGATCTCGGCCAGCATAACGCTTAGTTAACTTTTTGCG
>NZ_JBHYGF010000019.1:0-15090 GCF_051859145.1 Dyadobacter sp.
CCTGATCGGAATTTGTTTGGGACAAATCCTTTACGGTCCGTTGCTCGACCGTTTTGGTCGTAAAAAGCCTCTCTATGTGGGCCTGGGCTTGTATGTCATCGCATCCATCGGCTGCGCATTAACTTCCTCTGTAGATGCATTGATCGCGATGCGGTTCTTTCAGGCAATGGGCGGTTGTGTAGGTCTGGTCGCGTCGCAGGCACTGGTAAGTGACCTTTTTGCGCCTCAGAAAAGGGCAGAAGTGTTTTCACTCATCACACTTGTGATCGCCGTTTCCCCGATGATCGCACCCACCATTGGCGGGTATGTGACTTCAACGATCGCGTGGCAATGGATTTTCGTGATCCTGGCTGGCATCGTAAGTGTGATGATGCTGGCGATCTACTTTTTCCTTCCCACCGGTCGCGCAGCAGATCCCTCGGTTTCATTGCAGCCTCGTGCAGTTATGAAGGGGTTTGGGATTGTATTAAGTCAGCCGCAATTTTTACTGTACACACTGGCCGGCGGCCTGGCTACTGCGGCACCTTTCGCCTATATAGCGGGCTCCTCGGACGTTTTTATGAATATCTACAAAGTGTCCGAACAGCAATACGGCTGGATTTTCGCATTCCTGGCTTTTGCAATGATCGGTTCCACGCAGTTGAACCACATTCTTCTAAAGAGATTTACCAGCGAGCAGATTATTAAAACCACGCTCATCAGTCAGAGTTTAGTCGGATTGGTTTTGATCGTCGGGGTTTTTAATAATTGGTTTAGCCTGCTTCCATTGATTGGAATGATGTTCCTCTTCCTTTGCGGACAAGGGTTAACGGGACCAAATGCATCTGCATTGTCGCTGGCACCTTTTCACAAACATACGGGCAGTGCCTCGGCTTTAATGGGCAGCTGGCGGATGGGCGCGGGTGCAATCATTTCAGCTCTGGTAAGTCTATTTCACAACAATACAGCTGTTCCGATGGTCGGTATGATGGCGTTTTGTTCTGTTGGCGGACTGGCTATTCTGTATGCCGGCAACATCGTGGTGCGGCACCAGGCCAGCCGCAGAAGTGTAGAAGATGAAGTTTCTGTGCTGCTCTGATTTTCAGGGCAGGTTCCTCACTGCATTGAAGAGCATATCGATCAATGCCAGCCTGTCGACATCGTAGGCTACCATCGTGTTAGGCTCCCGGTGGAGTACATCGTAAAAATCCACCACAGTAACGCCGCGCGTCAGTTCTCCCTTTGTTTCCACATCCACATAGCAAGCTTTTGTCGTGAATATGCCGGGATTAAGAAGCCAGGCAATAGCGCAGGGATCGTGTAATGCGGTTCCTCCTTGCAATTCCGCCGTTTGCTCCGGGTAATTTTTTGCTAATAGTTCCATTAAGCTTGCCGCCACTTCGCCTGACTTGTTTTTGAAAGTCCGGAACAATTCTATGTCGCGAGGAAAAACCAATGCTTTGTGCGTCACATCCAAACCGCACATCGTAACAGGAACACCGGACCGGAAAACAATGGCGGCCGCTTCCGGGTCGACGTACATATTGAACTCAGCCAGTGGCGTCATATTACCCCGGAAAATCCCGCCGCCCATGAGCACGATACGTTCGATTTTGACTTTCAAATTCGGATAATTGCTCAGGAATGTGGCAATATTGGTAAGCGGGCCGGTTGCTACGATCGTTACTTTTTTTGTTGCTTCTTCCAAGATACCAGCCATAGCTGCTGCCGCGGGAATTGTGTTCGGAACAGTCGTAACGGCGGGGAATGAAGGTTCATTAAATACCATTTCGCCCGGCATATCATTCGAAATAATCAGCTCACAGGACAGTGGTTTTTCGGCACCGCGGAATACAGGCGCATTGGTTCCAATCAGGGAAAGGATTTTAATTGCATTTGTAAAAGTCTTGTCCTGCGTCTGGTTTCCTGCTGATACCGTAACCGCTTTTACATCGAGTTGATCGCTGCCAAATGCGAGCATCAGCATCAGCGCATCGTCAAGGCCGGGATCGCAGTCGATGATGACCGGAAGCTTTTCCATACATGTATTTCAGCCGTCTTATTTCGTGGAAATAGATTTTTTGTCAACCAGAATTCCCAGGCCAAAGTGTTTGGGATAATTGTACAAAGTCTGGCCAGTTTGTTTGGCAATGTCTTTGACAGCCTGCCTTACAGCCGGAAAACTTTCGGTATCATGAAAGATCGTGCAGTCGCTATGCTGCGCTGCCCAGAGGCCGCATTCAAATGTTTCCTTATAATTATGAACAATATCCACGTGCGCTAAATCGTACCGGTTCTGGTCTGTTTTGATCCAGTCGCGGTAGTCGGACTTAACTAAATGGATGTTAGGATAAGGTGCCAAACGCGCACTTGTGTCGCGGAAGTGCTCACTTTTGTTGACCGTATGTTCGTCACCCTCAAAGGTATCCACACCTGTTACCGACTGGAAAAAGTTGGAAAATACAACAGACGAGTACCCGAATTCCACTCCAAATTCAATGCAGCGTTCATTTCCCAGGTGAAACTGGTCAATGATATCGGCGATGATCAGCTCCAAACCTTCCCAGGCTGAGACCACTTCCAGCATATTGGCCGGTCGGCGCAGATTTTTCGGTTTAAATGGTTTTATATCGAGAATGAAGTTTTCCCGGATGTAGGTCCGTAGTCCCATAATAATGAATAGTTGCTGCCCGCAAATTAGCCCTCAATGCCCGGGTTTCATAGCAGCGTGCCAAATTCTTGCTTCCAGCGGCTTTCGCAAACCGGTTTTCTTACAAATTCGATGGATCGGATAATCTGAATTGCATTTTATATCTAAAATATAGTACAGGCAGTATAGTGCAGGATAGTTGTTATGTTTAAAATGTTCATTATTGTATAAATAAGTGTACAATTTTGCGTTAATTTAATCAGCTGACGTATCTGTACAAGCAGTTTCCTGAACCTCGTGCCATGACATTTAAGACAAGAATAACTTGCACCATACTCCTGGTATGGACCGCATTGGTTTTTAAATCCTGCAATAATACGTCGTCGAATCAGGCTGCTGACGAGAAATTACCCGAGCAGGTCAGCTACAACTTCGATATCCGTCCCATTCTTTCAGATAAATGCCTGGCTTGTCACGGTCCTGACGCGAACAAGCGCGAAGCCGGCTTGCGCCTCGACGATCCTGTGGCTGCATTCAAAGCATTGAAGGACAACCCGAAAGCCCACGCAATTGTGGCAGGAAAGCCGGAACTTTCGGAAGCCTACCTCCGCATTACGACCACAGATACTTCCCTGCGCATGCCGCCGCCTGCATCCAACCTCAAATTGTCACAGCGCGAGGTTGACCTCATTGAAAGGTGGATCAAGCAAGGAGCGAAGTACGAGAAACACTGGGCTTTTGTAGCGCCAAGGAAAATCGCGGTACCCGAAGTAGACAATGAGGATTGGCCCAAAAATGAAATCGACTATTTTATTCTTGAAAAACAGGAACAAAAGGGATTAAAGCCAAATGAAGAAGCTGACAAAGAGCGGCTGCTGAAACGCCTGAGCCTCGATCTGACAGGTCTGCCGCCGACATTGAAAATGATGGACGAATTCCTGGCTGATAACAGTCCGGAAGCATATGAGAAAATGGTTGATCAGCTTCTGAAAAACCCTGCTTACGGTGAGAAAATGGCCATTCACTGGCTGGATCTGGCGCGCTATGCCGATTCGCACGGGTACCAGGACGATGGTTACCGGACGCAGTGGCCCTGGCGCGACTGGGTGATCCATGCATTCAACAAAAACATGCATTACAATGATTTTGTAACCTGGCAGCTGGCTGGCGACTTGCTCCCGAACTCCGGAAAAGAGCAGCTTTTGGCAACCGGTTTTAACAGAAACCATAAAATAACCGAGGAAGGCGGTGTGATACCCGAGGAGTACCGCATTATGTACGTAACCGACCGCAACGATCTTTTTGGAAAAGGGCTACTGGGCGTCACACTCGAATGCGCGCATTGCCACGATCATAAGTACGATCCATTTTCCCAAAAGGAATACTATCAGATGTTTGCATTCTTTAACAATGTGAATGAAGTAGGTATCGAATCGGTGATCGGCGGACCGGAGACTTATGCCAAAAAACCCTTGATGGAGATCAGTGACGAGGATGTAAAAAGCATTCTCAGCTTCGTCAATAAGCCCGATACTAACAGGCTGATCGTTTCGGTGATGGGGGATCTGGATTCCACCCGGAAAACTTACATTTTGAAAAGAGGCGTTTACGACGCGCTGGGCGACGAAGTGCAGCCAGGTACGCCCAGCTCCATCCTTCCTTTCGACAGCAAATATCCGAAGAACAGGCTCGGACTTTCCCAGTGGTTATTCGACAAGCGAAATCCATTGACTTCCCGTGTTTACGTCAACATTCTCTGGCAGGAATTCTTTGGAAAAGGCATTGTGAAAACCTCCGGGGACTTTGGAATGCAGGGAGAATTGCCCTCGCACCCTGCGTTACTCGACTGGCTTGCTGTTGACTTCATGGAGCATAACTGGGATGTCAAAAGGCTTGTCAAGCAAATGGTTACCTCTGCCACTTACAGGCAATCGGCAGTAGTTACCAAGGAAAAACTGGCAGTGGATCCCGAAAACATTCTTCTGGCGCGCGGGTCGAGATACCGCATTCATGCCGAATTTATCAAAGACCTGGTACTATCGAGCAGCGGACTTCTGAACAAAACCATCGGAGGGCCGAGCGTAAAACCTTACCAGCCCGCCGGCTTGTGGGAAGGCGCGACGTCCGGACGCGGATTACTTTCCGTGTATAATCAGGACCATGGTGCGAGCCTGTACCGCCGCGGGATGTACACCCTGATCAAAAGAACCGTCCCGCCGCCTACCATGAGCATTTTCGACGCGAGCAACCGCGATTTGTGCGAAGTAAAAAGGTTAAAAACGAACACTCCCTTGCAGGCACTGGTGATGATGAACGATCCTGCCGTGCTGGAAGCTTCCCGCGTACTTTCTGCCAAGCTCTTACAGGAGAAAACAGATGCGAACGAAAAAATCACCAAAGCATTCAGGCTGATCGTCTGCCGCAAACCTTCCGAAAAGGAGCTGGCGGTTTTGACAGGATATTATGAAAAAGAATTAAAAACGATCAGCCCCGCTTCCGCCGAAAAAATGGTCGCGATCGGGGAGTACCCATTAACAAGAAACGTCGACAAAAAAGCCCTTGCGTCACTGATGCGGGTTATTTCGACGATTTACAATTTGGAGGAAACGATAACGAAAAGTTAAGATAGCAGTCGGCTTTCGGCTTTCGGCAGTCGGCTTTTATGGGTTTTGAGGAGAAAAATTTAGTACTAAAAAGCTGATAGCCGATGGCCGACAGCTGACATCTAAAAAGATATGGACAAAGAAATTATAGAACACGGGTTCAACTTTAATCGCCGGCGGTTTTTATCGACGATGAGCCTGGGGATCGGGAGTGTGGCGCTGGGGTCGCTGTTAATGCCTGATCTGCTGAAAGGCGGCGGGTTGGAAGAGGAGGGACTTGCACCCGGCATTCCGCATTTTGCGCCCAAGGCCAAGCGGGTGATCTATATGTTCCAGAACGGTGCGCCTTCGCAGCAGGAGCTTTTTGACTACAAACCCAAACTTCGTGAAATGCTCGGACAAGAAATTCCTCCGTCCGTGCGTGGAAACCAGCGGCTTACGGGTATGACAGCCAATCAGGCTTCATTCCCGCTGGTCGGTTCGTTCGTGGATTTCAAGCAATATGGCCAGTCCCAGGCGTGGATTAGCGATTTGCTGCCTTATACTTCCAAGATTGTGGACGATATCTGCATTGTAAAATCGATGTATACGGAAGCGATCAACCACGATCCTGCCCTGACGTTTTTACAAACCGGCTCCCAGCAGGGAAATCGTCCCAGTATGGGCTCCTGGCTGAGTTATGGTCTTGGAAATGAGAATAAGAACCTGCCCAATTTCACTGTTCTGCTTTCGCGGGGTGTGGGCAATGGACAGGGTGTTTATTCCAAATTATGGTCAAACGGTTTTCTCGATTCCGTACACCAGGGTGTGCAGTTCAGCAAAGGCGAAGATCCCGTTTTGTACCTGCGCGATCCCGACGGAATGGACCGGAAAGAGCGCCGCGAGATGTTGGATAATCTGTCGCAGCTGAACGAATTATCTTACCAGGAATTTGGCGATCCGGAAATTACAGCCAAGATCAAGCAGTATGAAATGGCCTACCGCATGCAGACTGCGGTGCCGGAAGTAATGGACTTGTCGAAAGAATCAGACGATATTATCAAACTTTACGGCCCCGAATGTCTGGTACCGGGTACCTATGCCGCCAACTGCCTGCTGGCGCGGAAACTTTCTGAAAACGGGGTTCGTTTCGTGCAGCTTTATCACCAGGGCTGGGACCAGCACGGTAACCTTCCTTTTGAAATTACCAAGCAGGCAATGGACGTGGACCAGGCCTCGGCGGCATTGGTTACCGACTTGAAGCAGAGAGGTTTGCTCGACGAAACGCTTGTAATCTGGGGCGGTGAATTTGGTCGCACGAGCTACACACAAGGAAAACTGACAGCCGATAACTATGGCCGGGATCACCACCCGCGTTGCTTTACGATATGGATGGCGGGCGGAGGTATCAAGCCCGGAATGGTGTACGGAGAGACAGACGAGCTCGGGTATAACATTGTCAAAGATCCCGTGCACGTGCATGATTTTCAGGCTACTGTATTGCATCAGCTGGGTTTGAACCATGAGAAACTTGTTTTTAAACACCTTGGCAGAAGATACCGCTTGACCGACGTGTCGGGTAGGGTAGTGCGTGATATTATCAGCTGACGAAGTCAGGTAAATTCTTATTTGATCAAATTCTTGGTGAGACTTTAATGTATTTAAGATTCAGGTTTTTTGCGGAACAAGTACTTGTTGCTTGCAATATTTTCATTCTGTTCTTACTGATTTTTGAAAGCAAGCTGGTGGTTCCCGCCTGGTTGCAAACGATCGGAAGAATGCACCCGCTGATCCTGCACTTTCCCATTGTAATCCTGCTGATTGCCATGCTGCTTGAATTTTTCAGGTTCAAGCCAGAGTATGCGACTAATCTGTTTTATAAGAATTTTCTTCAAAACCTGCTTCTAATAGGCGCTTTGTTCGCCGCTATCACGGTGATTATGGGGCTTTTCCTGTCAAAGGAAGAGGGATATGCCGGTGAAGTTCTGACCCTTCATAAGTGGACCGGTGCCGGTATTTTCTTTATTGCTTCCCTTATCTATTTTGTCAGGAATACGGGTTGGTACAAAGCGCCTGTCGCCAAAGCCGGCGCCTTTGTGACTGTAATCGCATTGGTACTTACCGGGCATTACGGCGCGGCGCTGACGCATGGAAGTAACTTTATCTGGGAGCCGGTATCAAAGCAAAATGAAATGACTGCGGTACCGCTGAACGAAGCGGTAGTATATACCAATGTAATTCAGCCGATCCTGGAACAGAAATGCACCAGCTGCCACAATCCCGATAAGCTCAAAGGCGAGCTGATCCTGAGAGATCCGGCTTCGATTATGAAAGGTGGGAAGTCAGGCAAGCTGATTGTGCCGGGCAATGCGGCGATGAGCCTGCTGCTGCAAAGGGTGCATTTACCAATGGAGGAAAAGAAGCATATGCCGCCTTCGGGCAAAGCCCAGCTTACATTGCAGGAAATTTCTCTACTCACTTTGTGGGTGAACCAGAAGGCGGATTTCAACAAAAAGCTGGTCGATCTTGGCGCATCGGATTCCTTGCGGCTGCTAGCTACTGCCTATCTTAAACCTGCCCAGGCAGAAGAGCAATTCGATTTTGACGCAGCGGACGAAGATGAGGTAGCTAAACTGAATTCCGATTACCGGACAATCCTGCCACTCGCCCGCGAATCGCCTGCGCTTGCGGTGAACATTTATAATGCGGCGAGTTATAATGCAAAGCAATTGGATGAGCTGAGTAAAATCAGGCAGCAGATTGTGTCGCTAAACCTCAATAAAATGCCGGTAAAAGATGCCGATCTGAAAAGTATCACACAGTTTGAAAATCTGCGCAAGCTTGATCTTAATTTCACAGAAGTAACAGCGACCGGACTCAAAGAACTTTCTTCACTCAAATACCTTCAAAATCTGACGCTCTCAGGCACCAAGGTCAACCTGGTGGATATGAAAGCTTTGTTACCTGCATTGAAGAGCCTCAAAACCGTTACGGTGTGGGATACGAAGCTCTCCGCGGCGGATGTTGCCACTTTACAAAAGGAAATCAGGAGTGTGGAAATCATAGGTGGCTTTAAGGATGATGGTAAAAATCCGTTGCGATTGAACCCGCCCCAGGTTAAGAACAGCAGCATGATCTTCGCCCAAACTGCGGCGCTGCAATTAAGACACCCGATTAAAGGAGTGGATATCCGCTTTACTATGGACGGGACTGAGCCGGATAGTATTAACTCGCCGCTATTTGATAACAAAACGATTTTAACCAACAGTGCTACTATCAAAGCGAGGGCTTACAAAAATGGCTGGTATGGAAGTGAGCTTGCTACTTTCGATTTTTTCAAAAGCGCTTACAATCCCGATAGTGTCAATCTGCTGCAACCGCTCAACCGCGTGCATCAGGCAGAGGGAGCAAAAACGTTTTTTGATAAAAAACTCGGAGTGATCGGAGCGAATAATCCAGCGTGGGCTAACAATTGGGCGGGTGTGCGGAATAATGATATGGTATTAATGTCGGAATTTAAAAAGCCGGTCAACCTGTCTTCCGTTGGGCTGCATTACATGATTGAGGAAGCCACGGGCATATTTCCGCCGCAGCTTGTGGAAGTGTGGGGTGGTAACAGCCGCGAGAATCTCAAACTGATTTCCACATTCAAAGCGCCGCTGCCTTTGAAAGGGGATAAGCCAACCCTGAAAATGGCGGAAGGTCAGTTTAAGCCGCAGCACGTATCTTTCGTGAAAGTGGTAGTGAAGCCGGTGGAGAAAATGCCCGAGTGGCACGGTTCGAAGGGTAACCGCGCATTGCTGCTCGTCGACGAAATGTTCTTTAACTGAGACTAACCTTTTTCTATGCGGCGCCACATCTCGGCGCAGGCGCGTGCATTGTGGTAAGGACATTTCGTTCTGCGCCTACCCACCAGCTGCGGTCCGTCTGCGTATGGTTTGTTGAGGGATCGTACTCGTAGTTAAGCGCGCCATCAACACTAAGTCCTTTACTGGCAGCCCGCGCCATTTGAATCGATTTCTGTTTCATTTTGGCGATCAACTGTTCGTCGTGCAGGATTTCGGCGGTTTCGAAAAGCAGCCACGAGGCTTCAATGTCGTGGCCGTAGGAAACAGTGTTATCCTTTGGTTTCCATTGTTCGTCAAAGAACAGCTGCATCGTATTGGTTAGCGGATTGACGATGTGCGTAATAATCGTGTCCAGCATATTCGCAGTCTGTTTCTTCAGCTTCTTGTCGGGCCATATCGTATACAGGTTTGTATAAGCTTCCACCAGGTGTAAATGCGTATTCATGCTTTTCACCCACGGGGTTTCACTCAAAATATAATCGTCTGTACTACTCCAATCTCTCGCAAAAGCTTCGCGATAACCACCATTCTTTGGGTCAAATGCGTGTTTTTCGATGATATTGAAAAGTGAGATTGCCTGTTCGAGTGCAGGTTTATGGTGCGTCACCCTGTAATATTCGCTCAGTCCGTACATCGCGAATGCGTTTCCGTAAATCTGCTTTTTGGTTTCTTTGGGTGCTCCGTCTGCGGTGGTAGACCAGTACACACCTCCGTGTTCGGGATCAATGAAGTTTTTGGAAAGCTGCTGGTAGGCGCGGTCTGCGAGCGTAAGGTATTTTGCTTCTTTAAAAAGGCGGTGCGCCAGTGAGAAAGTCCAGAGAATGCGGCCTGTGAGCACTACCGATCTTTCGGCGTCTTTTACCGGCTGGTTTTCGTAGTTAACCCTGCCGTAAAAGCCGCCTTTTTCGGAATCAGGACCGTATTTTGCCCAATAATCAAGTATTGCAACCAACTCTTTTTTAAATGCCCCGGCAGTAAATGCAGCCATAATTTCTCAGCTTTTTAGGAAAAAGCGAATAGCTGGATTTTCATACTTGTACTCTGCATTCTTGGATTATTGACATGCAGGTGCCGAATGCTTTACAAAAAAGCCCGGCATTTCTGCCAGGCTTTTGACCCTCTAATCTCCCTGATTTTCTTCCTGGGCTTCGTGGTTGTCTCCGCCGAGGCTGTAATAATTATTTTCCTCGTCTTCCCGACCGATTTCCTCGTCTTCATCGTCAAATTCAGAGCCGGGGATGTCAAGATCTTCTCCTGTCAGGTCGTCTTCAAAGGTTTTTTCGTTCCAGTCATCTGCTTCCAGCTCGGCCGGGCGCTTCATGCGGGTTATATCTTCGGGATCAATATCTGCTTCGATCAGGCCTTTGCGGAAAATATCCTCTTCGGAAGGATAGTTGCCCGGAAGGTCGTCATCATAAACTTCATCGTCATCTTCATCAAATGGAATCATAGCTTCTGAGGTTAAAAAGATTATTGGTTAAACAGCCTGCGTCAGCAACCGGGCTGCAAGCCAAAGGTGTTAAAAAAAATTATTCCAAATTACATCTGGGCCTAGAAAAATATAGGCTTGACAAAGTAGCAAGTATTTGCCCACATCCTTTTAAATGCATTTCCATTGTATCGCATCTGAATATTCAATTCAAAAATCAATTCAAACATTTCATGCAAAGTAAGTTACTCAAATCGGCAGGCCTTTTTATGGGACTAGCCGGGGCTGCAGCCCTTTTTGCCTACAAAAGTACCCCCGGACCCTTTCCGACTAAAAGCAGCATAATAGAGCCAGTCGATGCAAAAGAAATCAAGCTACCCGCAGGCTTTTCAGCCAAAATCCTGGCAACTGATCTGGGCCCGACCCGCCATATGGTGGTCGGCAAAAACGGGGATATGTATGTGAAGCTTTCCAAGCTTAAAGACGGCAAAGGCATTTACCTGCTCCGCGATTCAGACAAGGATGGTAAGATCGACGAGCAAAAGCTCTTTGGTGATTATCCCGGAACCGGAATTGCCATCAAAAACGGCTATTTGTACAGTTCTTCCAACAAAGGAGTATATCGATACAAACTGAACGAAAAGGAAGAAATCGTAGATTTTGACAATCCGGAGCTGATCGTGGATGGGCTGGTGGACAAGGGCCGCGACAATGCAAAACCGCTCGCACTCGACAATAAAGGAAATTTGTACGTGACAGTAGGGTCTTACAGTGACAATTGCCGGGAAACAGGTTCAGGAAAAGGTATGTCGCCCTGCACGATCCTCGATTCGGCAGGCGGTATCTGGAAATTCAATGCAGCTAAGCTGAACCAGAAGTTTTCAGACGGTACCCGTTACGCGACAGGAGTGAAGAATGCGGTTGGGATCGATTGGGATAACAAAACTGACGCGCTTTACGTAACTGTTCACGGGCGCGGCAAGTTTGACGATATGTATCCCCAATATTATACGCCGAAACAAAGCGCAGAGTTACCTGCCGAAACCCTGTACAAGCTGAAAGAAGGAGATGATGCAGGCTGGCCGTACATCTACTACGATCATTTCCAAAACAAAAAGATGCTTGCGCCGGAATATGGCGGGGATGGAAAGAAGACTGCCGGTGAAAAGGCGATTAATCCATTGGTGGGCTTTCCGGCTCACCTGGGCCCGAATGCATTGTTGTTCTACTCTGGGAGTATGTTCCCGGCAAAATATAAAAACGGCGCCTTCATTGCATTTCACAGTCAGTCGGCTGAGCTGAAAAAGGGTTACCTGGTTGCATTTGTACCTTTTGTGAATGGTAAGCCGGGTAAATGGGAGATTTTTGCGGATAATTTTGCAGGCGTGGATTTGGTGAAACCTACCGGCCCGATCCAGCACCGCCCGTGCGGACTGGCGCAGGGACCCGACGGCGCGCTGTACGTGACCGACGATTTGAACGGGACCATTTTCAAGATCGCTTACAACAAGTAAGGTCATGACACAGAAAAAAGACCTGGCAAATTTCAAGTTGCCAGGTCTTTTCTGTTTTAGAAGTTTGTGTCTGCTTTATCAAGCTCCATTTCCTTGATCCAGATATTCCGGTAATACACGTCGTGCCCTTCCGATTGCAGCTTCAAGCCGCCGGGTTTGTCTGTGATTCCCTTGCCGCCATTGTTTCCACCATCAATCCCGGAATTGGGCCCGCCCCAAACCTGCGAGATTTTCTGGTTGGAATGCACCTTTTTGCCATTGAAATAAAGCGTTACCATCGGCTGCTCCACCAACTTTCCATCTTTGAAACGCGCCGCGCGGAACAGAATATCGTACGAATTCCATTTGCCAATTCCATTGTAGGCGTAGTAAGGTGATTTTGATTCATTGATCACGGCTGCCATTCCGTGCGAAGTGGTGTCTCCGTCCAATACCTGGATTTCGTACCTGTTTTGCAGATATACCCCGCTGTTGCCGCCTGGTTTGGTGATCAGGAACTCCACGTGTGCGCGAAAATCTTTAAACTCCTTTTTGGTAACGATATCTGCTGCACCATACAAGCCTCCCGCCGATGCAGGATCGTTGGCATTGATGACAGTTCCCTTATCCACGGGATCATTGACAACAGTCCATTTGATGGGCGGCTTGGCAGCGAAGCGAGGGCCTTCCCAGTAAATCCATTTTTCGTCAAGCATTTTGCGACTACCGTCGAGGTACACTTCTGCTCCCTTTGGAGCTTTTACGCCTACGCCAACTTGCGCGAATGCAGTTATACAGGTACCGAACACACCTGCAACGGTGGCCAGCGCGATCATCTTAATGGGGGAAAAAGTGCTTTGCATTGTTTGTGTTAAGTTGGTTTTTAAGGCTGGAAATATAAGTCGAACGGCAAATTGAAATACTGTTATCGGGCAAAAGTTTTGTTTTATGTAGAAGAAATACCACGAAAGTAAAAGGCTGGTTACAGAATTCTAAGAAGTCAATGCTTTTTAAAACAGCACGTTGTAGAAGCATGCTGGCACGGATTTTACTAATACGTGTCATTCTTATCAGACATTTTAAATGATAAGTACTTTTCGAACTTTTACACACCAATGATTATGGATTCTATACAGCAAAACAAGAGCATCAATACTGTAACAGGAGTATTTGCAACGAGGGAAGACGCAGAAAATGCATATCAGACATTGCTGCGGTTAGGATACAATGCAGGCGAGATCACATTGATCATGTCGGAAGATACATTTGACCGATTGTACGAACATAAGAGTAACCATTTTTACCAGAGTAACACCACAAAAAAGAAACTACAGGTAACCAGGATCTCGGAAGCATTGGATGTGATGGGAAGCTTTGTGGCGATTCCGGGACTGGCCCTTGTAGTGGCAGGCGATATGGCAACAAGCGGCGCACGTGCGCTGGCAAGTTCTGTGTTATCTGACAAGTACGCGGAGTACTTCCAAAACCGCCTCGCAGATGGCGAGATCCTGATTGATTTCGGGTTGCATACCAGCAGGGAAAAGAACCTGATCCTGCACAAATGGGAGGATTTTGGAGGATATCCATTAATCCGCAGGATCAATAACGCAGCCTGATCCACTACTACATCAAAACAACGCGCCGGCAGAAATTTCTGCCGGCGCTTTGTTTTAGAGATTTTCCTCAAAAAGCTTTAAGATCCTTTTGTACTCGTCTGTCCAGGAGGAAGCTTCCACAAAACCGTGGTCTTCCGTCGGATAGGAGGCTAGCTCCCAGTTATCTTTCCCCAATTCGATCAGCCGCTGTGTGAGCCGCACCACATCCTGGTAATGTACATTCACATCCACCATTCCGTGACAGATCAGTAAATGGTTTTTCAAACCTGCCGCATGATAAATGGGAGAGCTCTTTCGATAAGCCAGACTATCCGCTTGCGGCTCGTTTAAAATGTTCGCTGTATAAGGGTGATTGTAAGAGGCCCAATCCGTAACCGGTCGCAATGCAGCACCTGCCTTGAACACGTCGGGCGTAGTGAAAAGTCCCATTAACGTAATAAAACCGCCATACGATCCGCCGTAAATTCCGATCCTTTTTGGATCAATTCCGTACGTTTTTACCAGCCAGGCAGCTCCGTCGGTATTATCAGTCAGGTCTTTGCCGCCCATAAACCGGTAAATGCCAGTGCGCCAGTCGCGGCCGTAGCCGGAGCTCGCGCGGTAATCCATATCGAGCACAGTGTAGCCTTGGTCAGTCAACAAATTGTGGAACATATATTCCCGGAAATACTGGCTCCACCACTTATGTGCATTCTGCAAATAACCTGCTCCGTGCACGAAAATCACAGCTTTTCCATTTGATTTGGCTGGCTCATAAACGCGCGCGTAGATTGGCTTGCCATCTGTCGCAGTAATCGTCACGACTTTCGCCTCTCGCCAGGGATAGGAGAGAAACTCCTTCGAAACGGAAGCTGTAATGCGCAACGGCTCTTTCGGCTTTGATCCCGCTTTCGGATTATCCATTATATATAGTTCCCAGGGCGCATTGCTGGTGGAATATCGGATTGCTATCTTGCTTTCGTCCGGTGAAAGTGTGGCTTCATGCGCGCCGGGGTTGTGCGTGAGCCTGGTTCGGGCGCCGCCAGTTGTAGCTACGCGGAACAAATGCTGCTCGCCCGGATGAACTTCATTCGTAATAAGGTAAAAGTTCTTTTTGTCTTTTGATAAGGTTACATTCTGAACCTCAAAGTTGCCCGAAGTGATAGTTGTCTTTTTACGAGTATTTACATTAATTGAATACAAATGGGAGTAGCCGGTTTCCTCACTTTGGAAATAGATCGTCTGCTCATCAAGCCAGCCAATTTCGCCTGCGCTCATCGGGTAACCGCCGATTCCGGGTCCGCCGATCCAGGCTTCATCTCTCTGTCTGTCAAGTAACTTCAATGAAAGTGAATCTGCATTGAAACGCATAATCCACCGATCCTTGCTGTCCAGTGAGCGGATTACTACCACGGCATTGTTCCCGTTTTCGGACCAGAACGGACCGTGGATAATCACATCCCGCTCCTTGTTCTTCCAGGCAGTATCCTGTTTCGGATAGTCTTTCAGATAGT
>NZ_JBHYGF010000020.1:0-15044 GCF_051859145.1 Dyadobacter sp.
AAAATCTTTTAAAAGCAGGTAAAAATACATTCGTGATCCGGGTGACCAATCAGGCTGGGAAAGGTGGTTTTGTGACTGATAAACCTTATTTTATGCAAATGGGCGAGGAACAGGTTGATCTGAAAGGAACCTGGCAATATAAAGTAGGCAGGGTAGATGAACCGGTGAAAATGTCGGGAGGGAACAGACTGCTTATCGCTCAAAATCAGCCTGCTGCATTGTATAATGCCATGATTGCCCCTGCACTGCCGATGAAATTGAAAGGATTTGTATGGTACCAGGGAGAGTCCAATGTGGGTAATGCAAAAGATTATTACCGTTTGATGCCTGCTTTGATCAATAACTGGCGCCAGCTTTGGAAGAATGAAAATCTTCCTTTTCTGGTGGTGCAATTGCCCAATTTCCAGGATATTGACTTTCTGCCTGCGGAAAGCGATTTAGCTGTGCTTCGGGAAGCGCAAAACAAAGCGCTCACTTTGAAACACACCGCCGTAACCGTCACAATAGACCTGGGCGAATGGAACGACATTCACCCGCTGAATAAAAAGGACATTGGAAAAAGACTGGCGCTCTCGGCCAGAAACCTCGCGTACAATGATAAAAACGTTGTGTACAGCGGTCCGCGTCTCGCCTCCCAAAGCATTAACGGCGACAAAATTACACTTACATTCAGTGACGTTGCCGACGGAATCAAGTCGGCTGACGACGAAGATCTACGCTGGTTTGCGATCGCGGGGGAAGACAAACATTTTGTTTGGGCTAAGGCCAGGATTGTGGGTAAAGATCAGATAGAGCTATCGAGTGATCGTGTAAAAAGCCCGAAATACGTGCGCTATGCGTGGCAGGACAATCCCGAAGGAGTCAATTTTTATAATTCCGCCGGTTTACCTGCCTCGCCTTTCCGGACCGACGGACAAATTTTGAATGATAATTAATCCTGAATGATGTTTAGAATATTACTATCAACCCTTTTCAGCCTCCTGCTCACCTGCACGGCCACATTCGCGAGCAAACCAATCGCGTATGATGGTGACGACGGTTACCGGCTTTGGCTTACATATGAACCGGTGACCAACGCCGCTATAAAAGCCGAGTATCTGAAATATGCTTCATTTATAGCGAGCACGGAGAAAGGTGAAATTACAGGGAGCGCATTACAAGAGCTGCAAAAAGGTTTAAAACAGCTTGTTGGTAAGGTTGTTCCGGCAGTAACTACGGCCGGAAGCCGCACCGGCGGAATCGTGTTTTCGCTAAAACCCGCAGCAGGCGATTCTCCGGCGCAGGAAGGTTACCAGATTCAGCTGGCATCAGGGAATATTGTGATCAGCGCGCAGTCTGAACGCGGGATTTTGTACGGTACTTTTGCATTGCTCCGGCATTTCCAAATGCAGCAGTCGGTGAAAAATCTGAACATTGCAAGCGTTCCGAAAATACGCTATCGTATGCTCAACCATTGGGATAATACCGATGGAACGATCGAGCGCGGATATGCAGGCGGTTCGCTTTGGAAATGGTATGAATTGCCCGAGCGCGTAGATCCCCGCTATGAGGATTACGCCCGCGCCAATGCGTCGCTGGGTATTAATGGGACTGTCTTGAACAATGTGAATGCGAGCGCACGGTTTATGTCGCAGGAATACATCGGAAAGGTCGCAGCGATTGCCAATGTACTGCGGAAGTATGGGATCAAGACATATCTATCAGTTTACTTCGCTGCACCCAAAACTTTGGGCGGACTGACGACTTCCGATCCGCTCGATCCGAAAGTACGTGCCTGGTGGGCGGATAAGGTGGCCGAGATTTACAAAACAATTCCTGATTTTGGCGGATTTCTGGTCAAAGCGAATTCGGAGGGCGAACCGGGTCCGCAGGATTATGGCCGCACGCACGCCGATGGTGCCAATATGCTGGCCGCAGCTTTCAAACCTTATGACGGCATTGTCATCTGGCGTGCATTTGTGTACAAAGCCGATCCGAATGCAGACCGTTTTAAAGCTGCTTACGAAGAATTTGTACCGCTCGACGGCCAGTTTGATCCAAAAGTAATTGTCCAGGTCAAAAACGGTCCAATCGATTTCCAGCCGCGCGAGCCATTTTCACCTTTATTCGGCAACACGCCCAAAACACCGCTGGGGATGGAATTTCAGATTACGCAGGAATACCTCGGTTTTGCCACGCACGCGGTGTACGAAGCGCCGCTTTTCAAGGAATGCCTGGATGCGGATACCTGGGTTAATGGGCAGGGATCGACGGTTGCGAAAGTAATCGACGGCAGTTTGCACAACTATGAACGCACCTTAATGGCCGGCGTGGCCAACACCGGCAGCGGCCGGAACTGGACCGGCCACCCGCTCGCCCAAGCCAACTGGTACGCATTCGGCCGCCTCGCCTGGGATCACCAGCTCAGTTCTGAACAAATCGCCTCCGAATGGACGCAGCTCACATTAACGCGCCAGGCCAAATCCAGAGAACACATTGTGAAAATGATGCTTCGTTCACGCGAAATTTATGTCGATTACAACACGCCACTCGGCTTGTCCCGCCCCTGGATGGGCGTGCACTTTGCCCCGGAACCCTGGCAAAGCCGCGGTGCCCGCCCGGACTGGACTGCCACCTACTACCACCGCGCCGACTCAGCCGGATTGGGCTTCGACCGAACAGCTTCGGGCAGCAATGCATTAGCACAGTACCGGCCGCAGGTGCAGGCGCAATGGAATGATCCTGACAAAACCCCGCTGCCTTATCTCTTATGGTTTCATCACGTAAGCTGGAATAAAAAGCTCAGCAGCGGCCGCACGCTTTGGGACGAGCTCTGTCAGCGATTGTACGCGGGCGCAGACTCTGTTTCATGGATGCAGCAGCAATGGGATATGGCAAAAAACGACCTTGACCCCAGGGTATATGCCGACGTTGCCGGAAGGTTGAAAGTGCAGCGTCGGGAAGCGATCTGGTGGCGCGATGCCTGGTTATTATATCTGCAAACTTTCTCCCGCCAGCCCGTTCCAAAAGGTTTGACACCGCCGGAGCGTACGTTGGAGGACGTAAAAAAATCGGTAAGTATTTATCTCATGCGATAGCATGTAATCCACTTTTATTTTTTTAAACAACATATCAATGAAACAGTTACAGTCGCTGGATTACATTATTTTCTTTATCTACTTCATCATCGTGGCCGTGTACGGTTACTGGATTTACAACCGGAAGAAAAGCGCAGCCGCCTCTACCAAAGACTTTTTTCTGGCCGAAGGTTCGCTGACCTGGTGGGCTATCGGAGCTTCGCTTATCGCGTCCAATATTTCTGCCGAGCAGTTTATCGGAATGTCGGGAAATGGGTTTTCAATGGGTCTGGCTATATCCAGCTATGAATGGATGGCGGCGGCGACGCTGGTGATCGTGGCTTTGTTTTTCATGCCGATCTATTTGAAAAACAACATTTTCACGATGCCGCAATTCCTCAGTCAGCGCTACAACCCGACGGTGAGCCTGATCATGGCGATTTTTTGGCTGGGGTTGTATATCCTGGTTAACCTGACCTCGATCCTGTATCTCGGGGCACTGGCAGTGTCGGGCATTTCGGGGCTTGATTTTGATCTGTGTATGTGGGGCCTGGCCATTTTTTCCATTGTGATCACCATCGGCGGTATGAAGGTAATTGGCTTTACGGACGTGATACAGGTGTTTTTCCTGATCATCGGCGGACTTGCCACGAGCTACATTGCCATTAATCTTGTCTCCGACAATTTTGATACAACCGGTCTGATGAACGGGTTACAAATGATGCGTGAGAATCACGGTGATCACTTCAAAATGATCCTCGGCAAAGATAATCCGCATTACATGGAGTTGCCCGGACTCACGGTTTTGCTCGGCGGTATGTGGATTGTGAACCTGAATTATTGGGGCTGCAACCAGTACATCACCCAGCGCGCACTCGGCGCAGACCTGAAAACCGCCCGGAACGGACTGCTCTTTGCCGCATTCCTCAAACTGCTGATGCCGGTAATCGTAGTACTGCCGGGAATCGCTGCCTACACACTGTACAACCAGGGCCTATTCCAGCAGGAAATGACCGAAAATGGTGTGATTGTAGCCGACAAAGCTTATCCGGTGTTACTGAATTTGCTACCTGCGGGACTAAAAGGACTTTCCTTCGCTGCATTGACTGCCGCCATCGTAGCTTCCCTTGCCGGAAAGGCGAATAGTATCTCAACCATTTTTACCCTCGATATCTTCAAGGTATACATTGGCAAAAACAAATCGGAAGCGCAGCTCGTCGGCATTGGCCGGATCGTGATCGTGGTTTCGATGATCCTCGCCATTGTGGTTTCGCCTTACATGGGTATTGACAAAGCAGGTGGCTTTCAGTTTATCCAGCAAATGACGGGCTTGCTTTCGCCGGGTATTTTTGCCTCGTTTATCATGGGTTTTTTCTGGAAACGCAGCAACTCAGCAGGCGCATTGTTCGCGATCGTGGGTGGTTTCCTGATCGCGCTTGCTATGCACAACAACTGGCTTCCGTTTGCCGACTGGTCACAAGTTCCTTTCCTCGACAGAATGGGCTGGGTTTTCGTGATCTGCGTTGCCGGAATGTTCATCCTGAGCTACGTTTTACCAGACGAGAAAAAGGGTTTAGAGGTGGATGCCTCCATGTTCAAAGCACACAAAGGCTTCGTGCTGGGCGCTGCGGTCATACTTGTGTTGCTGGTTTTGCTTTATAGTTATTTCTGGTAAAAGTACTTTTAGGAATAGGGAGTATACGATATTCAGGCTGAGCATCTACCGCTGAGATCCGATGGTAGGTGCTCAGGCTTTCCTATGCCGTTATAGGGGTCATCACCAGCTCTTCAAAAATGCGCTCAATACGTTTCTTGGGAACGGTAAGCCGCCAGCAGTAATCACAAACCCTCTACCCGATTCAACAATCTCTGTATCCTCAGTCTGTTATATTGCTGTAAAAGAATGGGATATACATTGTAGATGATGTTCCAGAAGGAAATGAACAATGCCATTTGGAGTTTTCCGGCAGGAATGGCGGTAATTGCGCTGAGGGTGAAGAAAACGAAACAGCTGTAATGATATCTCTCCTGAATCGCAATTTTGCCCAGGTACGAGCGGGCACTCTGCCGGCTGCTGATTACCTTGTGTTTCTTGCCCAGCTTTTGCTGTATGCGGTTGACAAGCATTCCGTCCTGAACCAGCCAGCGCATTGCCCTGATACCTACCAATTCATAAGTGCGTGTTTTTGTGCTCAGGTTTAAACGCGAAAGCCATTTTGCAGGAATGTTGAATGCGAATACGCTGACAACGAGAATAATGTACAGCATCCAAAGCGACCCTCTTTCTGAAAAGTATTCACCCCAGTACCACCCGACTAAGATGAAAGAGACAATCGTCCAGAATACATTGATCAGTTGATTAAGCATGAATTGGAAAGGTAAAGCTTCCTCAAACGCGATAAAACCGCTCCGGTTCACATCATATTAAGCTGGTGTCTGATCAAAGAATGCATCATCAGCCATACCTTTTCGTGATTCGGTATCCTGATCCTGGTGTCCATTACTTTCTCAGCCGGCGTATCTCTGATCCGCATGAAAAGCTTCTGGTAATAATAGTAAGCGAGGTACACGCCGCGCCGGGATGAGCCGGGCAGCTTTTTGATACCAATCAAAGCCTCTTCAAAATCATCCTGGATCTGGAGCTGAATCAGCTCCTTGTTTTCGGTTGAAAAGCGCGTGAAGTTCACATCCGGGAAATAGCTCCGGCCCAGGTCTTCATAATCCGCTTTCAAGTCCCGCAGGAAGTTGACTTTCTGAAATGCTGCCCCAAGCTTCATCGCGTAATACCGCAGGTCGTCGTACTGGGCGGTGTTGCCCTCAGTGAACACGCGCAGGCACATTAAACCCACCACTTCCGCCGAGCCAAGCACATAATCCTGGAAACTATCCTGGTTATACTGCTTCCGGCCCAGGTCCATTTCCATGCTTTTCAGGAAAGTATCGATCAGCGACCATTCAATCGCGTATCGGTTCACAACGTGCTGAAAGCTGTTCAGGATCGGGTTGATGCTGATGCCGGTTGCAATTGCATCCGCAGTATCCTGTCTGATTTTGGCCATTAATGCGTGTTTGTCATAGCCGTGAAAGCTGTCCACGATCTCGTCAGCCAGGCGGACAAAGCCGTAAATGCTGTAAATCGGATCATGAAATTTCGGTTGCAGAAAGTGGATCCCCAGTGAGAAAGAAGTGCTGTACAGCTTCGTGGTTTTCTTGCTGCAAGAGACTGACAGTTGGTCATATAAGGCCTTCATGACAAATCAGTTTAAATAGCTTACGATATTGGATCAAAAAGAAAAACCTGCGCGTAGCGTAAGCCGGTTGAAATCTTCCAGCTTTTCTATTCCGGTCTGGGTAACGGACGAGCGCTGAAAACGGTAACCTGCGCCTATCACAAAGCCGGTGTTGCCATTAAAAAGCAGCTTCAATCCCAGCCCCGCTGAAAATGTGGCCCCGCCGCCAAAGCGCACGCTGTCCACATCATTAGAAGTTGCATTGAAACCATATCCGCCTTCGAAAAAGTAAAACGGGATCTTGGAGCCTTTGCTGGTCAGATCGCCGCGCAAGCTCAGTACCACGGGGACGAAAGTTTGCACCGCATATAAATCGGCTCCGATTCCCAAACCCGTGTAAACCCACTGATTGAACTTATAACCATTCGTGGTCTGGAAAGAGAATGCGGATGTAGTCACGCCATTGGAAGCGCGGTTGCTCATCGCCAGCGGGCCGAGTTCCGTATAATGCACAAACCCTTTTTTCTTGTAAAGTATGTTCGGGTCGACGCTTTTCTCTATGATAAGTGTGTCGACTTCCTCCCTCTGAAAAACCCACATGCTTTTGTCGTAGGTTTCCAGCCGGTAAGCCGGATCTGCCTCGAGCAGCCTGCCCCGGATCAGGGAGCCGTTTTTCAGGTGTACGCTTACTTGTTTGGATTTTTGTGCAAATACCTGCGGGGAACCGGCTGCAAGGAGGATAAAGGATAGGATAATAATAAATCTCATAAGGTATAGGATCGTGTTCTAATTGTCCAGCCAGTTCTTAAATTCCTGGCTTCTGTACTTACTTATAAAAATTTCCTGTTCGAAAGGAGGTTTTAAAAAGACCTGCAAACGGTAACTGAGCAGGGTTTTGACTTTCTGAATGGATTCAATCCGTGCGATGACCTTGCGGTTCATCCTGAAAAACTGCGCCGGGTCCAGCACTTCTTCCAGGCTTTCCAGCTTGCTGTCCATCAGGTACTTCTTGCCGTCTGTACTTACCATAAAAACCACTTTGTCGTCCGCATAGAAATAAGCGACTTCATCCACATTTTTGAAATGAATGGTATCTGCATACCTCACCAGACACCGGGTTTTATATTTTTTCGTCAGCTGCTGAATCGTCGATCTCAGCTTTTCAATGTCCGAAACCGTAATGTTCCTGTGATTGCGGTTCAGGCTGTGGTATTTGTCCAGTGCCCGGTTCAGATCTGTTTGATCCAGCGGTTTGAGCAGGTAGTCAATGCTGTTGATCTTAAATGCCTGCAAAGTGTACTGATCATAAGCAGTGGTAAAAATGACCGGACTTTGCACGGTAACATGCTCAAAAAGGTCGAAACACAGTCCGTCAGCCAGGTGGATATCGAGCAGCAGCAGGTCAGGCTCCGGGTTCTGGGAAAGCCAGCTGGTTGCTTCTTCCACCGAATCCAGGATATCCAGCACCTGGATTTCCGGATCATATTCGGTCAAAAGCTGGGAAGCTCTTTTGGCAGAAAGCGCCTCATCTTCTAAAATAAGTACATTCATAACGGGTGGGTAAGGGTAGTCGTTTTGCGCCTTGCGCTATCTGGTTTATGAACTTTGAGGGTCTGGTTTAAGGTGTATCAATGGGATTGTTACGCTGAATGAATGCTCGTCCTTTTCGACGCTGATTCCCTGGTGCCCCAGGAAATCGTATCGCCTCGCTATGTTGGTCAGACCGACGTGGGTAGACTGGTCTTCACTTACCTTCTTTTTTTGCAGGTTATTCCTGACTGTAATAGAGTCATTGTCCAGGCACAGAATTTCAATGTGGAGCGGCTTGCTTTTGGAAACAATGTTGTGCTTTACTGCATTTTCTACGAGCATTTGCAAGGATACCGGCAGAATGTAGGCAGAGAGGCAACCTTCGGAAATATTGATATCAATGCTTAATCCCGAATCGAAACGCGTTTTGAGCAGATAGAGATAGGAATGGATAAAGCCGATCTCGTCACGCAAATGCGTCAGCTCGCTTTCGTCACTTTTCAGGATATATCTGTAAACGTTGGAAAACTGCTTGACAAATTCGATCGAAGCATTGGTATCCTGCCCGATCAGCGCCGTGAGTACACTCAGGTTATTGAATAAAAAATGCGGGTTAACCTGATTTCTTAAAGATTGAAGCTGGGCCTGACTACTGATCCGCTTGTAGGTTTCGAGCTGCTGGTGGCTGGATTCCAGCTGCTGCATGTAGAGGAAAATGACGTGTATTGTATTCAGAAACAGATTGATCCGGAAACAGAACATCAGCAGCAGCTTCATAGGAAGTATCCAGTCCTGCCAGTTTTTTGATAAGGCATAGTAAGCAGTAGGAATGCCGATTACCAATGCAGCAAGTGCCGTAATGACCAGGCTCCCCGCAAAGTTATACAGGATCCGCACCCAGAACGGTTTGATCTCCTGCCCCGAAATCCAGTTGTCCCACAACCTGTTACCCTCCCAGATAGCGGCAGTTACAGCCAGAAAAAGCAAAAAGATCACCCATTTGTCCGCACCGACATGGTAGTAATCAAAAGTTTCGATCAGCAGTGTATTCAGAAACGAATACCCGCCGAGCAGAAATATGAAAACGTACCGGTACCTGAGCTGGAACATAATCCTGGATGATCAACAAAAATGAAGATTGGCAAGTTAGCGGAGTGCGCCAATTTGCCAATCTCTATGAGGATTTTATTAAGGCATTAAAACCTTATCAATTACATGTATCACACCGTTTGTCGCGAGAATGTTGGCAGCAGTGATATTGGATGCACCACTTGTTTTTCCCACCACTTTTGCACCGCCTGAAAGATCAAAGGTTAGCGTACCGTTTGTATTTGCTGTTTGTACCGGCGCAGTTACGTTAGGCAGGTCGGTAGAAAACACGCGGTTTGGTATTACGTGGTACAGCAGCACGCTGGTCAGCAATGCCCGGTTGGCAGGAGCCAGCAGGGTTGCTTTCGGAGTGGTTTTATAAAGTTCACGGAAGGCCGCATTGGTAGGTGCAAACACCGTCAACCCGCTCGTAGCTGATGAAAGTGCTGTGGCAACCGCCGGATCTGCTGCCAGTACCAGGGAAACCAGCTCAGTGAAATTCGTATCTGCCTGGGCAATTTCAACCAGCGATTTGGTAGGAGGCACGATCACATTGTCAATCACATGAATCACCCCGTTGGAAGCCGAAACGTCCGTAGCGATTACCTTGATGTTACCATTGATGAAAACACCGTCTGCATTTTTGGACAAATAGATATCGTTGTTTGTATTAACCGTTTCCACAGCGCCGCTTTTCACATCAGCAGCCTTCACCGATCCGCTGATCACGTGAGAAGTGAGGATAGGCGTGAGGGCGTCTTTGCTTAGCGGGGTGAGGCTGGTGATACCGGCTTTTGTAAATGCATTGTTATTGGGCGCAAATACCGTGAACGGACCTGCTCCCTGCAGCGTGCTCACGAGTTCTGCTTTGGTAAGTGCGGCTACAAGTGTTGAAAACTGAGGATCGGCAGAAGCGACTGCGGGAATGTTCCCAGTTGCCGGGTTCACTGGCTGATCGTCGTCGTCGTCGTTGCAGGACGAGAGTGAAAAAGCCATTAAAGCCGCCACCATGCAGGTTTTCAATGTTTGGTTTCTTAGCATTGTTTTCATGATTTTAAATGTTGAAAGTTGTGAAAGATGAATAAACACTCACCTAAGCAACCTTTGAACAAACTAATTCTGTTCCGTTGGAGGAGCCAACAGTCAACCTCAGAGCGTGAAGTGGTAAATATTGAAAGTGAATGGGAAATTCATGACACTTAAAAAGCATTAAAAAACCCCGGTCGTTTCCGGCCGGGGTATTGGGGGTAAATCGATGCTTCTTTGATCAATTCTGATCGGATGTGCCTTTTTTACCTTTGTGCTTCTTCTTGGAATGGTCGCCGGACATATCCGACTTACCTGTTGTTCCGTTACCTGCGCTTCCGTTCATGGTGCTTTTTGTCGAATCCATTTCGCTGGTAGTAGAGCTGCCGTTGAATGGACTTCCATTGCGCTGTCCTGTCGGATTAATCGCGTTGTTGGTTGTGCTGTTATTCTGCGTGGCCGGATTCGCGTTATCCTGCATGTTGCTGTTGCTTTGCGTCGCGGGAATGTTACCCTCATTTGTGCTGCGTTGTCCGGTAGGATTAATCGCGTTGTTTGTTGTACTGCCGTTGCGCGTACCAAAAGCGGATGCTCCCTGCTGGGTAGTAGCGTTCGTGCCCTGCTGGGTTGTTGTGCTTGTTCCCTGTTGTAGGGTAGTCTGGTTGGTCGTGCTTTGCGCGTAAAGCGTTCCGCCTGCCAATAGCATTAGAGCTGCAATTCCTGTTGTTAACTTTTTCATGATATTAACTTATTGTTGATGAATACGGGTTGTTTATCAATTTCCGTTCCAGCAACCAGGCATTTCATGAAGCTTACTTTTCAAATCTCACTTTTGGTCTAGCACGATCACAGTTTCCATATCGCGGTGCTCCACGGTAATGTTCACGGAGCGCGCGTTTTTTGGACGGGTGCGATGGATAATATTTCTTGGGATTGTCAGCAGCTCACCTGGCAGCAGTTCTATCGTTTCAGTTTCAAGATCGACCAGCAAAATGCCTTCGATGGTCATGAAAGTCTCGTCAGAATTCGGATGAAAATGCCAGTCGTAACTCCCGGTCATCACACTTAGGCGTACCACGTGGTCATTTACCTCGGATACTGTGAAATTGGCATAGCTTTCTGCCACCGAACCGGCCAGATTCCCAAGGTCAATTTTTGCAATTGCAGGTACTTCCATTCTTTTGATCAGATCAAAGTGAGCTAAAAAACTGTGCTGCCATATTCGCGATTCCCGGTTGATAATGCAATCTTTTTATTTTCGGGCGGAAGTAAAGCGGCTGTCTGGGTAACTTATTAGCTGGAATTAGAATTTTAAATAAACCGTGCTTTTAAAGTTTATCCGCAAGACCGACTTACTCTTTTATCTTTTTTCAATTCTTCTGTGCAGCTGCGGATCCGAATTACAGGAAAGTTTATATCAAAAACTTTGGACCGGAACTGTACATGCCCCCGGCCAAAGCATTACCCTGCATTTCGCATTTGAAAAACCAATAATTGGAAGCTTGAAATGCCATCTTTCCATTCCCCAGCAACAGATGTTTGAACTGCCTGCATCGGAATGTAAGATAGTTGGTGATAGCCTTTTCCTGGAATTTTCAAAAGGAATGCAGGCAAAATTTCGGGGCAAAATAGGCGCTGCGCAAATAGCCGGCACATGGATCCAGGCTAACCTCACATTTCCCCTCGCAATGCAAAAATCGGACAGGACATTGTACCAGCTTTATGCTGCCAATGCACTGGATATCGCTGAAAAGAATGCACTCAACAGCAAAAATGTGGACTGGGCAAAACTCAGGGATAGTGTTTCAATCTCAGCCGGGAAAGCGACGAGTGTCGACGAATTGCTACCTGCATTACAGACAATCCTCCGCAGCTTGCAGGATAAACACGGGTTTGTGTATTTCGACAAAAAGAGCACGGGTTATGAGAATAATGATCCCGATCGTGTCAGTCCGGCATTGAGAAAAGCGGCTTACGGGAATGATAAGGAGATTGTCTCCGTTGCGATCAACGATTCCATCGCCTACCTGCGCATTCCGACGAGCCCGGATTTTCAGTCGGGAGAAGATGAAGCGTACAACCAACAGATCCAAAAACAGGTGTGCGACCTTCTCGACAAAAATACCAGACACTGGATCATCGATCTGCGACTGAATTACGGAGGCAGCATGTTTGCGATGCTGGGCGGGCTGAATAAGCTGATCGGCGATGGTACCATCGGCTCTTTTGTAAACCGGGAGGGTAAAGAACCGCACAACTGGATTATGAAAGGCGGCGACTTTTATGATCAGCAGGAACAAAGAACATCCTCTGGCATGCGCTGTAAGTCGCAGACCAAACCCGGAAAAATCGCTGTGCTTACAGGTCCGATTACCGCCAGCAGCGGAGAAGCAGTAGCCGTCGCATTCAGAAGCCTGGACAACAGCAGGATTTTCGGGGAACCAACCAAAGGGTTTACAACAGGTTTAAGCGGATTTGCCGTCGGGAAAGATCTTGTATTCTTCATAGCAACGACTTACTACGCGGATGCAAAAGGCCGCGTATACAAACAAGGTGTTGTGCCCGACACACAAATCAATGGCGGCGATCATTTTACAGAAATCCTGAAAGACGAAAAGGTAAAAGCTGCGCTCGGCTGGATAGGAAGGTAGGGGCCGGTTTTTAACGCAGGAACAATGGGTAAATGCAGTTTTTTACTACTTTCCAGATTATGAAACAGATATACCTGCTCGCGTTTATCCTCCTGGCTGCCGGCGCCTGCCGCCAGAAGTCCGAATCCGGCGAAAGCCGCGTTGTAATTACCGGAATTGACTCCACCAAAAAGCCGGGAGACGATTTTTTTATGTACGCAAACGGTATCTGGTACGATACGATCCGCATTCCCGACAGCCAGACCGGCGTAGGTTCCTATTCATTTCTCAACTATCCCCAGCGCAAGCGGCTGCAAGGTATCCTCGACAGCATTTCGGCGGCCAGCAATGCGTCAGGTAGTGTGGAGCAGAAAGTAGGTGATTTTTATGCCTCGGGCATGGATACCGCAACGATCAACAAGCGCGGGCACCAGCCCCTGCAACCCCTTCTTTCCCGCATTGATGCGGTCAGTGATGTACCATCGCTTTTAAAGCTGGTCGCAGAGGAGCAAAAGGCTGGGAATAGTTCGATAGTCGGATTTTACGTTGGCCCGGATGATAAACAGAGTACCGTGAACATCGCGCAGTTTTACCAGACTGGCATTGGTTTGCCGGAGCGGGATTATTATTTCAAAAGCGATTCAACGTCGACCGGAATCCAGCAAGCATATCAGGCTTATCTGACGCGGCTTTTCGAGCTGTCGGGAACAGCATCCGAAGTTGCGCGGAAGAATGCAGTGCTTACCTACGGGATCGAGAAACAATTGGCTGCTGCGCACCGGACCAATGTGGCGCTCAGGGATGTGAAGGCCAACTATAATAAACTTGCCGTCGAGGCTCTTTCAAAAAAACATCCGAACCTGAACTGGACTGGGTTATTGAATGAGCTGGGTGCCAAAGTCGATTCGGTCAACGTAGGGCAGCCGGGTTATTATGACAAGCTGAATGCCATGTTGACGTCGGTTCCGCTGGCGGACTGGAAAGTTTACCTGAAAGCGCACGCATTAACCAACTATGCCGATTTCCTGAGCCAGCTTTTTGTTGATGCATCTTTTGACTATACCAAAATCCTGACCGGACAAGCCGTCAAACAAACGCGCGCGGAAGAAATGACGCAGGCGATCGATCAGTCGCTCGGTGATGCGCTGGCGCAGTTGTATGTCAAAAAGTACTTCCCCGAATCGGCCAAGAAGCGGATGGCGGTGTTGGTTGAAAATCTTAAAAAGGCTTTCGAAGCCCGCATTGACCGGCTCGACTGGATGAGCGATTCTACCAAGGCAAAAGCGAAAGACAAGCTGCACGCATTTACCCAAAAAATAGGTTACCCGGATAAATGGAGAGATTACACGCAGGTAACCGTGAAGCGGACAACATATTTTGAAAACCGCCTTTCTGCTGACAAGAATGAATATCTGTACAACCTGAACAAGCTCGGCCAGCCGGTAGACCGCACCGAGTGGCACACCACGCCGCCTACGGTAACTGCCTACAACAACCCGCCCCTGAATGAGATCGTGTTCCCGGCAGGTATCTTACAGCCGCCTTATTTTGACGTCAATGCAGACGACGCCTTAAACTACGGCGGAATCGGGATGGTGATCGGCCACGAAATCACGCATTCGTTCGACGACCAGGGTGCGCAGTTTGATAAAGCGGGCAATGTGACTGACTGGTGGACCAAATCTTATTATGCCAAATTCAAGGCCAGGACGCAGCAGGTAATCGACCAGTACAATGCATTCACTGTGCTGGATTCCATGCACATCAAAGGCGCATTGACGGTGGGTGAAAATACAGCGGATATTGCGGGTGTCGCGATCGCCTACGACGCATTCAAGCTCACTGAGCAGGGAAAGGACACTACGAAGCTGGACGGTTTCACACCCGATCAGCGATTCTTCATCTCCATTGCGCGGATCTGGCGCGTGAAAACGCGGGATGCATATATGTCGATGTACGTGAACACCAACCCGCATTCGCCTGCCAAATGGCGCGTGAACGGGCCTTTGATGAACTTCACGCCTTTTTACAAAGCTTTTAATGTACAGCCCGGAGACAAGATGTACAAACCTGAAAAAGACCGGATTACCGTTTGGTAAAAAGTATTGTCTTATTCGCTCAACTCCATTGATGAAAAACTTAGCTGCTAAACCGTTCCAAATGCTTTCAGGTAAAATATTCAAGATTGCGCTGTTTAATGCAGCATTATGGTCTGCATTCGCGCTTCCTGCATTTAGCCAGGAAAACTCAAAGCCAGTCAGGATAGAAGTTGACCTGGCGAAGATTAAAGCGCCAATGCAGCCGATCTGGGCGTTTTTCGGCTACGATGAGCCGAATTATACCTATATGAAGGACGGTAAAAAGCTGCTGACTGAAATTTCGCAGCTAAGCAAAGTGCCTGTGTATGTCCGCGCACACAGCTTGCTGGTAACCGGCGACGGTGAGGCGGCGCTCAAATGGGGCTCCACCAATGCATACACCGA
>NZ_JBHYGF010000021.1:0-4769 GCF_051859145.1 Dyadobacter sp.
GTGAATGTCCGTCAGCGGTATAAGCGAGTATTTGATAAAACTCCCCGATTTCCGCATTTCATCCAGCGTGGCGCCCATGATCTGCTTCACCCAGGAGCTGGTATACTTTTCAAGAATGGTGTCAAAATTCTTTTCAAACTGCGCAGCTGCCACACCTTCCCGCAATTTCATGTAGGTTTGAAAGTTGTGGCTTCCCCAGTTGTTTTCACGGCTGCCCGGGTACCCGCTCATCGACAAGAGCATATTCAGCGACGACAAATGCGAATGTTCCGGAATATTCTCCATTACACCTGTTACGGTGTAGGTAAGGTTATTGTCCAAAGTTAAAATCTGCCCTACCGGATTTTCGGTGCCGAAGTACTTCCTGGCAATGCGCTGGGAAATCACCATCGTTAAAGGTTCGCGCAGGACGCGCTTCGACTCTCCTTCGACCAATGGAACTGAGAACACGTCAAAAAAAGTGGAGTCCGCATAACAAACGACATCCTCTCTCAAATTTTCGGCAGATCCTTTTCTGCGTACCAGGTAGCTCCCATCGTCGCGCAACCTTGCAGCAGATTCGACCTGCGGATAATCTTTAAGTAATGTAAATGCAAGCGGATCCGGCGCAACAGCCAGCGCCATATCTGCGCCACCAAAGCGGATGTCCGAATTTACCCTGTAAATCCGGTCAGCGTCATTAAAAGATTGATCATAGCTTAGTTCATCGATCACGTACAATGTGATCAGCAGGCAACTGGCCAAACCGAGCGAGAGCCCGAAAATGTTCAGAAAGGAATAGAACTTGTGCTTTTGGAGATTCCGCCAGGCAATTTTGAGGTAATTTTGAAGCATAGTCTTGGCGGTTTACATGTCCATTCCCTTGCCAGGCAACTCAATTTCCCGTTCGAAGCTGTCGATAATACGCTGGCGTTCCGACTCCGTCTTATCTTCCGCATTCACGGTTTTCTCAAAGACAAACTCTTCTTCATTTTTCTTGAAATGGTATTGCAGAAACAGCTCGCCGGTTTGCGGATTATACTTGACATGCTTCCGGTATCCGGTTGATTCCAGTCCGTCAAAAGCTTTCCTGTGCGGATCGCGGGAGAATTCAGGTGTTGGTTGAATTGATGAATAAACAACCGGTTCTTCCGGTGTAGGCGGGACAGGCGGCGCGGGTGCAGCTACGGGAACTAATGGAGGCTGTGGAGATTCGGGAACATCCAGTTCACCGCTTGTTATAGATTCCAATACTTCATCACGCAACTCTACTCTTTCGTGGCGGCTCAACTCAGCCACATCATAAGAATGGGAGAAGTTAATTTCCCGACCATCAATCGTACCGGTAACCCGGATTGACATGGTTTTACCGTCGTCGTCAATACTTCTGCTCAAATGGCGTTTTTGCTGCGCCAGAGCAAATGTGCTGGAACAAGCCAGCAAAATGGTCAGGATTTTTTCCATGGTTAGATTTGGCTAAATGTGGCGGTCGGCGGTCGGCGGTCGGCGGTCGGCGGTCGGCGAACGAAAAGGGTTCTTGGCAACTTCTAATCAGTCCCAGCAAAAGAAAGCCGACTGCCGAAAGCTGACAGCCGACAGCTAAATCAGATATGCACCTTTTCCGTCACGATCTTGCCGTCGAACAGATTCACGATCCGGTGGGCGAAACCTGCGTCGTAAGGCGAGTGCGTTACCATTAATATCGTGGTTCCCGATGCATTTAGTTGGCTGAGCAGGTTCATTACTTCTTCCCCGTTTTTGGAGTCGAGGTTACCTGTCGGCTCATCGGCAAGTATCGTCTTGGGTGTTGCTACCACGGCGCGGGCAATGGCAGTACGCTGCTGCTGACCACCTGAAAGCTGCTGCGGGAAATGGTTCCGGCGGTGCATCATGTTCATGCGGGTCAATGCAGCTTCTACTTTCTCCTTGCGCTCGGCAGGAGGTGTTTTGAGGTACAGCAATGGAAGTTCCACGTTTTCATAAACAGTCAGCTCGTCGATCAGGTTGAAGCTCTGGAACACGAAACCGATATTCCCCTTGCGGATCTGCGCGCGCTGGCGTTCTGACATTTTTGCTACCTCCGTGCCGTAAAACTCGTAAGAGCCTTCGCTCGGATTGTCAAGCAAACCCAGGATGTTCAGCAAAGTGGATTTCCCACATCCGGACGGACCCATAATAGCGACAAACTCGCCATCTTTCACATCCATGTCAATGCCATTAAGCGCAGTAGTTTCAACTTCCTCTGTAGAGAAGACCTTGTGCAGGTTGGTGATTTTGATCATCTTTTTTAAGATTAGGAGGAAAGGGAGGAGGGAGGAAAGGGAGGAAATTTAATACTACCTTGCTCCTTGTACCAATCCATTATTTGTATGTCAAAGGTTGAAAAATTTGAAGATCTAAAAGTCTGGCAGTCGGGACTTTCCCTATCCATCCTCGTGTACCAAACACTCGCAGATTGCAGGGACTATGCCTTGAAGGACCAGATGTGTCGATCCGCGGTTTCCATTGCATCTAATATAGCCGAAGGGTTTGAACGTCATTCTAATAAAGAGTTTATACGGTTTCTAAGAATTGCAAAAGGCTCATCAGGCGAATTAAGGACTCAAATCTATATTGCTGCCGGTATTAACATGATTACAGAAGAGAAAGGAACAGAACTGATTAACAAGACTCAAATCATTTCCGCAATGCTTCAAAATCTAATCAAAACCAGAGAGTCAAACTTCTAAAACAACTCAACGTTCCTCCTTCTTCCTCCCTTTCCTCCATCCTCCCCTTCCTCCCTTTCTAAAATTCCAACACCTCATTATCCCCGAAGTTCTCATACGAACTTGTGATTACTTTTTCGCCTGGTTTCAGGCCTTCGAGTACTTCGAAGTATTCAGGGTTTTTGCGGCCGAGGGTGATGCTGCGTTTGGCGGCGCGTTTTCCGTCTTCGCCAACTACATATACCCAATTACCGCCTGTTTCCGAGAAGAACCCGCCTACCGGCAGCAAGGTCGCTTGTGAAGGCTGGCCCAGTTGCAGACGGATCGGTGCTGACTGGCCTCTCTTGATCAGCTCCGGCGCTCCTTTATCAAACTGCATATCAACTTCAAAGCGGCCGCTGAGTACCTCGGGATAGATTTTGATGATCTTCAAACCATAATCCTTCCCATTGAACTCCATGGAACCCTGCAACCCTGCGAAGATCCGTGAAATGTAATGCTCATCCACACTGACCCGCATTTTAAATCCATTCAAATCATCAATCTGACCGATATTCTGGCCCTGGTTGATGTTGGAACCCACTTCCACATTCATGGAGGAAAGTAAGCCTGAAACCGGTGCTTTCACTACCAGGTTATCCAAAGTCTGCCGCCACAGGCTTACGTTTTTCTGTGTATTTGCGAGGGTACCTTCCAGCTGGTTAATAGTCATCCGGGCATTTTCCTCCTGGTATTTCTGCGATTCTATTTCAATCTCGCGCTGACGTACCAGCTTTTCATAATCCCTTTTGGTTTTAAGGAAATCTGCCTCCGGGATTACCTTATCCTTGTATAATTTCACATTCCGGTCGTGGGCATCTTTGGCCTGATCCAGTTGAAAATCCAGGTCACTTAATGTCTTTTGAAGATTAAACCGCGCGATTTTCAAGCTCTGACGCGTATTTTGAAGATCGTTCACCAGTCGGCTTGCTTCTGTTTCTGATTGCAGGAAGCTTAGTTTCAGGTTCTGGTTTTCCAATCTTAAAAGGATATCCCCCTGTTTTACCATGTTACCGCCTTCAATTAATTTCTCGGTGACATAACCGCCCACAATCGCATCGAGCTGAATGGTTTTGAGCGGCTGAACAACCCCGGTAACAACGATGAATTCATCGAAACGGCCGGTTTTTACAGTAGATACGGTAAGCTTATCCTGTTCTACATTCAGCTTGCTCCGCTTGTCAGCGAAGAAAAACTGGTATACCAGAAAAGCAACCAGCAATGTGCTACCGGCAATGATACCGATGCGCTGGGTAGTCCAGAATTTCTTTGGTTTAATTTTGTCCATTGATGATCCTCCGGAAAAACCGTTGTTGCTCGTGCTTGTTGAGTTAGGTGTCCTGACTTCCATTATATGTGTTATTGAAAATTCGCCGTGATAGTTTTCCCTAGATTATCCAATCGCTGTGCCAAAGAAGAGAAACAATGATAACAAGCTCAATTTCAATCTACTTACATATTGCTGAAGTACTTACAATGTTCGTTATCGGACATTCTTGTTCGGCTACGGACAAGCCGGTTTTTTGACGAAAAAGCTCAAAATAACACGTTTTTAGAGCCCAAGAAATAGAATTCTAAATTGTATCAGCTAACTTACCAACATTAAAAATAAGCTGCTTTTAGCAGCCGCAAACCATCCATAACCGTTGACTTGAGTCAACGGCAATTCCAGAAGCCATGCAACTCTCCGAAGCTAAAATCCTGATCATTGACGATGATGTGGACGTACTCAGTGCGGCCAAACTTTTGTTAAAGCGCCACGCAAAAGCAGTTGACATCGAAAAAAATCCGCAGAAACTACCATTCCTGGTTACCAACGGGGACTACAACCTCATCCTGCTCGATATGAACTTTACGCGCGACGTGAACAGTGGCCGCGAAGGATTTCACTGGCTCGACAGGATACTGGACATCAACCCCGCGGCGAAGGTAATTATGATCACAGCTTACGGCGACATTGAAATGGCGATCCGCGCGATCAAGTCCGGCGCAATTGATTTTGTACTGAAACCCTGGGAAAACGATAAGCTGCTCGCGACGATT
>NZ_JBHYGF010000021.1:4779-13914 GCF_051859145.1 Dyadobacter sp.
ATCGAAGGAAGATCCTAAAAAGGCTAAAACTTCGGCTGATACCATTGTGGCTACCAGCGAAATCATGCGCCAATTGCTCAGCACCTCGGAAAGGGTGGCGGGTACGGATGCAAACGTGTTGATTTTGGGAGAAAACGGAACCGGAAAAACGCAGCTTGCCAAACACATTCACCAGCATTCCAAGCGCGCAGACAAACCTTTTGTGGCAGTGGATCTGGGTGCATTGAGCGAAACTCTTTTCGAAAGCGAGCTCTTTGGTCACGTAAAAGGCGCATTTACCGACGCGAAGGAAGACCGCGCCGGCAGGTTTGAAGAGGCAAAAGGCGGGACAATATTCCTGGATGAAATCGGAAACCTTACACTACCACTGCAAGCCAAGCTCCTGACCGTGATCCAGGAAAGGCGGGTAACGCGCGTAGGTTCCAACAAGCCCATTACACTGGATGTGCGCCTGATTTGTGCTACCAATATGAATATCGAGAAAATGGTCACTGAAAAAACCTTCCGCCAGGATTTGCTTTACAGGATCAATACCATCGAGCTGGATCTGCCGCCGCTGCGGGAGCGGCCCGAGGATATCAGCGCCCTGGCTGACTATTACCTCAAACAATACGCCAAAAAATACAACCGGCCCGTCAACGATATCAGCAGCGCATTGATCAAGAAAATGCAGCAGTACAATTGGCCTGGTAACATCCGCGAATTGCAGCATGCAGTGGAGCGCGCTGTAATCCTTTCACAGGAAAAAACATTGCAGCCCGACGATCTTTTCCTCAAAAGCTCAGCCGGTCAGCCCACAACCGCCACGGGCTTCGACCTCGAAGACATGGAAAAAACCATGATCGTGAAAGCAATGAAACGTTTCAACGGAAACATTACCGACGCTGCCCGCGAGCTCGGCCTGAGCCGCGCCGCATTGTACCGGAGAATGGAGAAGTACGGATTGTAATGCTGGTCAGACTGGATTTAAGGAGGGAGCAGTGCTGTTCTGATGCAATTGCTGGTATGTTTATTTACAGGATTGGTAAATGAATCCAGCAAGAAAACTACCTTCAAAAGCATCAGAAATGACGAAATACCTTTCAGCGGCCCTACTATCTCTTTTATCCATATCCATTTTTGCCCAAAGTACCCAGCTCAAACCGGTCCCGCTTAAAAATGTAAAAACAACAACCGGCTTTTGGCACGAACGGCTGGAAACAGCCCGGAATACCACCATCCCGCACGCATTACATCAATGCGCAGAGTCTGGCAGGTTTGACAATTTCGCGGTCGCAGGCGGCTTGAAGAAAGGAAAATTTAAGGGAGCAAGGTTTGACGATTCGGATGTTTTCAAAGTGGTGGAAGGCGCTTCCTATGTTTTACAAAATAAATACGACCCCAAACTCGACCATTATCTCGACAGTCTGATCACGCTTTTTGCCGCCGCGCAGGAGCCAGACGGTTATTTGTACACGATACGTACTATCAACAAAGACACCACCGGCTCCTACGACTGGATCGCCGGACCTTACCGTTATTCTTTTGAAAATGGCAGCCACGAACTCTACAATGTGGGGCACCTTTATGAAGCGGCGGTTGCACACTACCAGGCCACCGGCAAGAAAAACCTGCTGAATGTCGCTATCAAAAATGCCGACCATCTTGTCAAAACCATTGGCCCTAAACCCGGACAGCTGGTAGTAGTTCCGGGCCACGAGGAAACAGAAACTGCATTGATCCGCCTGTACCACGCAACCGGTAAAAAGGAATACCTCGAACTATCCAAATTTTTCATCGCTATGCGCGGCCGCTCGGATAAGCGGACATTGTTTCTCGACGAACATAAACTCGGCCCCTCCTATTTCCAGGATCAGGTACCCTTTGTAAGGCAGCGCGAAGCAGTGGGTCACGCGGTGCGCGCGCAGTACCTGTATGCAGCTGTGGCTGATATGTTAATGGTCGAAAATGAGCCTGCATACAGCAAAGCGCTCGACACGATCTGGGAAGATGCTACTTTCAAAAAACAGTATATCACCGGCGGCGTGGGCGCGCGGGAGGATGGCGAGGCTTTTGACAAAGCTTATGTGCTACCTAATGATAATGCCTACCAGGAAACATGCGCTGCTATTGCCAATATGCTCTGGAACCACAAAATGTACCTGAATACGGGCGACAGCAAGTATATGGATGTTTTTGAGCGTGTGCTATACAATGGATTTCTCGGCGGAATGTCGGTGAAAGGGAATGAGTTCTTTTATGTTAATCCAATGTCATCCAATGGAAAAAACGATTTTGGAAAAGGTACCGCGGCAATCCGCAGTGAATGGTTTGGTACTGCCTGCTGCCCGAGCAATGTATCGCGCTTTCTGCCTTCCATGCCGGGGTACATTTATGCTGTGAAGAACAATGAGGTTTTTGTAAATCTCTTCGCTGGAAACGACGCGACGATCGCCGTCAATGGAGCTGCTGTAAAACTGGTGCAGGAAACCAATTATCCCTGGGAAGGAAAGGTGAAAATTACAGTATCTCCCGAAAAAGCAGCCGCATTCCCGATTTCGGTACGCATTCCAGGCTGGGCGAGCGGACAGGCGATCCCAGGTAACTTATATACTTACACTTCGCCGGCAAAGCAGCCGGTCAGCCTTTTGGTTAATGGTAAAAAGAGCGAGGTTGCTGCTGTTAATGGTTATGTCAGATTAGACCGGAACTGGAAAAAAGGCGATGTGATTGAGCTCGTGATGGATATGCCGGTAAGGCAGGTTGTTGCTAACGAAAACATCAAATCAAACCAGGGCAAAGTGGCCATCGAGCGCGGACCGGTACTTTACTGCGCAGAAGGCCACGACAACCAGGGAAAAGCACTTTCGTTGCAGATCAAACCTGATCAGGCATTTTCACCCGAATTCCGCAAAGATTTGCTGGGCGGGCTCAATGTGCTGAAATCGCAGGATAATATAACCCTGATCCCCTACTACGCCTGGGCCAACCGCGGCGCCAACGAAATGACAGTCTGGTTCACCGCGTCCAGGTAGCTTTCCGCTACTTGGACAGGTTTTTCTTCACTGTTTCAATATCCTTTAACGTGCCGTCGACAACGACATTCACATCACTTTTCTTAAACATATCGTTGTCCGAAACCAGCTTGCTTTTAAAATAAAGTGTAAACGGGATCGATTTGCCTTTGGTGATCACTTGTCCGGCTGCTTTCAAAAACTTACCCATATCCACCGAAAGCGGGATCTGGTAAATCTCGCTGCTTTTTCCTTTGATTTTGGTCGCGCCCTTTACGCTACCTTCTGCGAGTCGCTCCTGGCTGCCCAGACTCACTACATAGGAAGGATCTTCGAACTGGACAGGGAATGGGTTTTTGTTTGAAAACTTCAATTGCAGCATTACATCCGAGTTTCCCAGACGGAACTTGGTAATATCAAAATCGACAATTTCAACTTTGGGTAAGCGATAAAGCGGCAGTCTCTTATCTTTTGAAATTGTTACCGAATCTTTACCCAAAAAGGGCTTGTTCAATGCAAAAGTACCTTCAAAATGATAGTCGGCACTATCCTCTCCCTGCGCAGCTTCTGCGTTACCTTCCTGTTTAAGCGCTTTGATTTTAAGCTGGGAAGGCAGCATCACCATGGTACTGTCGCGGGATTTGATCAGTAACGGCTTGGAGTATTCGTTTTCAATTATCTTAACCCCATTCATTTCAACAAAATATTCAAAACCCTTCATGTCCAGTTCAACAGGCAATGGGTTATGTACCAGCAGTTGCAGCGAAAGGTCAATGGTACTGTCTGTAATATTGGAAATGTGCCCGATGCCCATTTCAACCCGCGGCTTCAAACCGGAAACCGGGTTTTCATTTTCCTTTTTGTAAAAATGCCAGCCAACCCAGCCGGCAACGATCAAGAGTGTAAAAACAAGAATATAGACGAGGATTTTTTTGTTTTTCATGCCTGTCAGAGGTTGCTTATCGATAACAAGAAATGCTGGCCGGCTTTACGCCAGTCAGCACTTCTTTTTTTGGGAAATATATAGAGGCGATTAAGCCAGGTTCAGCTTTCCGTGGTCGCCGCCTTCTGGCGTTGTTCCGGTAAGTACCGCTTTCAGCATCGAGAAGAATACGACCATTTTAGAAGATGTTGCATCCCAGTAGGCAGCCTCTTCCGTGATCACCCGGAGCAATACCAGATCCGGATCCTCTTTTCCTTCCGGAAACCAGGCTTTTGACATGATATTCCAGAGTTCGTCCTTCTTCTGTTCGTCGTTGACCAGCTCTGCATTCCCTGAAATGCTCAGGTAAGTATTATTTTTGGGGTCCGCATAAATCAGCGTAACACCTTCTCCGTGATTGGAAGTATCTCCCAGCTCAGAGTTACGGTTTGTAAAAAACCACACATTTCCCTGCTCATCAATTTGCTGTGTGGTCATCGGACGGGATTCGATCCGATCGTTTTTATAAGTGGTGTACATACAAAACCGGATATCTTCGGCCAGTGATTTCAGCTTCTTTATTGCTTCCTTATTTTCAAAATCCTTTTCCATGATTGTCTTAGTTTTTTCTATCAAAATCATTTTTCAGGATTTCTAAAACAACCGTTCCATCGCATAAAAGCAGCTGACGCTTTTGCTAGAATTCGAGCCGGTAGTTGAGCACCGGGATTAAACCTACCTGTGTGATCAGCTTCACGCGGTCTTCCTTTTTATCATAATACCTGTCATATGCATTTAACCTGTTAGTCACATTCTGCAAATCGAGTGAAATGGTGGAGGCTGTGCGCTTTTTGTTTTTGGTATAGCTCACGCGCAGGTCGGTCCTGAAATAATGCGGCAGCTGCTCGGAATAGCTCCGCGACCAATCGCGCTCGGTGCGGCCTTCTTGTCTTGATTTTTCAAGATCAACCGGCGTACTCATATTTCCTCCCGCAGCCAGCAGCTTGATGTTTGCTGCGAAAATGTTGGTTTTGTTTTTACCCACTTTCCATTCTTTCCCGGCAAGCAGGTTTTGAACAAACTGTCCATTGAATCGGCTACTGCGCTCAATACCGTCGCGCCCGGTGTATTTGGATTGGTAAAGGGAAGTAGTGCTCATCAGGTAAATACCGGCGGTCAGAGATTTCTCGATCGTCACTTCCAAACCATAGCTCCGCCCTTTTCCGGCACTTACCAGCGAATCGTTCACGAACCCGTCGATCTCATTGAGCATGGAGTTATGTAAAAGAAAGGGCGAGTTGGTGTTAGGCGGCCCGATCGGAATGTGGTAGTGGTGCTGGTAGTAAGTCTCCGCGAGCACGCGCCAGCTAGCCGTCGGTCTGAATTCATAACCCGCAACGAAATGCGCCGATTTCATCAGTTTCAGGTTTTTATTCACCAGGTTACTTTGTCCGTCAGTCGCTTTTACCTGAGCAAAATAAGTTGAAATGGACTCTGTCCGGCTATGCAGCCCCGCGCCCAAACTAATCGTCGATCGTGGCGCAACCGCCCATTTCATTCCCAGCCTGGGTTCAATGGAATACTGATTATTCAGCCCCAGTACCATGCCGTGCAAACCTGCATTCAGGGTTACGTTGGGTGATAACCTTGATTTCAGCTGCGCATAAGCCTGGAACAATTGTGTATTTCCTTTCTGGTCCAGGTTCTTCACAAAAGGCCCGTCTTCATTATTTTGGTCAAAAAGGTTGAAATCTAAATGATTGATAATCGCGCCAACTCTAAGCGTATTCCTCGCATTCAGTTTTGAATTAAATAAAGTCGAGACGCGCAGGGTTTGATTGATGAAATTTTGCTGGTAAATGTCCTGACTTTCTTTATCCAGAAAATCGCCGCTCTGCTTCGTGGCTGCATAGGAGACAATGGTTTCCATGTAAGATCGACTGTTAATATACCGCAGATAGTTCACCCCGAGCATGCCACGGTTAGAGGTAAACTTTTCTTTCATATCCTCGTTATTCACCGTAGAAGTACTGATACCGCCCATTCCCCAGACAGATACCACAGCTTTTTCATCGTACGGGAGGTATACCTTGAATGCGCCATCCTGAAAATCATTGACAGCATCGCCCATCTGCACACCGAGCTTGCTCAGGATAGACAGCGTAGAGTACCGGTAGTTGGCAAGGTAAGATGCACCTCCTTTCGCCCCGATCGGACCTTCGGCAGCAAAATCAAGACCGAGTACACCCGCTTGTAATGCATACTCGCGCTTTTCGTTGTTGCCTTTCCTGAGTTTGAGGTCAAAAACGCCGGACGTTGCATTGCCGTATTCAGCGGGGAATGCACCTGTCAGAAAGTCGGAGTTACCCAGCACATTCGCACTCAACGCACTTACGCCGCCGCCCGAGGTACCTTCGGAAGCGAAGTGATTGGGGTTGGGGATTTCAACACCTTCCATTCTCCACAATAAACCTTTGGGACTGTTACCGCGGATGATAATCAGGTTGCCCCCGTCGTCAGTGGTGGACACACCTGCAAAAGACAGCGCCATTCTCGCCGGATCGTTAACAGCCGCCGCAAAGCGTTTGGTCTGATCTACCGTAAACGACCTTCCGCTCACGCTCACCATATCGTTCAATGGAGCGCCGGTCTCCTTTTGCGCCTTTACCACCACCTCGTCCAGTGCGCGGAAAGATTCTGTAAGCTTGATGTTCAGCTCAACTTCTTTCCCGGAGCCGACCCCGATTTCCTGCAAAAAAGCATCATCGTACCCGACAGAAGTAATTCTGATTGCGTGCCTTCCCACCGGCACATGCTCAATGCGGAAGTTGCCCTCGGCATCAGTAGCCGCACCTTGTACGGGATTGAGTGAGGTAATAATCACATTGGCACCTATAACAGGCTGCTGTGATTCCGTGTCAAGAACGCGTCCCTTGACAGTCTGCGTAGGTTGTTGCGCAAATGCGGCAATGCTGAATGCTGCCGCCATGATCATGAAGATATATTTTTTCATAGCTGGTTGTTTTGAGATTGACAACCAGGCTAGGGGTTACCCTAATTTTTTTGGAGAGAAATGATTTAACGGAGGAAAGGGAAGAAAGGGAGGATGGAGGAAGGAAGGAAGGAAGGACTAAAAAGACTTGTCACCCTGAGCGCAGTCGAAGGGCAGGCGTTATCGCTCCTCCCCTTCCTCCTTCCTCCCTTTCCTCCTTCCTCCTAACTATAAGCACTTCCCCAAAACTCCAACTCCATTCTCGTCGCCGTCACATAAGCCTCTACCATTCGTTTCCTGGTTTGCTCAGAGGCGTTTTCGGCTAGTTGGTTGCAGATGTTGAGTGCTTTTTGGACTGATAATGCGAAGTCTTCGCCGGCGTAGGCGTTGATCCAGTTCTGGTATGGATTCGGTGTGGTTTGATTGGCGTAAATGTAGTCGCCGACTTTTTTATATATCCAGAAACAGGGCAGCAATGCAGCTACTGATACTTCGTAAGGTTCGAATGCGCTGGTCGCCAGGAGATAGTTGGTATAGGCAAAACAGCCCGGCCCTTTTCCGCTCTGGTAATCGATGGCATATTCATTGAAATAGCTGACATGAAGTGCCCGTTCGACGAGGATCGCATTTTGTGCGAACTCAAGAAAGTCCAGCAGCTCGTGACTATTCCCGGCTCTCACACCAGTTGCAGCCAATGCTCTCGCAAATCGGCGAGGTAGAGGGAATCCTGGTAGATGTAATATTTAAATTTCTCAACAGGCAAAGTCCCCGCTTTCAATTCCTGATTAAAGGGGTGTGCCTGTATTTGTTCGTAAATGGGCAGTGCCCGCTCCCAGAGCAGGTCCGTAAACTTGATCATATCAATTGCATTGGAACAGGAGAAAACGAATGATTGAGCGGCCCGGGTCCCTGGCCCGTAGTTACATCTTTACCCGCCGCAATTGCTCCGGAAATATATTCCTTCGCGAAAATGATTGACTCCGGAAGGGAGTTCCCACTTGCAACAAATGCGGCGATTGCCGAGGATAAGGTACAGCCTGTCCCGTGCACATTCCGGCTATCTATGTAGCTGCTTTCGAGAATAAGAGTATTCTGGTCCTTTTGGGCAAAAATATCGGATAAAACAGGCGCAACAAGGTGCCCGCCTTTCAGTAAAACAGCTTCACAACCCCGGCTGACCATTTCTTCCGCCGCCACTTTCATTGCCTCAACAGATTCGATTTTCTCGGAAATCAGGATCTGTGCTTCGTCGAGGTTAGGCGTAATTAAATGGACAAGCGGAAATAGTACTTCCCAGAGCACCGATACCGTTTCTTCCCGGATCAGCCTTGACCCGCTTGTAGAGACCATTACCGGATCAAAAACCACAAATCCCGGTTTGTAACGTTCCAGCATTTCAGCAATTACCTGCGCCACTTCAATGGTATTGACCATCCCGATTTTCACCGCATCAACAGTAATATCGTCGAACACCGCTTCGATCTGTTCTTTCAAAAAAGCGGGCGGCACTGCGTGGATTGATCTTACACCCTTTGTATTCTGGGCAGTGAGCGCGGTAATCGCCGAAGCACCGTAAGCGCCTAATGCAGCGATGGTTTTCAGGTCGGCCTGGATACCGGCGCCACCTCCGCTATCGGAGCCGGCAATGGTGAGGACTGTGGGGTATCGGGTCATTTGGTGGTTGTGGATTTGGTAGGGATCGTCAGGTTTGTTCGGGTGCGCCTGCAACGGTATTCAAAATGATCGATTTGAGCCGGAATGCAGCCTCGTAAGGAGAAGTCGCACTACAAATGGCAGAAACTACGGCAATTCCGCCCGCGCCATTCCTGATTACCTCTTCGGCATTCATAAAGTTGATACCGCCGATCGCGATCAGCGCGTGCTTGGTCTGCGTGACAGCGCGGCGCAGCCCCTCTATTTCCCAGGGAGTTTTTGTATCCGTCTTGGTGGGAGTTGCATAAAGCGGGCTCAGTCCGAGGTATGACACATCCCATTGATCCGCCTCGATCAGATCGGCTTCACTTTCAACAGAAAGCCCGATGATCTTGCTGGCGGGCAGCATTTGATTCAGGATTTCGTAAGGCATATCACTTTGTCCCACGTGTACGCCGTCTGCATCAGCTGCAAGGGCAACATCTACCCGATCATTGATGATCAACGGAACATTGTAGGGTTGTAAAACATCCTTCAACCTTTTGGCTCGGTCGATAAAGGCGCGCGTGGAGAGT
>NZ_JBHYGF010000021.1:13941-14881 GCF_051859145.1 Dyadobacter sp.
ACTCCGCCTTGTACCGCTTCTTCCACTACCCAGTACAAATCGCGTCCCATACAGGCGGCTTCGTCAGTTACCAGGTAAAGCTGTAAGTTCTGTTCAGGTGCGTCCATTGTTTATATATCATGATTCAGGAAACTTTGATTTTCGCCAGCTCGGCCAGGTGCGCCGGCGTAATATCTGACAAGCAATCCAGAAATGCAATCTGGAAAGAGCCCGGTAACTTTGCATTCCGGTAAGCCAGTTCACCGCAAACGCCCATTGTAGCCGCCGCAGAAACAGCGGCTTCAAAAGGATCGGCTACTATCGCCGCATAAGCACCTGCGATGGCAGAGGCAGCGCAGCCCATTCCGGTTACTTTCGTCATCAATGCAACTCCATTGGACACGTAGGCGGTTTTCTCTCCTTGCACAATCACGTCAATGGCGCCGCTCACACTTACCACGCAGCCAAACTGACGGCTCAATGCGCGCGCAGCTTCGAGGCTGTCGGTAGAACTGGCGGTACTGTCGACACCTTTGGTTTGGATGTTAGCGCCGGCCAATGCGAGTATTTCAGAGCCGTTTCCACGGATAATGGCAGGTGATGCGAGTTCCAGTAGCTCTGTTAACGTCTGGTTCCGGTAGCTGGTTGCGCCTGCACCGACTGGGTCCAGCACAATGGGTTTGTTCAGTTCCGCGGCTCGTCGGATCGCCAGTTTCATCCCTGCTACCCACGGTGCCGATAATGTACCGATATTGACAACGAGCGCGCCGGCGATCGATACCATTTCTTCCACTTCCTCTACCGCATGCGCCATCACCGGCGAGGCTCCTACTGCGAGCAATGCATTGGCTGTATAGTTCATCACCACGAAATTGGTAATGTTGTGCACGAGCGGCGCGGTATTCCTCAGTTGAGAGAGATTTTGTTCAAGATGCAAGTCCATAGCACGGTGTTTGTTTAA
>NZ_JBHYGF010000022.1:0-9605 GCF_051859145.1 Dyadobacter sp.
ATGTCATTGATCAACAAATCATTCCTATTCGAACATTTCGCCGGCCGGACTTCTCCATTGCAAAAGAAGCTCATTGAAGAATGGCTGCAATCGGAGGCGGCGCGAGAGCAGTTTTACCTCTGGCTCGCTGAATGGGAGACTACTTTTCCGCTCTACGATCCGGAGATAGCCGCGCCACAGGAACGTTTCAGCGCGTATATGCAAACACCTCGCGAGGTTGCTCCTGCCCGAGGCATCAAACCGGCCGCGCGCCACGCTGCGTTTACAGGCTACCGTTTCGCTGCGGTTATCGCATTGTTACTGGCTGCATTTGCGGGCTGGCTCAGCAGGGATCACCTGTTGTATACGCGTTACCATGCCGATTTTGGTAAAACAAACACCATACTGCTTCCAGACGGAAGCCGCGTTACGCTGAATGCCAATTCTGTACTGCGCGTGCCCCGCTGGACGTTCGGGAATTCCAACCGGAATGTATACCTGGAAGGTGAAGCCGAGTTTGCGGTCAGGCATTTGCCCGATCACCAGCTTTTTGAGGTGCATACCATGGACAATGCGCTGGTCACTGTTCTCGGGACGGAGTTTACGGTTTATACCCGCGAGAAACATACAAATGTGGTTCTCAATAAAGGAAAAGTGCGGTTATCGCCTCCCGCGCGCGACCAGTCTCATACCATGGTGCCCGGCGAGCGCGCCACGATTGATACCGGTGGCAATATCAAAGTGGAAAAGCTGACTGCCGCCCAGCTCGAAGCCGGACTGGCGTGGAAACAGCACCGATTTATTTTTGATAACACACCCCTCAGCGAAGTGGCCGAGCGTATCCGGGAAGTATTCGGCGTGCAGGTGCGGATTACCGACAAAAACCTTGCTATACGTACCGCAACAGGCTCTTTCCCTGCCGAAAGTGCCGAAGAGCTGCTGACCAATATGTCGGTGATGTACGGCTTTGAAATCGTTAAAACCAAGAAACAATTACAGATTATTCCTATTCCCTGATCCTTTCCATTTCATCCTAACCAACCCTTAACCAATCCACTGATTATGCATAAAAGACTACATTTGGTCCGGCGGCTATTCCTTTTGCTTGCAGTCAGTACATTACCTACCCTGGTATCGGGCCAGCTGCTGGCCAAGCTGAAAAGTCACCCCGCCCAGCAGCGCATCGAACCACAGCGGGCTATGTCGCTGAAAGATATGCTGCTGGTATTGAAAGACCGGTACCACGTCGACCTGCTGTTTGAAGAGAAGATATTGCCGGAAGTACTTCTGCCGGGTAATGCGATCCGTTCGGGTGTATCTTTTGAAAGTAACCTGAAAACGCTGCTGCAATCTACGAGCATCGGTTTTATGAAAGTAAAAAAGGGTACTTACGTGCTGGTGGACCAGCGTAAAAGCAGAGATTTCATGAAACCTGCGCCTTTGAACCCGCAGCAAAAGGAAACGCAGCCGCAAACTTTCCCCGCCATTCCGGCGCGCCTGGAACCAGCAGCGACATTGGTTTCTGAAAAAGCACGGGCTACGGCAGATTATATCACGATCAAAGGAAAGGTATTCGATACCCACGAGCCGCCGCGCGAGCTGCCGGGTGTTACAATCGCTGTAAAAGGGACTACCGACGGCGCTTCGACGGACGAAAACGGTTACTTCGCCATTGATGTTCCCAGGGATGCAATACTGGTGTTCTCAATGGTGGGCCACAAGAGCGTGGAGCATCTTGCCAAATCTGCCAATTCCAACCTGATCATCGCATTGCAGGAAGAAGTAGCCAGCCTCGACGAAGCGATTGTAGTCGGACAAACCGAGCAGAAGAAAAAGCACATTGCAGGTTCAATTTCTTCCCTGAATGTAGCTTCGCAAATCAGCGGAAAGCCGATTACCACGCTTTCGCAGTCGTTGCAGGGCGGGGTAACAGGCTTGCAGGTGCAGCAAAGCTCGGGTATGCCGGGCGGCGACGCGGCGGCGATCAAGATCAGGGGTATCAGTACCCTCGGCAACTCCAATCCATTGATCCTGGTGGATGGTATCCCGATGGATATGAACCACATAGATCCGGTAACTGTGGAGAGTGTTACCGTTTTGAAAGATGCGGCAGCTTCGGCAATGTACGGCGCGAGAGCCGCGAACGGGGTGATCCTGGTCACTACCAAAAGGGGAACGCCGGGCAAGATCAGCGTGACTTACGACGGGTACGTGGGCAGCCAGTCCCCTACTTACCTGCAGGAACTTGTGGATGCGCCCCAGTACATGCGCATGTACAACGAAGCGCGGGTCAACTCGGGTAATCAGCCTTTTTATTCCGAGGATGTGATCAGCAAAACCCAGGACGGCTCCGATCCTATCCTGTACCCGAACACCGACTGGGTTGACATGATCGTGAAGGAAAACTCGCCCATTACCAGCCATTCAATCTCACTTGACGGCGGTAATAACCTGGCGCGGTTTGCAGTGACAGCCAACTATATGTTCCAGGATGGAATGATCCCCCTGAACAAAATGAACCGTTTCAATGTCCGCGCGAATACCTCCATTACTGTCAACAAAAGCTTTGTTTTTGACGTCGATCTGTTAGCCATAAAAAGAAATACCCGCAACAACTTCCGGCCCGACGAAGGATCAGGCTTTGGTAACCGGATATTGGAAGATGTGTACAGGGTACCTCCTACCATTTTACCAAAATACCCTGAGAAAAACGGCAGGACTATGTACGGCCGCTACGCTGACATTGTGAATCCGTTGGCCTACGCGGAAAAAGGTGGGTACCGCGATTATGAAAGTGCCCAGGCGATGATCAATATGCAGCCTAAATGGGAAGTATTCCCGGATTTCAACCTGAAAGGACAGTTCAGCTTCCGGCTGAACAGCGACCAGCGACGAGCAGTGGCAGATGCTTACAACTTCTTTGACTACGGCACCAACCAGCTCGTGCAAAGCTGGGGCGTAACGCGCACGGGCACTTTTGAGAGAGCTACCTATATGTACCTGGCGGCCAATGCGGATTATACTTTTACCCGCAACGATCACCGGCTCTATGCATTTGGCGGGTTTTCAAGTGAAAGGAACAGTGCAGGATCTTGGGATGTAAATACGATGGTGTCGGGTTATACGAAGCTGAACTATTCATATAAAGACAAGTACCTGATCGAGGCGACTGCGCGGGCGGATGGTTCATCCAAATTCGGCCCGGGACACAAATGGGGCTTCTTTCCTTCTACGGCGATCGGCTGGAATGTGCACCAGGAGCAGTTTATGAAAAATTTAAAGTTTATCAATAACATGAAGATACGGGCGTCGTACGGATTGTTGGGAAATGAAAACATCGGACTTTACCGCTACCAGACGCTCGTGCAGGGTACGAACGGATACGAAAACATCTGGGGTAACCCGGATATCACCTGGGAAACAGTAGGTCTTTTTGATGTTGGACTTGACCTGGGTCTGTTTGGCAACTCGCTTGAACTGATCTTCGATTATTACGACAAAATGACGAAAGACATCATTCTCAATCCGCAGGTATCTTATGTCGGCGGAATGGGGAATGTACCAATCAATGCAGGAAAGGTGAGAAACCGCGGCTGGGAAGTGTCCGTGAACTACTTCAAGGAGCTGGGATCCAAGTGGAATATCTCTGTAAAACCAGGATTATCGTATAATAAGAACCGCATTATCAAGCTGCAAAACGGCCCGTACCTGACGAGCACGTCCATTAACCAGGAAGGCAGTCCGATCAGCAGCATTTATGGCTACCGACCCGCGGGATTGCTGCAGCAAAGCGACTTCAACAATGAAGGCATTGCACTCCTGCCGACCGTAACAGGCGCCAAGCCGGGGGATATCCGCTACCTTGACCTGAATGGAAACGGGGCAATTGACGCGCAGGACCAGCAGGCGATCGGAAACCCGGTGCCGCAACTGAACTACTTTACCAATGTGCGGCTCGCGCATAAAAAGTTTGATATAGAAGTACTGGTGCAGGGAACCGGCCGGAGCGACCAGCGGCTCACTGGTATGCTCGCCTACCCGCTCGACCAGACTGCCGACGGCGGCGTGCCGACGATTTATTATTCACAGCGCTACTGGACTTCCGAACGTACCAATGCAAGTTTCCCGAGGCTGTCCAACACGCCTGCCAACAACAAGCTTTCTTCCGATTTCTGGATCCAGAACGGGGCTTACTGCCGGATCAAGTACGTTCAGCTGGGCTATAACCTGCCTGTGAATGCAGTGCGGAAGGTTGGCGCGTCGGCGGCGCGGTTTTATCTCAATGCACAAAACCCGTTTGTATTTACACCCATGAAGCTGATGGACCCGGAGAGTCTTGGAAACCAATGGACTTACGGGATCATGAAAGTGTACACAGTAGGTATCAATGTTAAATTCTGACCACTCCAACCATGAAATCGATAGCTAGAATCTGCCTGACACTGGTACTCCTGACCAGTTTTACGGGCTGTGAAGACTTTTTGACCCAAAACCACCCGACAGGGATTACGGATGATAAATTCTGGGAAACGGAAACCCACGCAAGGGACGCATTGAAAATCGTGTACGATGCCCTGCCGGGTGGCACAAATGGACGTGATATGCCGCTGAATACCAGCAATATCATGATCATTTCGGGATTGAGCGACGAGGCTGTGCACCGGGCCGACTACATTGGCGCGTATGAAGAATTTACACGCGGCGTACACAACAGCAACTGGAGTACCGCACTCTGGTTCTGGAGTTCCGACTTTTCAGGAACACGCCGGGCGAGCCGCTTTCTCGAACATGTGGACAAGTGCTTTATGGACGAGAACCTGAAAACGCGCATGAAGTACGAGGCGCGTGCATTGCGGGCTTACTATCACATGGAGCTTTTTCAGTTTTTCGGGGCGATCCCCATTGTGACCAAATCACTTACACCGAATGAGAATACGCTGTCGAGAAACACGGAGCAGGAGGTGTACGATTTCATCATTTCGGAGCTGACCGAATGTGCGAAAAATTTGCCTGATACCTATACCAATGATGAGTTCTGGCGGGTAAACAGTTCTGCCTGCTGGACGCTGATTGCGCGGCTCGCTTTGTTTTACAAAGATTTTGATATGGCTAAAATGGCTTCCAAAGCAGTGATCGACAAGAACATTTACCAGCTGTATACCAGCAAAACTGCGGGTGCCAACAACCTGGCGGAGCTGTTTACCTATAGTGGAATGCTCAACAGCGAGCGCATTATGATCCGTCCGGGAGGGGCCAGCATTGCATGGACAAGATTTGCGCCTTTCGGGATTGGTGGAGAAACTTATACTTCGCCCACCAGCACAGTAGTGGATAACTGGGAGACAAAGCAAGGCAAAACACTGGCGGAACTTGGCGCTGATTCATTGGCTATCTACCGGAAAAATCCAAACTACCGCAACAACCGTGACCCGCGCCTCGTGGCTTCGGTACTTTTTGCAGGAGAGAATTTCGTTGACAACACCTATAAGGTTGATCCATTTAATAGCTCGCCCACGAACCCAGATCGCATTGGTCTGGAAAAATCGACTGCAACAGGCTACTGGATTAAAAAGTACCTCGACCCGCGCGACCGGCAGCCAAGAGGCGGCTCGCTCGATTTCATGATCGTACGCTACGCAGAGGTATTGCTGAATTATGCCGAAGCGTTGATAGAGCTGGGTGAATGGAGTAACCCGGATGTGAACAAGTACATTAATATGGTGCGGAGCCGATCCAATATGCCGAACGTGGATGTGAAAGTATATAACTCACAAGCTAAAATGCGGGAACTGATCCGCCGCGAGCGCCAGGCCGAACTGGCCTTTGAAGGACAGCGGTACTATGATATCCGCCGGTGGGGAATCGTGGACAAGGTAATGAACGGACAGGTTTACGGGGCTACCAATCCGGAGACCGGCGTGGCGGTAAAAGTAGAGGAACGGGCCTATAATCCGCAACGCGATTACCTCTGGCCCATTCCTCAAAATGAAATCCTGGCTAACCCGAACATCAGGCAAAATCCTAACTATTAGCCACACTGCCCTGCATGTAGGTATCCCAATCTTTCCAGACGGGCTCATAGCCGATATTTCGTATCACCCGGGCAATTTCCCCGGGTGAACGTTCGTCTGAGATCTCAAACTGTTCCAGCGAGCCCGCCTCTACCGCATAGCCGCCGGGATTTGTCTTAGAACCCGCGCTGATCGAAGTAATCCCCAGCTGAATGCAATGGTCCCTGAACTTCTCCGACTCCCGCGTTGAAAGGGAAAGCTCCACTTCTTCATTCATGATCCGGTAGGCACAAATCAGCTGCACCAGTTCCCTGTCCGACATTTCCACTTTTGGTTCGAGTCCGCCGGAGAATGGACGGAGGCGCGGGAACGAAAGACTATACCGTGTTTGCCAGTAGGTTTTTTCAAGATATTGAAGGTGCAATGCGGTGAAAAAGCTGTCTGTGCGCCAATCTTCCAAACCGATCAGCACTCCCAATCCCATTTTATGAATGCCCGCTTTACCGAGCCGGTCTGGTGTTTCCAATCGGTACAGAAAGTTGGATTTTTTGCCTTTGGGATGATGTTTGCGGTAATCTTCCTGGTGGTAGGTTTCCTGGTAAACCAACACGGTATTCAGTGCCAGCGGAATCAGCTCGTTATATTCTTCGGTATCAAGCGGCTGCACTTCCATGGAAATCATCGAGAAATGCGGCCGCAGCAGGTTCAGTACCTTTTTGAAATAATCCACGTGAACAGTCTGATTTGCCTCTCCTGTTACCAGCAGCACATGTTCGTAGCCCAGCTTTTTGATCACCTCGGCTTCCTGCAATATCTCGGCTTCGGTGAGCGTCCTTCGCCTTACCTTATTATCCAGACTGAACCCGCAGTAGGTGCAGATGTTGGTACATTCATTGGAAAGGTAAAGGGGAATGTACATCTGAATGGTTTTGCCGAAACGCTTTTGGGTCAATTTGCGGCTGAGCTGCGCCATTGGTTCGAGGTAGGCGGCGGCAGCCGGAGATATCAGCGCTTTAAAATCTTCCAGTGTTCGCTTTTCCGACAAAAGCGCCTTTTCAACGTCTGATGTGGTTTTTGCATAAATACCGGCCTTTACCTCTTCCCACGGATGTTTTTCAAAAACCTGCTTAAAGCTCATCTAAAAACGCTGTTAACGGGCTGCTTGCCGAGGCTTGGCTTCCCTGTTTTTCTAATTTTGCTTCAAATGCAATCCTACCTGCCTCTACGGCCATACGGAAAGCGCGTGCCATTTGTACCGGATCTCCGGCAGAGGCGATTGCTGTGTTGACCAGCACTGCATCGGCGCCGATCTCCATGGCCCGGGCCGCGTCAGAAGGCGACCCGATTCCCGCATCGATCACCACGGGTACCTGGCTTTGTTCAATGATAATTTCGAGAAAGTCAATCGTCTTCAAACCCTTGTTACTACCTATCGGCGAACCGAGGGGCATTACTGCGGCTGCGCCTGCTTCTTCAAGCCGCTTGCACAGTACCGGGTCGGCGTGGATGTAAGGGAGAATTACGAAACCAAGCTTTGCAAGCTCCTCTGTCGCTTTCAGCGTTTCCACGGCATCGGGCATGAGGTACTTGGGATCGGGATGAATTTCGAGTTTGAGCCAGTTTATTTCCAGCGCTTCCCGGGCAAGCTGAGCCGCGAAGACTGCCTCTCTGGCGGTCCTTACCCCGGAGGTATTAGGTAAAAGATTGATCTGGGGATGATTTAAATGCAGGAGAATATCATCCTGATTACTATGAATGTCCACGCGCCGCAAAGCGACCGTCGCCAGCTCGGAACCAGAGGCAAGCAGGGCCTCTTCCATTAGCTGTGAAGAACTGAACTTACCCGTGCCCGTAAAGAGGCGCGAATGGAATGTTTTATCTGCAATTTTCAACATAAAGTTTTTTGAATTTGGTGAACAATACCCTGCGGATCAGGCACATTGATAAGCGCCGACGACATAGCGACGCCGTGCACGCCGGTTGCGAGCAAGGGTGGTATATCATCCGGTGTAATGCCTCCGATTGCGATAACAGGCGTGTTGTATCCTGCTATCGCTATTTTTTGCATCAGCGCATTGTAACCTTCCAGTCCAAGTACCGGACTCAGGTTTTGCTTGGTAGCAGTAAACCGGAATGGGCCCAAACCAATGTAGTCACACCCTTCCTGCACGCGGAGCACGATATCTGCCCAGGTGTTGGCAGTACCGCCAATTACCATCTTATCGCCCACAAGACCGCGCGCTTCCGGTACAGACATATCATTGAGCCCGAGATGCAGTCCATATGCCTCCACAGCCAGCGCGACTTTGGGAAAATCATTGATAATCAACCTCGCACTGTATTGATCACACAGCCGGATCGCTTCCCAGGCGAGTTGCAGCACTTCCTCTTCGGGCTTGTTCTTTACCCGAAGCTGTATCCAGCGACAACCCGCTTCAAGCGCCAAACGGATGCTTTCGATGTGGGATATCCTTTCATTTTCCTGAGAGATGAACTGAATGCTGTCTATTTGATCCAAAATCTGATTTTGATTAATCTTTTCTGAAAATTGAATATCATCAAACTGATCCTTTCTAATCCGATCCCCGGCTTGAAAGCCGGGGCAATAGACTTTGCTATTTTCGCCTTTGGCGAAATTGCCGGCGGCAAATTCATTTGCCCCGCTGAAAAAATCCATTGCCCCGGGTTTCAACCCGGGGATCAGATTAAGATTTTTTTGATGAGGATTTTGCCAGATGCTACTTAGGAGCGCGGCGCCTTGGAAGCCCATTCGGAGGATTATTTGTATTCTCGATTCATCGATGCCGCCGAGGGCGATCACTTCGCCCGGGAAGGTTTGTTTGTTGAGTTTGAAATCCGGGGGGAGCTTTGTCAGATAGCCTGGCTTGGAAAAGCTGTCAAAAACGGGTCCGAAGAAAGTGTAGCTGAATGCATCGGACAAGCTGTCCAATGCCGCAGCGTCGTGAATGGACGTACTCAATACGAACCCCTGTGCTCTCAGGTATTGAAGCGATGCCTCACTTTGTTCCGAACGCAGTTGCTCCGGAAAATGCAGCCTTTTGATACCAAACTCCCCCGCAAGTTCATGGTGCTGGTGCAACGCGATGAGTGGATAGTTGGCGGAATGGATGTCGCGTAGCAGTGAGGCGAGCTCTTCCTTGCTACAATCTGGTTTCCGCAAATGCAGCAGCTGCATTCCCTCCGCGAAGAGCGCATTGATTTGCACCGCTTCGCCTTCGAAGAAATCGGGCCGGGATATGACGATGATTTTCATGCTTATAGATAGATTTCGCTGCCATTCTGTGCAAACTCGCGGGCTTTCACCTGCATACCTTCTTCAATGTCAGCGCTGGTGAGTATTCCATTCTCTTCTGCATACTCCCGCACATCCTGCGTGATTTTCATCGAGCAAAAGTTGGGGCCGCACATGGAACAGAAATGCGCGATTTTAGCGCCTTCGGCAGGTAATGTTTCGTCGTGAAACTCCCTGGCTGTGTCGGGATCGAGGGAGAGGTTAAACTGGTCTGCCCAGCGGAACTCGAACCGCGCCTTGCTCAAAGCATTGTCGCGGTACTGTGCGCCCGGGTGACCTTTGGCCAAATCCGCTGCATGCGC
>NZ_JBHYGF010000022.1:9615-14780 GCF_051859145.1 Dyadobacter sp.
TGTAGGTGATCACTCCGTCTTTCACATCCTTTTTGTTGGGCAATCCGAGATGTTCCTTTGGCGTGACATAACAGAGCATGGCGGTCCCAAACCAGCCGATCATCGCGGCTCCGATAGCGGAGGTAATGTGGTCGTAACCAGGAGCAATGTCGGTAGTGAGCGGACCAAGCGTGTAAAAAGGCGCTTCGCTGCAATGTTCCAGCTGCTTTTCCATATTCTCTTTTATCAAATGCATCGGCACGTGGCCGGGACCTTCGATGATCGTCTGCACGTCGTGCTTCCAGGCAATCTTGGTGAGCTCGCCCAGTGTTTCCAGCTCGGCAAACTGCGCGGCGTCATTTGCGTCGGCAATGCAACCAGGCCGCAATCCGTCGCCGAGCGAGAAAGCCACATCATAGGCTTTCATGATCTCGCATATTTCCTCGAAATGCGTGTACAGGAAGTTTTCTTGATGATGTGCGAGGCACCATTTGGCCATAATAGAACCACCTCTCGACACGATTCCCGTAATGCGCCTGGCGGTCAGCGGAATGTACCGGAGCAAAACGCCCGCGTGTATTGTAAAATAGTCTACGCCCTGTTCCGCCTGCTCGATCAGCGTATCGCGGAACAGCTCCCACGTCAGGTCCTCCGCTTTACCATTCACCTTTTCCAGCGCCTGGTAGATCGGCACGGTACCGATGGGCACGGGCGAGTTGCGGATGATCCACTCGCGTGTTTCATGGATATTCTTGCCTGTTGACAGGTCCATAATCGTATCCGCACCCCAGCGGCACGCCCACACGGCCTTTTCCACTTCTTCCTCAATACTCGACGAGACCGCAGAGTTACCAATGTTTGCATTGATCTTGACAAGAAAATTCCGCCCGATGATCATCGGCTCGCTTTCAGGGTGGTTGATATTGGAAGGGATCACAGCTCTTCCGGCTGCTACTTCCTGTCTCACAAACTCAGGTGTGATGAAACTCCTTGGGGTATTTGCGCCAAAGCTCTGACCGGGATGCTGGTGCGATAATGTACCGGCGCGCCCATTCAATTCACTAAAATGCTGGTCGATCCGCTGGTTTTCACGAATAGCAATGTATTCCATCTCCGCGGTGATCATCCCCTTTTTGGCATAGTGAAGCTGGGATACGTTGTGCCCGGCTTTGGCGCGAAGCGGTTTGCTGACGTGCGCAAACCGCAGGTGATCAAGCTGAACATTGGCCAGCCGCTCACGCCCGTAGCTCGAAGATATCGTTTCAAGCTGCTCTACGTCCTGCCGCGCCCGGACCCATTCCGACCTGAGCTGCGGCAGACCTTTTTTCACATCAATGTCAATCTGCGGATCGGTAAAAGGGCCGCTGGTGTCGTATACGGTTACGGGCGCATTGAGTTCCGTCGCACCAGGCTTTCCGTGTATCCTGGTGTCGCTCAATGCGATCTCGCGCATCGCTACCGAAATGTTGTGCAGCTTGCCAGGTACATATATTTTGCGCGAATTAGGAAAAGGAGTCCTCGTGATCACGCCGCTCTCAGGTGTTTTTTCAATTTTCATAACAAACAGGATTGGGCAAACCGCGGCTGGTATCAGGCGGTCCGGGTGAATATTGATAACTTGAATTTTGAGAAAACGGGGCGGTTATCCTCCCTGGGTAGCTTTGATCAGGGTAATGCGGTCGTGGGGCTGCAGCGTGCGGCGCCCCCATTCAGACCTTGCCAGCACCGACTGGTTGATCGCAATAGCAACACCTTTCAGGCTGTCGGGAAAAAGTCCTGACAACAGCTGCTGGACCGAATAATGGTCGGGAATCTCGCGGGATTGATCGTTAACTGTGATTTCCATTCTGAAAAACGTTTTGTGAGAAAAACTTCAGGAATGGACCTTTATGGAAAGATTCATTGAGATACAATAGCAGTATCTCTTACTTTTCCCTTCGGCAGTACTAGCTGCATCAGGTTCAAAGGGTATTATCTCAGTCCGCATATCGGGACACCCCTAAAGTTTCGACAAAACTATTTGAAAATGCGGTTTATCAAAATTTTCAGAAGATTAAATAGCAGCCTGAAAACAGTTGCGATTGAATGCAAGTGCTCATTTAAGTAACTAAAAAGCTGAGTTAAAGTACTAAACCCGCTCAGGCGACGAAATGGTGTTCCACCAGAAATCACATAGCTGGCGGAAGAGCTGCATGGATTCTTTCAGGTTTTTTCCCTTCATCACAAATGCATTCGCCTGATGCGAGTAGCTTTCGCGGATATCGACCGGGTTATCTGAAAAGCTGAAAACTACGACCGGCACAAACGGCAGCTTGTTAACTGCGCTTTTCATCGTATTCAGCAAATCAAGTCCCTGCTCCCTGGTGGGCAGGTACAGGTCCAGGATGATCATATCGATCGGAAATGGAGATACATCAATGTTGTCGCGCAGGTACTCGCGTGCCGTGACTTCGTTGGCAAAACGGGTGATTTGTACATCCGGCAGGATATGCCGCAGGGAAAGGTTCATCAGTTCCCAGTGATCGTCGCTGTCTTCCACGATCAGGATGTTCTTGCCTTCGAGGTTTTCGGGCAATGCAACTTCCTCCTGTACAGGGTAACTATTCAAAAAAGAGACGCTGATCGATTCGGCCAATTTGCTGTACGCATCATAGGATACCGGCTTGGTGATATATGCATTGATCCCCTGACGATAAGCTTTGAAAATCAGGTCCTGATTGGAGGAGGTCGACAACATCACAATGGGTACGTGCCGCAGTTTGCCACTGCTTCTAATGACAGACAATGCTTCCAGACCGCTCATGCGCGGCATGTTCATGTCCATCACGATCAATGCGGGTTCGTGCAGGCCGGCGGGGCAGTTCATCCGTTCAAGAAGCTCAACGCCATCGTTCACTTCGATGATCGTAACGTCCTGCATCACCTGTTCAAGTGCTTCTTTAATTAGCATTCGATCATCCTCGTCATCATCAACAAGAAAGATGGATTTAGAAGTCTCGAATGTGGGAATACCCGTCATGATTTTTGGTAATAGTTTTTTGATGTAGCGTACTGGGGCAAAAGTACCAAAGAAAAGGGGAATCTGGTTAAACTTCGGCTATCGGCAGTCGGTTTTCGGCTGTTAGTTGCTAGCTATTAGCTATTAGAGAGTAATTCGAAAAAAGCCGAAGTCTGAAAGCCGATAGCCGAAGTAAAACCAAAAGCCGAAGTCTGATAGCCGACAGCCGAAGTAAAAGTCTGATAGCCGACAGCCGAAGTTAACCAGCTAACAGCTACCCCAAATAAACATTCTCCCATTTTTTTATACATTTGAAAGATCAATCCCCTTTCACTTTGAACCGGCTTTTGTCACTTCTGCTATTTGGGCTGCTGCTGTATAATATGGCGGGCTATTCGGTTGTGTACCTGCTGGAAGAAACACCGGCTATGTCAGGCCCTGTTGGAAACTATGCTGAGCCGGGGGATTTTGCTGGGGATATCGTGATCAAAGTGCCTGTGCATGTGCCTTATCAGGTCAGCTGGGACAATGCGGAGACTGCTGAGGGTGAAATCCGGCACAACGGGCTGCACTACCGAATGAAGACCAAGCAGCTGATCAACGATACCCTCTACGTACATTGCGAATTTGACCAGAATGCGCGTGACCGTTATACTGCATTGGTGTCGCGGATCCAGGATGAAATCGCAGGAGCCCGGCCGCAAAAGGGTGCGCATTCTGTTCTCCTCAAATCCTTCCTGAAAGATTATCTCGCCATTCACAAAAAACATATTTTCTACGTCCTGGAATGGATTCCGGCGGATGTGAAAATTGCTGACCGTTATTTGCTTTCGGTAAGCGGCCCCCCCGTGACCCCCCTGGCGCCCCCTCCCGATCAGGCATAAGCCCCTTTTTCTTTTTACACAAGATATCCGGCAGACCAGGTGACCTGGCGGCATTGCGCGCGCTTTGCATTTCCGTGGCTGTCGTTTTAAAATCTCCTAATTAGGCTTATTCCATTCAAACATGAAAAAACATATATACCTCGCGTTCGCATTCTTAGTTGCATCTCTTATTTCCTTCAATGCGCATGCACAAGGCTGTGTAGCGATCCGAAGCACCGGAAATGCCTGCATGCTCGCGCACGCAGACAGTATTGACCACCCACAATGGGTTCTGACCACCAGCGCACGCTATTTCAAATCATTCCGCCACTATTCAGGCACCACCGAGAACAAAGAGCGGCTCGTGCAGCATACCGAGGTAATTAATCATACTGCGTCACTGGACATTAACCTGACGCGGATCTTAAATGATCGCTGGTCCATAATGATCGACTTACCGATTATTTCCAATGCGCGCTCCTCGCTTTACGAGCACGGTTTAATCAACGGCGCCAACAAGTTTAACCAGCGTCACAGCATGCATTCTTTCGGTATCGGCGATTTGCGACTGGCGGCTTACCGGTGGCTTTTTGATCCCAAAACAAGTGCGCGCGGTAATGTTCAGCTGGGTTTGGGTATCAAGCTGCCAACAGGCGATTACAAGTACGAGGACTACTGGTACAATGTGGGCCCGAATGGAAGTAAAGAGCTCCGCCCGGTAGACCAGTCCATTCAGTTGGGCGACGGCGGGACCGGCTTTACCGTCGAGGCAAATACTTATTACAACCTCACGCACAACTTCGGTGTGTATGGAAACTTCTATTACCTGATCAATCCGCGCGAGCAGAATGGCGTGCGGACTTACCGCGAGACGCTTTCTCCCAGACTTGCCAACGAGGCAATTATGAGCGTTCCTGACCAATATATGGCGCGTGGTGGTGTGAGCTACGCCATCAACGGACTGGTACGCGGACTGACGGCAGCAGCCGGCGCGCGCCTCGAAGGTATCCCCGTGCACGATCTCGTGGGTGGAAGCGGCGATTTCCGCAGACCCGGATATGTGTGGAGCATTGAGCCGAGTGTCAGCTATTCTTCGGGTAAATTCGGCTTTTTCGTGAGTGTTCCGGTTGCATTGTCGCGCAACCGCACGCAGAGCGTGACGGACAAGGCTTATTCAGCAGCTACGGGCACATTTGCAAGAGGCGACGCTGCATTTGCCGATTACTCTGTGAATGCAGGGGTTTCGTTTAAATTCTGATTTTACCAAAACAAACGAAAGTGCCACGTGGTGAGAACCAGGTGGCACTTTCGTTTGTAGCTAAGTC
>NZ_JBHYGF010000023.1:0-14757 GCF_051859145.1 Dyadobacter sp.
TTTCTTGCTTGTTGATAAAAGTTTAGATTTATCGAAAATTAAACCTTCCTAGCATTATGTTCAAATTCTCTGGGACGTTCGAGCCGTACCATTATATTTTTTTTGCAACTCTTATTACCGCTGCATTGCTAGTATTCAGTGCTTATCATCAATTAAAGTCGGCCCAGGATTCAGCCGTCGAAATGAAAGGTCTACTTAAAAAGGCCACAATCCAACTGGCAAAAACAGATTCAATATTGGAAAGTCAGCAGGAAATAATTGCAACTCAAATTGAGACGATCAAACAACTAATCGGGGCAGACGACATACCTAAGATTAAGATAGTTTTTGCGGACGTCCTCCCAAGTAACGAAAAAGCTAATAAAGTAACTTTTTATGCAGAAAACTCTGGCAAATACCCGATTTACAATTTAGAAATATCAATTAGGGATGATTATACTGGACGTCCTCGATTCATGAAAAGCCTTAATGATTCTGACCATAATCAAAGCTCTGCGGTTTTTTGGGAGCAGAGTACTCAAGAGCTATTTGTTCGGTCTTCCATATTCACTCTTCCAAAAGGCCAATCAAAGCAGCTCCACATTTCCGCACAAAATTTCGGCCAATCCGCTTCATACGAGCTAATAGTCAACTGGATGAAAGGCTCTTATCGGCTGTTACTACAGATTGATCAGGAAAACGAAATCCCTACAATTAAAAAGTTGACTATGCTAAATGATGGCAATGAGCGAGATATACTAGTCTCAAAAGATAAATACTTAAACGTTCTAAGGCAGGTCCGTGATCCGAAAGCAGAAGTTAGAGTGATTCTGAACGGAGAGGAAAGGACCTCAATTATTCAAGGATTGCGTAAACCTATATTTAAGCGGGTTGACATTAAACAATAATAGCCACTCAGGTATACCGTATATAAGGTAGATTTCCTGTCCTTTTTCCAATCGGAATTTGGCTGATTCTTGCGTCTCCATGGACTCGACGCACAGTCCAGTTATCCGGTAATCAATGGCATTTCAACAAAACGAGACGGTCGGCATAACCCTGAAAATCGAAGGGGATGAAGCCCGTAACAAACTTTCCCTGCTCGAAAAAGAGGCGATCGACCTCAATAAAGCACTCAAAGAAGTACCGAAAGGATCTGCGGAATGGCAGACTTTGACAAGAGAGATCCACAAAAACCAGGATGCGCAAAAGGCGCTTAAAACTGAGTTGGGTCTAACCGGTCTTACATACCGGGAGCTGCAAAATGAAGCAAGGATTCTCAATAAGGAACTTTCGAAAATGACGCCGGGGACGGCCGAATTTATTTCAAAATCCAAACAGCTAGCCGAAGTCACGGCCCGCGCCAAGGAGGTAAAAGCAGAAATGAGCGGAATAAGCACCGCTCTGGATGAACCTACGAAAAAAGGGCTTTGGCAGAAAATGGTATCCGGTGCCACAAGCGCAGGTAGCGCCATAAAGCAAGCTTTTGGGCTGGCTGCGATCATGAATATCCAGTCGCTGATCGAGTCAGTTATCAACTTTGGAAAAGAAGCTGTATTAAAAGCCGCTGAAACCTCTGACGCCTTTGGTGATATCCGGAAAGCAACCGGTATGACTACCAAAGAAGTTTTTGACCTAAATGCAGAGATCCGCAAGATCGACACTCGCACCGCGCAAAAGGATCTGCTCGATATTGCCAAAGTGGGCGGGCAGATCGGAATTGCCAAGGATGAGATGATGGGCTTTGTTGAGTCAGTAGATAAAGCTGTCGTAGCATTGGGTGATGAGTTTTCCGGCGGGGCAGAAGAAGTCTCGGCAACGCTGGGCGTGATGTCCAAGCTTTTCAAAGAAACCAAGGATCTGCAAGCTGGCAAAGCGATTAATGATATCGGTTCAGCAATTAACGAGCTGGGCGCTGCCGGATCAGCCACTGGCCCGGTTGTCAGCGACTTTACCACGCGTGTCGGTCAGCTGGGTAAACTAGCGCCGGCAATTGATCAGACGCTGGGACTCGGCGCTGCACTGCAAGAGCTGGGACTTACCGCTGAAATTGGCGCAGGCGGTCTTTCCAACATCCTTTTGGGCGCTGCAAAAGCCACGAAGCTTTATGCTGATCAGATCGGCATGACCGAAAAGGAGTTTAAGAAGCTGATCAATTCAGACCCGAACGAGGTGATTTTACGCCTGGCTAAAAGCTTCAAGGGGATGCCTATTGACCAGGTTGTTAAGCAAATGAACGATCTGGGCATTAAGAGCCAGGAAGCGACCAAAGTAATGATGCTACTGTCGGATAAAACTGACATGGTTCGCGAAAAACAGCTGCTTGCTTCTAAGGCAATGAAGGAAGGTACCAGCTTGACCGCTGAGTTCAGTATCAAGAATGAAACTGCCGCTGCCAAGCTGGAAAAGGCTGGTAAAGTGGTCGATTTATACCGTGAAAAGCTTGGAAATGCGCTTATCCCTGTTGTGCTCGCGCTGACTGCTGGCTTTGTTGGGCTGGTTAAAACCATCGGCGCCATTCCGGAATTCATCGAAGAAAACAAGGAAGCTTTCATCGCCCTGGGTGTCGCGATCGTCTCTTTAAATACTGCCAATATTGCGGCCGCTGCAAGTACCCTTTACTATGCTGCCGTCGAGAAGGGGCGCGCGATCGCTACCCAATCGGTAACAGCTGCGCAGTGGCTTTTAAATGCTGCCATGACAGCCAACCCGATCGGGCTGGTCGTTGCCGGCGTTTCGCTGCTAGTCGGTGGGTTCACTGTACTGTACAACCACTCTGAGAAAGTACGCGCCGGCGTGGCAGCACTCTGGGCTGGCTTAAAAGCTACCGGTACTGTCATCGCCGAATTTGGCAAGGCGCTTATCAACCTAGACTTTGCCGGTATGGCCAAGGCCATTTCCGAAGGCGGGAAAACCATCGGTAACGCCTTTATGAAGGGGTACCAGGACAAACTGAATTCGGAAGCTGCCGGCTTGAAAGCAGCTCATAAGAAAACAATCGATGAAAAAGTCGATATCAGCAAGAAAGGCGCTAGCCAAGCAGCTGCAAATGAAATCCTGATCGCTGCCGGTGGCGCCGACACAATTACCAAAGCCGAGCAAAAGGAGCTTGACAAACGCAAAGCAGCCAAAGAAAAACTGCTGGAATCCTACCGTACTGCCGAAGATAAATACGACGAGCAGGTGAGAAAGGACCGTGAAAAAGCGCTCGACTTGCTGGCAAAAATGGAAGCCGAAAACGAGCAGGCGACCGCTGTAAATACGCTGGAAATCCAGGAAAGCAAGATCCGCGAAATCGCCCGCAAACGCCTGGCCGATATTGAAAAAGCCAAACTTGACGAAGCAGAAAAAGCCCGGGCTATCGAGGCTATCAATGTCAATAGCGAAACCGCGCTGGAAAAGGCGCGCCGTGATTTCCGTGAAAAACGGATTAAGGAGGAAGAAGAAGCCGCTAAAAAGCGCCTGGAAACCGAAAACTTCATTCGCGAGCAGGAAATGAAAGCCGAAATGATGGTTTTCGACTGGCGTGAAATGCAGGCGCGTGGCAATGCCTCGAAACTCGCGGCGGTGAAGAAAGAGCGTGTCGACGCTGAATTAGCCTTGACAAAGCAGGCCATTGAAGCAGAAATTGCCGCTGAGCAGCAAAAAGCGATCGCGCTGACCCATGATGCCGGCGAGCTGGCTGTCGCGCTCTCAGCGATAGAAACGCGCTACAATACCGAATCGCTCATGGCGGTCAAGAAAGCGGCTGACGATAAGAAGACGATCGACCAGGATCTGCACGATACCAAGGTCGCTAATGCCAAAGCTTATTCTTCTGCCTTCGCTTCTCTGCTGGCCGGCGACGTTTCCGGTTTTATGGCAGCAGCTTCCCAAATCGTTGCCGGCCATAAGGCAGCGTGGCAAGAGCGGCTATCTGCCGACATGGGCGCTTATGAAACCGGGGCGCAGGCTGCACAGGCAGCTGTCAACTTCCTGAATGATCTGGCGCAGAAAAAAGCCGAAAAGGCAATCGCCGAAGCAAAGCGTGAAGTAGATGCGAAGATCGCCACGCTGACCACTGAGCTACAAGTGACAGAATCATTGATCACGGCCAGCTCTAACTATGTGAAGGACCTGAAAGAAGCCGAAACCCAGCGGCTGACAGAACTTCAACGTATACTAACCAGCGAAACCAGCACCGAAGAGCAGAAACGTGATGCGCTCAAAAAGTATTATTCCGAGCAGCTGCAACAGATGAAAGCGGCCGAAGAAGCCAAAATCCAGGAATTGCAGCGCCTGGCTAACCAGGCTAAAACGGAAGACGAAAAGCGTGCGATCGAAGAAAAAATCCGCCTGGCTGAAAAAGAGTCGGAAGAAAAAATCCGCCTGGCAACCGAGGAAGCAGAAGCCAGAGCGGAAATGATCGATGCTTTGCAGGAATTTACCATGGAGAGCACGGAAACGCTTTTGGTCGATGCTGAGAAATCCAGCGAGAAGCAGATCCAAATGGCCAGTGACGAAGCAGAGCAAAAGGCTGAATTTAAAGCGGACCTGGAAGACACGATCGCGGCCGAAAATCGCAAGGCCCGGGCGACTGAAATGGCCGAAAAGCAGAAGGCTTTCCGGGCTCAGAAAAAGGCGGACATCGCGACCGCGCTGATTACTGGCGCTTTGGCCGTTTTGAAAGCATTGGCCAACTTCTTCCCGCTTAATATCATCCTGGCCGCGACTGCTGCCGTTGTTACCGGTGTGCAGATTGCAAAGATCAAAAACCAGCCTGAGCCTACTTTCCGGGACGGTGGATTACCTGGTGGTTTCATTGCCCGGGGCGGCAAGCATGGCAATATTTACGGCGATGGTGGAATCGCTCTGATTGACCGGGCCAGTGGCCGCGAAGTGGGCGAAATGGAAGGGGATGAAGCAATTATCTCAGCTGATCAGACGGCCGCAAACATGCCGCTGATCAATGAAATGTTCAAGAACGCCCGTACTCCCGGAATGCGTAATAAGGCCGTTTCTATGGAAACAGGCTTGCAAAGCAGCTACCGGGACGGTGGCGCCATGTTTGAATCTCCTTACTGGAAAAAGGAAATGTACCTATTCGGATCCAAGAAAAGGAAAGCCGAGCAGGCTGCGAAAGATGCGGAAGCAGAAGCGGCCAAGGCACAGGCAGAAGCGGATGCGTACATCGCTGATATGCCAAGTGCAGACACTAGCGCTTATGACGGGATCGACGGCAGCGAACCAAACCCGTCGACAGCAGAAAGCCAGGCGGCATTCGAGGCATCCCAGAAGCAAGGGCAAATGCAGCTTGAACTTTTGAAGGAGATCATCGAGACGCTGGAAGCAAGCAGCGACGCCAATACAGCTACTGGATTGAGCCTGGAAAAGGCAATCGGCGCAAGTGCAGATAGTACAGCCAATGCACTGAAAGATATGGGTAGCCAGGTCAGCGGTCTTGCCGGTAGAATTGAGGCCGTAAAGAACGCAGTGAATGAAAACGTAGGCGCTACCCGGGGCGTCGAGAACGCTGTTAACAATGCGAATGCAAATGGCGTCTTACATGGTATTTTAGAAGGAATTAGCAATCTCGCATGAGGTCAATAATTGCTATTTTTAGTATATTTGTTATATAAAATCGCCAATTGTTACTACAAGCGAAAATATAATATTTCGACTATAATAGCCCACTTAATCAACGTTCGTCAAATGACTAAAGAAATCACTTTATGCGTGCCCCGTTATGTATATAAATTCATTCTCGCTGAGCCGGATTACGACTTTATCGAGCCGAACGTAATCGAAGTTCCAAAGCTTTCAGAGCTCGGGCATTTGATTCACGGATTTTCGCGTCACATTCCGCACAATCAAATCTTTCAGCCTGTTCAGCCTACCAAGAACACCGTCAATTTAACTGTGCGGTACCTCTGTAAGTTAAAGGCTTTCGATGTTCCTGTCGAGAAGTATCCCGACCTGGTCGCCTTTCTTAAAGAGCTGTTCCGCGCCTCGCTTATTCGTGAAGTTTCTGCGATCCACACGATCCATCCTAATCCGGATTATGGCTGGATGGTGAAAGCTTTTTTAGATCGCCGTGGAATAATTACCAGCGATTCCCTGGATAAAGATATCGATCTGGACAGGGTCAGGAAGGTGTACCGGGACCACTTGGCAAGAGTCGACAAAAAAAATCGCCGAATGCGCAAACTTTCGATGCCGGTTTTGTCGGGTTTTTCACCTGTTTGTCGGGTTTAAGACAACTTTGTCGGCTTTTTCACCATTTTGTCGGCTATGAAAACCGCATTTCTGAGTCAGAAACGCGGTTTTCTGCTGTAAAACAGCCTGTTTTTTGGTCTTTTCGCCAAATGTTATGTTACCCTATTTTTGGGGTATGCCTATCATAGAAACAAACCAGCCCTGGCAGCTCAGGCCGCTAAACCAATCCGGGATCCGGAGGATAAAGTTAGTATCTGCCGATACGTTGAAATTCTTCCCTTCTGCTGGATTGGTGCCTCAAACCAGCTTTGTTTTCTATGAATTCATTTTTCCTTCGGATTTGCCGTGTATTGCAACCGTTCAGCAGCAAGAGTCGCCCACTGGGCAAATCTTCTTTGCTCAATCAATAAGCTTTTCACTTCCCCATTTCTCGGACCTGTTGATTCAGTGGATAGCAAGAGAGAGGAATACCGACTGGCTGGTGATCGCCGAAGACAATAATGAGATCACAAGGCTCTTCGGCGGTGTTCCTGATGGGTTACGGTTAAGCCTGCAAGGAAATACTGGAGCAGGCAGAAGGGACACAAACCCGATAAGTTTTTCGCTAACAGGACAGCAGCTTACACCATATACCCTTCTTGCCGATTACCAGGATCAAATCCTTTTCCCAAATAATGCGGGCTTCTCTTACGGATTTTCAACAGGTTTTAACTCTTAAATACACGATGGGCTTTACGCTAGAACAATTTAAGCAATGGGTTGGTGAGAACTTTCCCGACAATACGAGCAGGGCAATTGCGGAAAATGATTTCCGGGATGGACTTAATGCCATGGCGGACTTTGTGTTTGAAACCAATTCCAGCGCATTCGTGGAAGCCAGCATGGCCGAAATGAACGGCCTGTTAGACCAGGCTCAAAACACTGGAGCCGGATTCGAAACGATTCGCATGCAAACGGCGTCCCTGCTTTCGCAAACATCCAATGAACGGGCTTTGGCCCAGCAGGCACATAATAATTCACAGTTGCTTTTAGGGCAATTTCAGCAGCTAATTGCCCAGGGCTTCACTCCAAAGGACAATTACACGATCGCCACCAATACGCCAAATCTTAATACCGTACCAAAGGCGCAAGGTGACGCCTATGTCGTAGATGCTGACGGGACAAGTACGATAACTGGCAAATCCCTGGATATGAAAAAAGGGGACGTATTGCACTGGAACGCAGCAAATAGCCTGTGGGTTTGGAGGCCAAACGCAACGCAGCCCAGCGACGGCAGCGTGACCAGGCAAAAGCTGGAAAGCTGGCTTTCTGACCTGTTTACGCCGATTGATCCTGACTCCCAATACTTGGACGTAAGAACCGACTCACAGGGACGCATCGGGCTTTCTGTTAGAAAATCTGACGGCGGGGTGGAAGGTAATTTCATTATTGAAAAGCAGAACATGCAGCCCAATTCTGTCGGGCCTGATCAACTGGAAAATTCTTCTATTACCCTGGACAAACTGGCTCAGGCCGTAAGTGAAAGGCTATTCCAGCCCTGGGATAATTCTGGATCCCGCTATGCGTGGCCATTCCTGGATCAAGAAGGACGGATGCCTTTTGCAGTCACAAAAGACGGGAAGTTAGAAGCTGATTTGGAGATTATCGACGGCACCATTGCGGGGATCAAGCTTTTGAACGACACTATAGAAGAATCAAAGCTTTCGCCTGCCTTGCGGGGAAGAATACCGACCCCTGCATTTACCAGGATCAACGCTTCAAACCTGAACGATGTCACCTACCAGGTTGATGATTTATGGCGGGCCGTTGAGATCAATATCGAAACCCGGACAAACGCCCAAGGCTACATTTTCGCAAGCTTCCCGCCCAAACAAACGCCAGTATTGAAAGGGTTAAATGATACAGGCTTTGATCTGATGTTTAAGGAAACCTTGCGAATTCCAATAAGAGGAAGGTCTAATCGTGGCAATTTTAATCCCGCATCAAACGGGGTTTTTGGCTGGAATTATCGGGGGAATTACGGAAACGGCCCAGATAATACTTACGGTGCCCTGCCCGCCGGCGCGATCGGCGACTGCTGGGTAATTGACGGAGGAAACCAAATTGGGACCAGAACGGCAAACGGGCTAACTTTTAAAAATGGGGATTGCCTGGTAAAAATCGGAGTAGGTACCGCCAATACAGACTATGCGATTCAATCAGGCCCCGGGGACGGAACATTCCTTTTCAATGAAGGACAATTCTGGACAGTAACTAACTCGGGATATTTTGCCGGTAAATACTACGCTGTCGGCAGCAGGATTTACGTGCAAGGACGGCAGACGGCTGGCGGTCCGTATTGGGTTAAGTACGGAGTTTCAAAGCCCGGGGAGCTATATATCATGGGTGAGTGTGACGGAACCTTCGCGCCAGTATCGCCAAAAGATGGTGACGCTTATATTTTCTCTGCAAATGCTATTGCTGCCGGTATTACTGGCGCAATCGGGGACATGATCGCTTACCGCTCTGGATGGGGGTTGATACAGTCCAAAAAGGTAACTGTTCCAGCTGGCCAGTGGTTTTACTTGCCTTGCCAGAATGCAGCTGAATGGTCAGTTCGTAGGGTAGATAAGTCAAATACGATTGTAGCAGTGAAGGGGCTGGGCCATTCTATGTCAGTTCGAAGAAAAACCACTGACGAAATCCGACTTTGGTCTGATTCTATGTTTGGCGGCGGCAGCGTTGGGGCGAAAATCAATTCTCTTTTAGCGGCACAAGGCAGGGTTTCAAGTCTGGGAGGCTATGGCGGTTCGACAAGTGAAGATATCCTGTCAATGATCCGCGATAGTATAACAGCTGGTGATCCTCATGTGGGCAAGGTGCAGGTTCTTTGGCATGGGCAGAATAATTTAAGTTTCCCGCGCATTGTTTCAGCTGCATACCAATTCACTGAGCTGGTTGGGGCCGAGCAGGCAAGGTTCATTTTCTGGTCTGTTTTGGGCGTTAGATACACAAGCTGGAATGCAGGATTAAACCGGTTTGTTGCGCAAACCCAGGAAGATGCTTTCAATAAGACGGGAGTAGTTTACGAGGTCGAGCAGTTCTACGAAAAGGCATTCCCAAGACAATGGTTTTCGCCACGAAAGGCGCTTTTAGAAGCTGCCGCCACAAAAACGCGGCTAGATCCAACATTCCCAGGAAAGACAGAAGCCCAGGTAGCGGCTCTTTACGGCGTGCTGCCATTTTCGTACTGGTTTGAGTGGGAAGGAAAGCCATTTAAAGACGCGAATTTGAATTATGTCGGCAATTGGGACTTAACCCAGGGCATGCCGACCGGGGGTAATAATCTTGACTATTATTTGCGCCTGGCCGCTGGCGACTCTGGCGGGAACCTGATTGTGAATGTGGGCGGCGTTTGGACTGAATACAGCTTTGACAAAGTCCACATTTCCCAGGAAGCAGGAACGGACCTGTCTGCGAAATTTCTAACATTTTTCAACACTTTAAATATTTAAGAAATGGCATCACAAGGCATTTTATCCAAATATCCAGGCAATTTCAATGATCCAAACGGCACAATGCGCCGGTTTTATCCTAATGACGATTGGATTGACCAGCACACCGAATTCCTGTTTGATTTCGGAAAAGTGGCGTGCTGGCCGACTCAGGCGACACCACAACAATCGGACGTAATCCGCAACCTGGTAACAGGTAAACCAAACTTTCTTGTCAACAGGACAACGGTGTCAGACATAGCCTTCCGCGAGGGTGGAATTTTTCTTCCCGGGCAAACAAGCAATTACTTGACTGCGACCAATGCGGCAGATTTTCGCCTGAACGCAACGCTTGAAAATCCTGATTTTGTAATCATATATTGGATCAAACGGGAAACAGGATTCACTACTAATAATTACCAAGCTTTTCTTTCCAGGGGAAGCAGCTCTGCTACTGCTGACCAGTATGAAATCATAATGCGTACTGGTACAGGCGGTTTAGGGTTTGAAGCCCGTATATCAAATGGCGTTACCGGATCGAGCAGGTCCCTAGCTGGTGATGTTGTTGATACGTACCTGAATAAAACAGCGCAGTTGGCCATGGCCGTAGAAAATGGAAACCTGATTACTTTTTTCAATGGTGTTGAAGTGGCCAGGACTGCATTTGCTAAGCCTTACAATGCCGCCATTCCAGGGGAAGGCAAGATGTGGATTGGCGCTGGCGCCGGTGGTGCCTCATTGAAGGCGTTAGTAAAGCGTTTTGGACTTACCAAGCTGATCCCAGGCGGCAAGAGCGCAGCACAGCGAGTTTTAGATGACTTTAACTGGAACAAAGCCAGGCTGAATCCAGCCTGAGCGTGAAAGTTCAAGAGAAGGCCTGCTTACAGTAGGCCTTTTTTTATGTCCTTTCTGTGGGCGTGTATCTGCTTTAATCTTGCAATCACTTAATGATCGCAGATTAAATCGGTTGTAATGAATTCACTTAAATCTTTCCTAGCATGGCACCTTCTGGACACATACGTTCCTGAGATCGAGCAATCGATTCGAGCGGGAATCAAACCATTTGAACCCAAACTTCCGGCTGCATATTTAGAGCTCGCTGCTTCTAGCGGGTACGAAAAGGCATGGAACGACTACTTCACCGACCGCTATTCTTCTGATCGGTCTGTATTGGTGCTGAGTCTATCGGGACCGATGACGCGCGAGCCCTACTACAATTGGGGTAATGACTTTTACATCCGGTTGCTCCGTGCAGCTGCAAAGGACGAAAGCTACAAGGGCGCCGTGATGCAGGTTAATACACCAGGCGGCACGTGTGACAGCCTGCCGGCATTCGCTCAGGCAGTTGCAGATTTCAGCAAATCAAAGCCAATCGTTTTCCAAACTGCTGGCATGTACTCGGCCGGCTACTATATCGGATCGCAGGGCGATGAAATATTCATTGAGGACCAGGCTGCAAGCGGTATTGGCAGTATTGGAACACTGGCCATTCTGGAAAACTATGCTGAATACTACCAGAAAAACGGCATGGATATGAGGATTATGCGCGCTACTGGTAGCCAGGACAAAGCGCTGCTCAATAGTTTCGAACCTTTCCCACAACCTGCATTGGATCAACTGCAAGGCGTTTTGGATGCCTGTCAGCGTGAATTCGTCGGCGCAGTAAAACGTGGCCGTGGCGGGAAGATCACATCCAACGAAGTATTTACCGGCAACACCTACGGCGCTGATCAGGCGATCAAGCTAGGACTAGCCGACAAGAAAGGCGATCTGAACGCGGCTATTAAAAGGGTGTTGCAGCTGGCCGCATAAACGAGTTACCAAAACGCAAAATTCATAATAGGATGAGTAAACCAAGATTATCGATCGGCGCCTGGTTAGACCAGGTTTTCGGCAAAACGCACAAAGACCTTTCCGAAACCCTGAGCACAGAGCAGTATAACGATTTCGTGAAAGGCGCTACTTCAATCCGTGGCGCGGTGGATACAGAGGAAGAAGAAACCCAGGATACCGCTGGCGACGGCCAGGAAGTTAAAGGCTCGAAAGAAGCTGCTGAGAGCAAAACCGAGGTTTTGGATACTGACCTATCTGCCAAAGTTCTGGCGCTTACCAATCAGCTCAGCGAAGCACAATCGGCATTAACAACCGAGAAAGAAGCGCATGCAGCCACAGCCGGCAAGCTGACCGAAGCCGAAAACAGCCTGAAAGAAACTACTACCAAGCTGGAAGCTTCTGAGCTGCAAAAGCAAAAGCTGCGCGATGCTGTCAACCCATTGGGCGACGAAGATTTAAGCAATAAGGAAGGCACTGGCGCTGACGCTGGTCTGACAAAAACAGATCTGGAAGCGCGCGAAGCACACAAAAGAAACCGCTCAGAGGCGTAGGCCAACCAGATCGAGCGTAACCAGTCAGCCGCCTGGATCGAGCCTGGAAAGCTGACTGGTTTTAAAAAGTTATCAAAAATTTCAAACTCTAATAATTTCAAAAATGGCAAGTGTTGATTTAAGTACGCTGGATGCAAATCTTAAAAAGCGTAAAGCCAAAGCCCAGGCGCTTCTGGCTAAAAGGCTGACCGACGGCTGGGCAAGGTTGGCAACGTTCAAGAAATTGCGCGTAACCGATGAACTGGTATTAGGTTCATTCTCGGCTCAAAGCATGATGCAGCCTGGTGGAAAGGGTACTTTCAACCCGAAAGCCAATGCGATTAAAGTGGCTGCGCGTATCGCCAAAGTTCGCCCTGCAAAGGTCGATCTTTTGATCACAGAAATCGAGCGCAAGCAACTGGAAGCAACCTATTTTGCAGAAGTGGAAGGCACAAACGGCCGCGATCCTGAAAAATACATGTTCGCAGACCATATCTGGGATACTGTCATTGAAATGGCAGGTGTCGACACTATGAATGCGGTTTGGAATGGCGTGTATAACGTGAATGGTACGAACGCGGTCGACGTGGTTAATGGTCTGATCGCTATGATCGACGCAGATATCGTAAGCGATGAACTTCCTGACAGTTTGATTTTAACGCATGCTGCTGATTTCTTTTTGACAGAAGACAACATCATTCAGGAGTTCAAGGATCTGTCAAAAGTGTACCGTACTAAGCTTCCTGCTTACGCAAAACAACCGGCTACACTGTATTGCGCACCTGAAAGAGTGACAGAATACGAATTTGCAACCGAGTCGCTAAACGGCAACAAGAACACCTACAACTCATTCAATCAGCCGGTTCTTTATTGGGACAAGAACATTAAAATTGAAGCTGTTCTTGAACTTGCTGGTAGCGATTTCATGTGCATCACGCCAGACGAAAACTTCATTTTTGCTTCTGACCGTACCCAGGATAAAATCGAGCTGACTAGCGATTACAGCGTGCGCGACCGTTCGATTGCGATCGTAGGTGACTGGGATTTTACGCCTAATTATTTCCGCTCTGATTTGATCGTGGTAAACGATCTGCGGGCACGTGAAGCAGCGCAAGGCGCCTAAGCTTTCCAGGCTTTAACATTGATTGAATAACCCATTTAAAAACTTTTTGACCGGTCGCCGGTGCAGTGCGGCCGGTCAATCAAAACAAAAAACTAAGCATGAAAAAGTATTTGAATTTTCTGATTGTGGCAGTACTGGCCGTTATCGCCGTTCACCTGGTGCCGGAAGTACAGGCTCTTTTAGGTATGACTGACCTGGCAGGTGCCGCGGTTCTTGCAGTCGTTCCTTTCGCTTCATTCACTGGCCTTCGCAACATCGACGAGCAGCTTGCTAACCCTGCCGGCGTTCGTCGTATTGGTGTGATCGCTGTAAAAGACTTGCTTGATGCGGTCGTCGACTGGCCAAAGGCAGTAGGCTCAGCGCCTGACGTGAATGTGGTAACCATGGAGATCACCACACCTTTACCAGTTGGAGTAGGTAAAACTGTCGCAGTCATCACGCCGGCCGACAACTCGGCAAACTTCACCTTTGAAAACCAGGGTGATCGCTACTACCAATCTTTTAAGCATGCATTGGCGCTTGACATAGCTGGTTTGACCAAAGCCCAATCTGTCGAGCTGCGCAAGTTCCTCAATACCGGCTGTATCTTCTTTGTCGAGACAAACGATGGTGATATCCGCGTGATCGGATCCAAGCTTTCGCCGATCGTATTGAAGTCAAAAGGTGATTCGGGCAAGAAAGGCGGCGACAAGCGCGGCTATTCTTTGACTGGCGACAATGACAACTTTGTCACTGAACCGCCTTTCTACCCTGATACGCTGGCCCTGCCTGGCATGCTTGCAGAAGCCTGATGAAAAAGGTAAAAGTTCGACTGGCTTATCAATCCGATAAGCCAGTCAATTTCAAATTCGGTGAAGAAAATATCACCATTGGCCCGTCCGGTTTAACCGCCATTGAGCAGCGCTACGCTGAAAAGATTATCGAACAGTTTCCGGGATGGATCGAGCCGGTTTACAACAAAAAACCAGCCGCCAAATCAAAAGCTGTCGAAACAAAAGAGTCCTGAAGCCGGGATTCTTTTTTTATACACCTCACTTTTTTACCATTCAATACAGTGGACGTTAAAACGAAAATTGCCCTTAATACCATTGCTAAGCAGCTTTCTCGCGGTATCATTTCAGAAGAAAAGGCCGAAGCCGAAGTGCTTAAACTGATAGGGCCTGATCCTGCTAAGGCAGTGGCAGAAGATCCGGAGCTGGGAAAGTACCTGGACGTGCTGGAAGAAAGATATCCGATGCCAGAAAAGAAGGATCCGGAAACGGAAGCAGCACCAGGTCCGACAGTCGAGCTTCCAGAGCCAAGCCCGAAAAGGACACGCAAGCCAGCAGCCGCAAAAGCGAAAGGCCAATAGCCGGCCGGCCGCTGACAGCAGATGAATTCAAAATTGAATTTGCCAAATGCTGCCAGCAGGCCGATGAATACAACCGCTTAGCCTCTGAGCTTGCCGACGCGCTGCACGAGATCCCGGAAGATATCGCCTGCATGAAAGAAGTTTCGCAGGTACTGTATTATGATGATATGTACCGGAAGGCATTGGCAAAGCGCAAGTACCTGCAAGAAACCAGGATGCTGCCGGTGGACGAGCCGGTAACCGCTTTTCGAAAAGACTACCACATTCCGACCG
>NZ_JBHYGF010000024.1:0-16345 GCF_051859145.1 Dyadobacter sp.
CCGCTGGGGCTAGAACCCCACTCTATTCCCTTTCTATAAACAGGGAGCCCCGCTGGGGCTAGAACCTCTATCTAATCCCTCTATAAACGGGAATGCCGCTCTGCGGCTATTCAAAAAACTCGAACAAATACTCACTCTTATGCGGGATCTGAAATTTCTCTAAAAAACTTCTATACTCCTCCTGAAACGTCTTCTTTCGATGGTGTTCTTCCTGATTCATTATATAACTCACTACCGAATGAATATGTGAATGCGAGTACGAAAACACGCCGAAACCTTCCTGCCAGGCGAACCTGGACTTCATCCAGCTTTGTGCATTGATAAACTCGTTGCTCTCAACTTTAATCTCTTTCACAAAGTCGGAGATTGAAAGTACCGGTTTAAAACCGACGAAAATATGTACGTGATCAGGCATACAATTCACCGCAAGCATTTTGGCTTTACGATTCTCAACCAACCTCGTCAGGTACTTATGTAGCTCTTCCTTATGTTCTTTCGGGATCAGGCTTTGTCTGCTTTTGACGCCAAAAACAAATTGCAGGTAAATCTGCGAAAAAGTATCTGCCATTAATTAAGTGTGTGTTAAATCTTCAAACTTCTATATCTGCTCAAAATAACGCTTTCTTTCCCAGTCTGTGACCGAAGTATCGTAAGCTCTTTGTTCCGTTCGGAAGAAATGGGTGTAGTGCTGTACTACTTCGCTCCCGAAGGCATTTTTGGCAAATTCACTGTGCTCAAACATGTTCACTGCTTCTGCCAAAGTATAGGGTACCCTCGGTAAATGTGCTGCGGCGTAAATGTCGCCTTCGAAACATTCGGGTGGCTCGATCTTGTTTTTAATCCCGGCCAGGCCCGAGGCGAGGGAAGCTGCGAATGCAAGATATGGGTTGCAGTCTGCGCCGGGAATGCGGCATTCGATGCGCAGACTTTTGCCGCCGCCTACTACTCTGAACCCGGCTGTCCGGTTATCATAGCTCCAAGCCAGACGCGTGGGCGCCCAGGATCCGTCTACAAAACGTTTGTAAGAGTTAACTGTCGGTGCGTAAAATGGCATTACGTCGGGTACGTGCCTGATCCAGCCGCCCAAAAACCAACGGAACAGATCCGATCCTTTTACCGGTCCAAACTCCTGATCTCCCGCAAATGCATTTTCGCCATTTTGCCATAAACTCATGTGAATGTGGCTGCTGGATCCCTCCTGGTCTGTCGCGAACTTGGCCATAAACGTAACCGAAAGTCCCATTGCATCAGCCACTTCTTTCATGCATTGCTTGTAAACCACGTGGTTATCTGCCATCGAAAGCACATCCGAGTATTGCACATTCAGCTCGTGCTGGCCGAGCCCCCACTCTCCTTTTGATGTTTCAACCGGTATCCCGGAGTTTTTTAAATGCCTTCTTACAACCGAAGTAAATTTCTCATTCCTCGTTCCCTGTAAAATGTGATAATCTTCCAGGTAATATCCGGCCGGCGAAAGGTTCTGATAATTTTGTTGAAAAGCCTGTTTATAGGAGTTTTCTAAAAGGTAATATTCAAGTTCAGAAGCTGCAAAACAATACATTTGATCGGCAGCCAGCTGGTCAAGCTGCTTTCTGAGAATGGATCTGGGTGCGATGCTTTCAGGAATGTGGGACTTATCATTGTACACATCACAAATTACCAGGGCCGTTTTTTCAAGCCAGTCGGCAATGCGCAGGGTGTTAAAATCGGGTACGAGGTGGAAATCGCCGTAGCCGAGCTCCCAATTGGCATATTCATAACCTGGCACAGGTTCCATGGTCACATCTGTGGTGAGCAGGTAGTTGCAGGCGTGGGTACCGTCTTCCAACATTGAATCCACGAAGTACTCTGCGTCCACACGCTTTCCTAACAAGCGGCCGTAGTGGTCTGTAAAACCTACTATAATTGTTTCAATAACCTCTTCACCAACCTTCTTCCTCAGTTCTTCTGTCGTAAGAAATCCTCGTTTTTCCATTAAAAAAGGTTTAAAGCGAATCAGTTAGCGCAGTTTATCAATCTTAACACTCATCGGGAATTTCAATACCACCTTTTTACCCGAAGCCTTTTCAAGAACCGGGGTCAGTATCTTGCGGGCGTTTTCTTTGGTTTGTTCCAAAATGCCCATATCCTGCGCCGATTTCAGGATCTGCTTTTCGGCATCCTTATATGCTTCTTCCACCAGCTTCCCTTCTTCACTGAATGCAAATTCGGTATTGTAGATTTTAGACTTACTATGATCAATCTTGAATACACAAAGTTCAGGTTCAGGCATATTAACAACCAGGGTTTCGTCTTCGGAAGATATATCCGCGATCTCCACCTGCGTCAGGTCCACGCAACCAATTGCTTCTCCCTGTACAATCAAAACGGCTTTTGCATTTGGAAGAAACGTTTTGACAACCTCCCGTTCCACCACATCTTTGAAGTTATACTTCACCAGTTCCAGCTTGCCCATCGCGCTGATCTCCTGCAAAACGAGCGTGTGCGTGGTCTCAGTCTTGTTTTCCAATCCAAACCCGAACCAGTTTGGTACCCCATTGCCGGAGCGGAAATTGGACCATATTGATTGAATCCCGGCTATCAGGAGGACCAAAACCAACAAACGCACTACCCAGGATAACAATCGCATTGAATTCTGTTTTATCTCAAAACTTCTAACCTGTCCTGATCCTCAGCTGCTTTCGCCATTTTTTGGGCGATGATACTGGCGGCGATCAGCTGCAATGCATGATAGATCATGATCGGCAGCAGCATAATACCAGCCTGAGGACCTGCAAACAACACTTTGGACATTACCGCACCTTGCACCAGCGACTTTTTTGACCCGCAAAAAACAGCAGTAACCTTGTCTTCCCGGTTAAACCTAAGCAGACTACTGATGAATGTCAGCAGGAAATAGATCGCGAAAAATAGTGCCAGCATTCCTATTCCTAAAAATACGATTTCTTTCAATCCAAGCGAACTAAACAGGTGTTCTCCGAAAGATTCACAAAATGAAGTGTACACGATCAGTAAAATAGAAGACTGGTCGAAATAACGAATGTATTTTTTGTTCTTTTCGGCAAAATGTCCCCAACGTTTGTTAAGCAGGATACCCGCAAATACCGGTAATAATACTTGCAATGCGAGCTTTCCTACTACCGAAAGCAAATCAAAATGTCCGGGGCCGGTGTCCATCACCATTCCCATCCATAGCGGCGTTATAAAAACACCGATCAGACTTGAAATACTTGCATTGAAAATGGCCGCCGGGATGTTTCCCCGCGCAATGGAAACCATCACCACAGAGGACGAAACGGTCGAAGGCAGGGAAGTAAGAAAGAAGATACCCAGCCAGAGCGTGCGATCCTCGTCACTCACGAACAACGGGCGACAGGCCAGTGCAACCAATGGAAAGAGCACAAAAGTCGATACATGCACCATGAAATGCAGCCGCCAGTTTGTCAATCCCTCCCTCAGCTTTTCGGGACTTAACCTGAGTCCGTAAAAGAAGAAAATAATGGAAACTGCGTACGTTGAAATATCCGAAAGTGGTACCGGACTATCTTTCATCCCCGGTGCCGGCCAGAGCCAGGCAAGGAATATCATGCTGAGCAATGCGAGCATGAAACCATCTAATCCGGCCTTTTTAGCTGTTTCAAGTATTTTACTCATAATCAAATTTTCATTCCGGCTCTCGCGGGACTTCCTGCGCAGCCAGCAAAAGAAGGATAAAAGTTGATTAATCAAAATCCCGCTTCTGCTTATTAGATTTACGCTCACACCAGCAATAGTGGTTCCAAACTCGATCTAAATATGAAAAATATACTTCTCAGCACCATTTTGCTTTTGTTAACCGCACCTGGTTTTGCCCAATGGAAACTGGTCTGGGCCGATGAATTTGACAGTGAAGGCGCGCCTGATGATAAAAACTGGAAAGCGGAAGAAGGTTTTGTAAGAAACCACGAGCTGCAATTTTACCAGGCTCAGAATGCGTATTGCAAAGGCGGTTATCTGATCATTGAGGCTAAAAAAGAACAGGTGAGAAATCCGGCTTACAAGGCAGGAAGCAAGAAATGGAACGAAGGCCGCGAAATTTCTGAATATACCTCCGCCAGTCTGATCACGCGGGGAAAGCAAAGCTTTCAGTATGGAAGGTTTGAAATGCGGGCCAAAATTGATACAAGAGCAGGCTTGTGGCCGGCATTCTGGACTTTGGGAAATACCGGAGAGTGGCCGGACAATGGAGAGATCGATATTATGGAATATTACCGGGGTATGCTGCTCGCCAACATTGCCTGGGGCTCCAAGGAAAGGTACAAGCCGGTTTGGAATTCTGTTAAAAAGCCGATTAAAGAATTCAATGATCCGGATTGGTCAGACAAATTCCACACCTGGCGAATGGACTGGGATGAAAAATCGATCAAGCTGTATGTTGACGATATCCTGCTGGCTTCACAGGATACCGATCCGAAGATGAACCTGAAAAACAAGCAGGTTGCGCCCTTTCATCAGCCGCACTACATTCTGGTCGGAATGGCGATCGGTGGTGACAATGGAGGCGATCCGGCCGGGACGGAATTCCCTGCGAGATACGAAATCGACTACGTGCGGGTTTATCAGCAGAAGTAAATTACCTGCTTACCAGATCGGGCTTAACCTTTTTCAGGCTCCGTTTCACAGGTTTCGGAGCCTTATTTCTTCTGCCCCACCAGATCAGGAACCCGGTAACCGGCAGCGACGCGCAGATCAGGCTTGCGAAGAACACCAGGATTTTGCCAGGCAGACCGAGAATAGCGCCTACGTGGATATCGTAATTCATCCGGCGCAGCGTTTCCCCGAAGTTGGCATCTTTGTAATTACCTGAATAAGGCCCTGTTGCCTTGATTTCTTTCAGGGTATGCTGGTCGAAATAGTGGTAATCGACATTGTAATAGGTACCCTCGCGGAAATTCACATAGGAAAAGATCGACTCTGACCTGAGGTGCGGAATGGAGATATTGAGACTGGCATATTTGGGATATTGTTTTTGCAGCTTGTTCCAGGCCTGGTCCACAGCCTGCACCGGCGCTCCGACGGCCGGAACTACCGTCGTATCTGATGCAGGATTATAATATATCGCCGAACCTTTTCCGCCCGTAGCGGTGTAAACTCCCTGTGAAAACCACTCAAAGCCCCACACCAGTCCCGTTAAAGACAGGATTACGCCGATTGACATAATGTAAAAACCCAGCACATTATGCAGATCATAGTTTTTCCGTCGCCAGGCTGCATTCCATTTAATAGAAAACCGCTGCTTTGAAGCCGCCTTGTTTTTCGGCCACCACAAAACCAAACCGGTAATCATCATCACAAAAAAGACCAAAGTAGCCGAAGCGACGACAGGCTGACCGATTTTCTCCGGCAACCACAGATAATAATGCCCGTGCAGTATAAAGTGGAAAAAGTCGCCGTCTTCATTCCAGACTTTGGCTACTTTTCCGGTATATGGATTGAGATAAACGACATAATAGTATTCAGGATCAAGGTTGTAGAAGCCTACCTGCGCATTCCTGCCCGGAACATCGTAGAGCACTCCGTTGGTCTTTTTGCCCGGAAGATGCTTTTCAGCCTCAGCCGCCAATACCGAGGGCGAGAGCAACTTACCCTCCTTTGGCGAGTCGATAAACATGTAAGGTTGTGTAAAACTCTTGATTTCCTGCTCGAATGCGAGAATGCAACCCGTAACCGAGATTACGAAAACAAGCACTCCCGAAACAAGTCCCAGGTAGAGGTGAAGTTTGCCTAACAGTTTTTTCATTGAAGCTGCGATATCTTAATTAGACTGATTCAAGATACGAAGGTAAACCTTCATTCCAAATGCAGCATCCTTTAAGCAGAAAAAATATCGTAATTTTGCACTCTTAAAATCCGGACAGGGTTATAATAGTGCCATTTACTTGAACAATCGGGGCTACTGCCTGACGCTAACAGCTTTTATGAAATACAGCGAATATAAAAATCTGAGTTATCCGCAAATCGGGGACGAAGTACTGAAATTCTGGAAAGACCGGGAGATCTTCGAAGCCTCTGTAACAACCCGCGAAGGCGCACCCACTTTTACCTTTTTCGAAGGTCCGCCTTCGGCAAATGGAACGCCGGGCATTCACCACGTCATGGCGCGGGCGATCAAGGATATTTTTTGCCGGTATAAAACATTGCAGGGATTCCAGGTGAAACGCAAAGGCGGCTGGGATACCCACGGACTTCCTGTTGAATTGCAGGTCGAAAAAGAGCTTGGAATCACCAAAGAAGATATCGGAAAAACTATTTCGGTTGAAGAATACAATGAAAGATGCCGCCAGACGGTCATGAAATTCACAGATCAATGGAATGATCTGACTGAAAAAATGGGCTACTGGGTAGATCTGGAAGATCCTTATATTACCTATAAAAGCGAGTATATCGAAAGCCTCTGGAACCTGCTCAAAAAGCTGTACGACAAAGGTTTGCTTTACAAAGGCTACACCATCCAGCCTTACTCGCCCGCAGCCGGAACCGGCCTTTCGTCGCACGAGCTGAATATGCCGGGTACCTATAAAGATGTAAAGGATTCCACGATCGTGGCGATGTTTAAGGTGAAGGAGGCAGGTAAATGGCCGGTATTCGCTGAATCAGCAGACCAGGATATCCGCATACTGGCCTGGACTACCACACCCTGGACTTTGCCCGCCAACTCTGCATTGACAGTTGGTGCAAATATCAACTATGTACTGGTTGAAACTTACAATCCTTACACCCACGCGCCGGTGACTGTTGTTTTGGCCAAAGATCTGTTGGGTAAATATTTTAGTGAAAAAGGCCAGAACGGAGATTTCGAAGGTTATGCAGCCAGTGATAAAAAGCTGCTTCCGTGGCGGGTATTGAAAGAATTCAAAGGCAAAGACCTGGAAGGTGTCGAATACGAACAGCTACTACCTTACATTCAGCCGGCGACTCCTGCATTCCGCGTGATCCTCGGGGATTTTGTAACAACCGAAGACGGTACCGGGGTGGTGCATACTTCGCCTACTTTCGGTGCAGACGATTTCCGGGTTGCGCAGGCAAATGGAATTCCTGCGATTATGGTCAAAGATGAAAATGGCAAAGAAGTGCCTATCGTTGACCGCACCGGGCGTTTTGTAAAAGAAATCACCGACTACGCAGGCCGCTTTGTAAAACCAGAATATTATTCGCAGGAAGAACAGGACGATCCTGAATTCAGGGCTACGGACGTTATGATCGCGATCAAGCTGAAAGAAGAAGGAAAAGCTTTCAAAGTAGAGAAGTATGAGCACCCCTACCCGCATTGCTGGCGGACCGACAAACCCGTGCTCTACTACCCGCTCGACAGCTGGTTTATCCGCACTACTGCGGTGAAAGACAGGCTGGTTGAATTGAATAAAACCATCAACTGGAAACCGGAAAGCACCGGAACCGGCCGCTTTGGCAACTGGCTCGAAAACCTGGTAGACTGGAACCTGTCGCGCTCTCGCTACTGGGGTACTCCCCTGCCGATTTGGCGAAACGATTACGGAGACGAAGTGTGTGTAGGTTCGATAGCAGAGTTGAAAGACCTGCTGGAAGAAGCAGCTATCTCCGGCCATTTGACGAAAGAACAAGCCTGGCATAACTCGGAATATTTGCTAAAACTGGAAAACGGCGAGGCAGATTTGCACAGACCTTACGTGGACAATGTCGTACTTGTTTCGAAACAAGGTCACGTGATGCACCGCGAGCCGGACCTGATCGACGTTTGGTTTGATTCAGGCGCAATGCCTTATGCACAGTGGCATTATCCATTTGAAAACCAGGAAATATTTGACAAAAGCTACCCTGCCGATTTTATTTCGGAAGGTGTGGACCAGACACGCGGCTGGTTCTTTACGCTCCACGCGATTGCCGGAATGCTATTCGATTCAGTTGCATTCAAGAATGTAGTGTCGACGGGTTTGGTTTTGGATAAAAATGGAAACAAAATGTCCAAGCGCCTCGGAAACGCAGTTGATCCATTCTCGACGCTGGCGCAATACGGCCCTGACGCGACGCGCTGGTACATGATCACCAATGCAGAACCCTGGGATAACCTGAAATTCAACATTGTCGGGATCGGAGAAGTACAGCGGAAGTTTTTTGGTACACTTGTTAATACCTACAATTTCTTCGCATTGTACGCGAACCTCGACGGATACGAATTTCATGAAGCAAACTCGGTTCCGATTGAAAAAAGAACCGAGCTCGACCGCTGGATTTTATCCAAACTGAATACATTGATCAAAGAGGTTGGCGAGCAGTTTGATGATTACAACCCGACAAAAGCGGGCCGCCTTGTACAGGATTTTGTGACAGATCAGCTTTCCAACTGGTATATCCGCCTGAACCGCCGCCGCTTCTGGAACCCCTCACAGGAACAAGGTACCGGGCTGACAGACGACAAACTGGCTGCTTACGAAACTTTGCAGCACTGCCTGGTAACTGTCGCGCAGTTAATGTCGCCCATTGCACCATTCTTTGGAGAATGGTTGTACAAAAACCTGACGGACGGAGACCGGGATCTGGCAGTACAGCACGATTCTGCTTATAAATACGATTCCGTGCACCTGACTTACTGGCCGAATATCGAAGCTGAATATGTGGACGCAGATCTGGAAGAATCGATGGAGCTGGCGCAGCGGATCAGCTCGCTGGTGCATTCGATCCGGAAGGGATACAAACTGAAAGTACGTCAGCCGCTTTCGAAAATCCTGATCCCGGTTTTGAGTGAAAATACAAAACGTCAGATCGAGCAGGTTTCGGGCATTATCCTCACGGAGGTGAATGTGAAAACGATCGAGTTCGTGCACGATGACAGCGGCATTTTGAAGAAAAAGATCAAACCTAACTTCAAAACGCTCGGACCGAAATTTGGTCCGAAAATGAAGGAAGTAGCCGCTGCTATTTCAGCGATGAACGAAGCTGAAATCAAAACAATCGAAAGCAACTCGAACATTACTTTGCAAGGTGCAAGTGGCCCGCTGGATATCGCATTGACCGACGTAGAGATTATCGCGGAAGATGTTCCGGGCTGGCTGGTAGCGAGTGAAGGCGGCCTCACAGTTGCATTGGATATTACAGTTACCGATGAACTCCGCCTCGAAGGTATCGCCCGCGACTTCGTAAACCGGGTTCAGAACCTGCGCAAAGACAGCGGCTTTGAGGTTACTGACAAGATTCGCATTACTTTGCAAAACAACGATACCCTGCTCGCCAGCGCAGTAAGTGCAAACAAGGAATACATTTGCCAGGAAGTACAAGCGCTGGATTTAAACCTGGTTACTGATCTGAATGGAGCAGCAACCGAGATTGAAATGGATGAATTTTTGCTGAAAGTGAAGATCGAAGTGGCTTCCTAAATTCGGTAATTAATCTGTTCAAATATTAAAAAAGTAAGGCTATCAGTGGCAGCACCGATAGCCTTACTTTTTTTTTACAACTATTCCCAGCCGCCGCCTAGTGAGCGATACAGCTCGATCAATGCCAGAAACTGCTCTTTTTGAACATTGGTAAGGTTTAATTCAGCTTCCAGCGCACTTCTTTGCGCAGTAATTACTTCCAGGTAAGATGCATATCCGGTCTGGAATAGGTCTTTTGAGGTAGCAATGGATTGTTGCAGTACCTCTACTTCCTGCCTTTTCAAATCGCTGATTTTGCGCGTGTTTTCTATTTTCTTCAAGCTGGTACTTACTTCCTGAAAACCTGTCAGCACCGATTTATTATAAGCCAGTAAAGCTTCCCGGCTGGCAGCTTCTGCCCTTCTTTGTCCGGCTTTCAATGCTTTTCTGTTAACCAGCGGAGCAGCCAATCCGCCCAATGCAGTGTACGCCAGCGAACCGGGTGAGAACAGCAAGTTGCTCTTGAATGCACTATAACCCAGCATGGCAGTAATGTTCAGCGAGGGCAGAAATGCCAGTTGAGCTGCCTGCTGATCAGAATAGTTGGCGAGCAGGTCGAGTTGCGCCTGCTGGATATCCGGCCTTCTTCTCAACATCGTGGCGGGAATGCCTGCGCTGACAGTTTCAGGAAAAACCTGCTCCAATGTAGTTCCGCGCACAATCGGTTGTGGAAAGCGACCGAGCAGCAGGTTGAGGTTATTTTCTGCCTGTATGATCTGTTGTTGCACGTCGAATTCCAGACTTTGGGTATTTAAAAGCTGTGCTGTCAATTGGCGCACACCAAGCTCATTGGCGCGGCCGGCTTCTTTCTGGATCTTCACCGTTTCCACCGCGGTTTGTTGCAGGTTGATATTTTTACGGATAATATCTAGCTCCGTATCCAGCGCAACCAGCTCATAATAAGAGCTCGCGATCTGGGCTATTAAGCCAGTAACAATAGCTTGGCGGGCTTTTTCGGTGGAAAGTAGCCTGTGGTAAGCCGCTTTCTTTTGAGCGCGCAATTTTCCCCAGATATCGATTTCCCACGAACTCCGTAACCCTACAAAGTAGTCGGGCAGAAAAGGCAATGGGATTTTCCGGTCAGCATCTATGTTTTCAGAAAAATTGGTATCGTAATTACCAACTCCGTCCATGGTATAATCGCCAAACTTCCGCCCGCCGCCGGAAACCTCGGCAGATACAGCAGGAAGCAATGCGCCTTGCGCGATCAGTATATTAGTACGTACCATTTCAATGCGCTGGGCTGCCATTTGCAGATCCAGGTTATCCTGTAATGCCGTATCGATTAATGCAATCAGGTGCTGGTCTTTGAAAAATGATTTCCATTGAATAGCCGCGATGCCGGTAGAATCCGTCTGGTCGGCGAAGTTTTGCGGCGTGCTGATCCTGGCTGCCTGCTCTACGGGTTTGGTGAGCTTGCAGCCGGATAGTATCAGAAGTGTGCTGACGATCAGCAGCAATGAATGTTGCCTTTGGAAGGTTTTCATCAATATTTTGGTAGGATATATGAGAAGGCAGCCGGCGCTCGTCCGGCTGCCTGAATTGATTTCAACTAGTCTAAAACCGGCTCTTCGTGCGTAGCCACGATCTTTTTCGGCTTGCTCGGCCTGATCATACTTGCAAAGAGTACGTACAATCCGGGAATAATAATCACCCCGAACACCGTACCGATGAGCATACCACCTGCCGCCGCAGTACCAATCGAACGGTTTCCGATTGCGCCTGCACCTGATGCCACTACGAGCGGGATCAAACCGGCCACGAATGCAAATGAAGTCATCAGGATGGGACGAAGCCTTTCGGTGGCGCCTTCAAGCACCGCGTCGATTACCGAGCGGCCTTCTTTTTGCCTGATAATGGCGTATTCCACGATCAGGATCGCATTTTTACCCAACAATCCGATCAGCATGACGAGCGAAACCTGTGCGTAAATGTTGTTTTCCAGTCCCATTAATTTCAATGCGAGGAACGCACCGAATACGCCGGTAGGTAGCGAGAGAATTACCGGCAATGGAAGCAAAAAGCTTTCATACTGAGCCGCCAGCAGCAGGTAAACGAAGATCAGACAGATACCGAAAATGTAAATTGCCTGGTTACCTGACAGGATTTCTTCCCGCGTCATACCCGACCAATCGTATGTAAATCCTTTTGGCAAACTCGTGGCAGCTACCCTTTCCACGGCCTTGATCGCGTCACCACTACTATATCCCGGCGCTGCATCTCCGTTGATCATCGCCGAGGTGTACATATTATAGCGCGTCAGGAGTTCAGGTCCGTAAACCCTTTCCAGGCGGATAAATGTCGAGAACGGTACCATTTCGCCCCGGTTATTTTTGACATATAATTTCAAAATATCCTCGGGGCTGCGCCGGAAACTCGGGTCGGCTTGCACCATTACCTTATACATCTGACCAAAACGAATGAAGTTGGATGCGTACAAACTACCGATTAGTGTTTGCAGCGTGCTCATCGCCATATCTACCGAAACGCCCTTTTTAGAGGCAATATCTGCATCTACGTGGATCATATATTGCGGGAAACTGGCGTCGAAGCTACTGAATGCACTGGCTATTTCGGGCGCGGCCATTAAATCCTTCACAAACTGGTTGGTTATCTCAGCCGTTTTTTGAAGATCGTCGCTTCCCGTACGATCTTGTACGCGCAGCTCAAAACCACTTGAATTACCAAAACCCGGAACAGTCGGCGGTGGGAAAAACTGAATGTCGGCATCCGTGATATGCTTCGTTTTCTGCTCCATTTGTGCAATAACCTCCTGAACGGAAGCGGTACGCTGGTCCCAGGGTTTCAGGTTGATCATCGCCATTCCGTACGACGAACCGGCTGACTCCGTGATCAAACTGTATCCTGATAATGAGGAGACAGATTCCACTGGTTCGAGCGACTGCGCTACCTTTTGAATTTCATCCAGAACAGCCTCGGTACGCTCCACAGTGGCCGCAACCGGTGTAGTTACATTCACATTGATTACACCCTGATCCTCTGTCGGGATAAAGCCGGTTGGCAGTATAGTGTTAATTCCATAGGTACCAATGCAGAATGCAAGCAACAGCCCGATCGTGATCATTCTTCTGCCAACAATCACCGAAAGCAGGTTACGGTACTTGTTCGAAATACCAGTATAACCATTGTTGAAACCACGGAAAAAGCGGTCCAGGAGCGTGTTTTTGGAAGGCTGACCATGCGTGTTTTTCAGCATCAATGCACAAAGCGCCGGGGTAAGTGTCAAAGCGTTGATACCCGAGATCACAATGGAAATAGCGAGCGTAATGGAAAACTGGCGGTAGAATATACCGACAGGACCTGACATAAATGCAACAGGAACAAACACTGCGGACATTACCAATGTAATCGCAATGATCGCCCCGCTCATTTCTTTCATAGATTCAATCGTCGCTTCACGCGCATCCAGGTGCTTTTCAGCCATTTTTGCATGCACGGCCTCGACGACGACAATCGCATTATCTACCACAATACCGATTGCCAGTACTAATGCAAATAAAGTCAGCAGGTTGATCGAGAAACCGAACAGCTGCATGAAAGCGAATGTACCTACGAGTGCCACCGGTACTGCCAAAGCAGGAATGATGGTCGATCTGAAATCCTGCAAAAACAGGTATACGATGATAATTACGAGGATAAATGCCTCAATCAGCGTACGTACAACCTCGTGGATAGAAGCGTCGAGGAAACGCGAAACGTCGTACGAGACGAAGTAGTCCATTCCAGGAGGGAAAGTGGTCGTTTTCAGCTCAGCAACCTTATCCTTGATGTTCTGAATTACTTCCTGCGCATTGGAGCCGGGACGCTGCTTGATCATAATCGAAGCGGACGGTTTCCCATTGGATTTGGAGGCCATATCATATTCCAGCGTACCAAATTCAATGTCGGCCACATCCTTCAATTTCAGCATGGAACCATCAGGATTTGACCTCAGCACAATATTCTCGTATTGCTCAGGTTCGAAAAGTTTTCCGGTATATTTTAAAACATACTGTAAAACCTGCTGCTCACGACCCGACGCCACACCCGTTTTCCCGGGAGCGGCAACTACGTTCTGGTCGCGGATTGCCTGAACCACTTCATCGGCGGACACATTGTAGCTGTTCATCCGATCGGGTTTAAGCCACACGCGCATCGAATAATCCTTGCTACCCATAATCTGGGCCCGGCCGACACCGTCGATCCTTTTCAGCTCTTTAAGAATGTTAATATCGGCAAAGTTGTACACAAAATCTTCCGCAATGGAGGTATCTGAACTCATAATGTCCAGGTACATCAGCATACTGTTCACCTCTTTCTCCGTAGTAACACCTGCCTTGATTACTTCTTCAGGAAGCTCGTCAATAACGGTTTGTACCCGGTTCTGAACGTTTACAGCAGCGAGGTCGGGATCTACGCCCACGTTAAATGAAATCGTAATGGTGGTTACACCGTCGTTACCGGATACGCTGGTCATGTAAGTCATGCCAGGCACACCGTTGATCGCCCTTTCGAGGGGTACTGCCACTGCATCCACGCAAACCTCGGAGTTCGCGCCGGTATAAGTTGCGGTAACTACCACAGAAGGCGGCACAATGTCCGGGAACTGCGAAACAGGGAGGCTTGTAAATGCTAAAAGCCCGAGAAGGGTTATAAAAATGGAGATAACCAGTGACAGCACTGGTCTCTCTATGAATTTTTGAAACATGATTGTTAGTTCAGGTGAAACAAATAGATCCTACCGGGCTGTAAGCTCGATTTTGCTGGCCCCGGTTTTGAGGCTGTCCATTGTAATGGTTTTCGGATTGATCGTCGCGCCGTCCTTCAATCCCTGAAGTCCTTCGCACACGATCGTTTCACCTGATTCCAGTCCTGACTTTACAACATAGTAACCCGATAGCCTTGATTTAGGCACGAAGCTTCTCGTTTTGATTTTATTGTCTTTGCCCAGAACATACACAAAGTTCTTGTCCTGAATTTCAAATGCCGCTTTCTGCGGGATCAGGATCGCATTCTCAACCGTGTTGGTGAGCCTGATGGTACCTGTCGAACCGTGTTTCAACAATTTATCGGGATTTGAAAACCGCGCACGGAATGCGATGGAGCCGGTACCTTCGTCAAACGCACCTTCCATTGTTTCAATGGTCCCTTTGTGTTTGAAGAAAGATCCGTCAGCCAGTTCAAGTTCAACGATCGCGCCTTTGTTGGTTGCGCCTCTTGCACGCACATATTCGAGGTATTCGTTTTCAGATACATTGAAATAAGCGAAAACAGCCTTCGTGTCAGACAGTGTGGTCAAGAGTGTTCCTTCGTCGATCAGACTGCCCATCTTATGTGGTATCCTGTCGATAATTCCGTCAAAAGGTGCTTTGATCTGGGTTCTTGCGAGCTGGATGGATGCATTGGATTTTTCAGAACGCGCCTCTTCAATCCGGGCATGTGCAGCAGCCAGCTTGGCTTCTGCCACTTCCATTTCTGATTTTGCAACTACGTTTTTATCTACCAATACCTTCACCCGCTTCATTTCCAGCTCGGCGCCTTTTGCTTCTGCTATCGCGCTCTGCAGATTTGCTTTTGCCTTGGCCAGTTGGGCTTCATATTCTTCATTGTTGATGCGGAAAAGTACCTGTCCTTTTCTCACTTCCTTGCCTTCGTCAACATATACTTCTTCCAGGTATCCCTTTACGCGTGCGTATATTTCAACGTTTCTGACTGCGTGTATATCACCGACGTATTCGCGGTGCAGGTCTGTTTTCTGTGGTTTCAGCTCAGTTACCGGAATGGTACGAATGCTGTCGCTTGTTCCGGAAGTGGTTTCACTTTTCGATGCACAGCCAAATGCAAATGCGCTGATAAACAGGAAAAGCGGCCATTTTAAATTTTTCATGAGAGTAGTTGAAATGGTGGTAATGTGGTTGGGGTGAATAGAAATAGCCAGGCGCCCGATCGGGCACATAGTAAATGATCACAGGACCGGGCGGCCAATAGCCACGCGGTGATCCTGTCCGTTGTGTATCAAACGGAAATTATAGGGAGCTGAAAAGGGACGTCAGAAAGGGCAGAGACGGTGAAGAAAACCGTAGTAGCCAGGTAGCACAAGGGTACCTTTAGCAATAGAAGGTAATGCAACAGACTCCCGGACAACCTTGGAAATCTGGGTAATGTGATATTCGAGCGTAGTCTGCTGAGCGACGATTGTGATGAACCGGTAAGAAGAATGCCGGTGGCGCAACAGGTCTGTTAAACTCTCTTTCCATTCAAACTCATCGGCTCTGACAATTGCCTGATTCTTGGGCAAAGTATCATCCTCAATGACAAAATTATCGTCCTCTTCGGCAGATAAAACAGTATGGATGGAGAAGTTGCTGGTACCAAGTTCCAGTTTGCACACCGAGCCCGACTGTTCCGCCAGTACAGGTGAAACGAGCAAGTGCGCAAGGCAGAAAAACAATACAAAAGCTCTTTTTATCATGATGCTGATTGTGATCAGTACATTGAAAAATTCATACTTTTATAATGAATTCAAGATTAATTGGAACAATGAATACGGAATGTTAATATAGGTACCCAGTAGGCCAAATATAACAATTCAAATGTACAAACCAAATTTTAAGCGTTGTTAATGAGTGTTAACAAGTTTGTTTTAGAATAAAAAGTATGCTAAAACTGGTTTTCTCCAAAATTTTCATCAACTTTTCATGATTCCACAAAATTTCTTAATTGAGGGTGAAAAGTACCTGAACAAGTCTGCGCAAATGTGCCCGGATATTGAAAGTTATGCTATTCTATGGATGTGAGGCCAATCAGGATCGGGCGTTTTGTACTGACTAAAATGACTGCTGCGGACAGTGAAAAGTACTACCTGCTCAGCAACAATGATGCGGTTATGAAATTTGTGACGGGCTATGCACTTAATC
>NZ_JBHYGF010000024.1:16355-37427 GCF_051859145.1 Dyadobacter sp.
GACGATCATCGGAGAATATGGGTCAAACACCTACCTGGGCAGGTACCTGATTGAAATACCTGAGTCGGCTGAGCTCATCGGAGTAGCGAAGCTGGACAAAAGCGGACCTGATATTGAGATCGGCTACAGGGTAAAATTTGAATACTGGGGCAAAGGTATAGCCACTGAAATTGCTTCCGGCCTGATCCATTTTGCAAAAACCCACCTCCGCGCATCTAACGTGATCGCCTATGTAAATGTTGACAATGCGGCTTCCGTTCGCGTCCTGGAAAAAGCAGGAATGAAAAACATGGAAATCATAGAAGACGTGGACGAAATCAAATACAAATTCATTTACATACCCCGGAAGAATAATGTACTGAGAAAAGTACTTTATCTTTTGCTCACGTTGCTGGCTGCAATCGCATTGGTCGCTGCCCTCGCGACAGGCTGAATGGACTAATTAACACGCATTAAAAAAGCATGAACCACACTGATCCCCGCATCGACGCCTACATCGTCAAGTCTGCGCCTTTTGCAATTCCAATCCTCGAATACCTGCGCAGTCTGGTGCACGCGGCTTGCCTTGATGTAAAAGAAACCATGAAATGGAGCTTCCCGCATTTCGAATACAAAGGAAGCATACTGTGCAGTATGGCGTCATTTAAACAGCATTGCGCATTCAGCTTCTGGCTGGCACCTCACCTCTCCGACCCGCACAAACTGCTTGCCGCCGAAGGCGAAAGAACCTCAATGGGACATTTGGGCCGGATTACCAGCCTGGAAAGCCTGCCCAATGAAGAATACCTGATTGGATTTATTGCAGAAGCAATGGAGCTGATCGACAAAGGTGTCAGGATCAAAAATGCAGGTGGTGTAGCGAAAGAAAAAAAGGAGCTTGTAATACCCGACTACCTGCTGGAAGCTTTGGAAGAAAACCCGCAAGCCAGGACGCACTTCAATGCATTCAGCCAATCCGGCAAAAGAGAATATGTAACCTGGCTGGAAGAGGCAAAAACAGAAACGACGCGCCAGAGACGCGTCGAGACTGCCATTGAATGGATTCAGGAAGGTAAGTCGAGGAACTGGAAGTACGAACGGAAGTAAACTAGAACTTACCGTCGGCACCGGCCAGTGTATATCTGAAAGTGTAGTAGCTCGATTCTTCTGTCGGAACATCTTCCGGTGCGCCTTTGTAATAGCTGATTATCTCAATTTTAGCATACTTACCTTCGGCTGTTTTCAGCAGAATGGTCCTTCCCACGATCGGCAGGATCGCATGCACGCCCATATCATATTTGTACCAGGAGTTGCCGCTGCCACCAGGGATTGCATAACCTGCGTCGCTGTCTGACTTATAACCTTCTTTGGGAGCCTCGGTTACTGATGTAAACGGTTTTTCCAAAACAACAGCGCCGCCCTCGCCCGGGCCGCTGGTCCCCCCGTTTACGGCAATAGTGGTTTTGCTAAAAGCAATGTCCCAGTTTTTGGTTTTCGCCTCACTCGCTGGAACCTCGTTCCCGGTAGCGAAACTAAAATAGATGTAAGGTTTGGTATTTGCGTCAAGGTCTTTGACCACCACTACCTCGGCTGCATTACCTGCTACAATGGAATTTGTCGGCTTTTGTTCCTGCATGTGAAGTGCGGAAATAAGTATGTATATCGAAATAAACAGCGTTTTCATGACAGTATCTAATTAAGCTCCTTTTTTTACCAGTTTGTATTCCAGCTTCGGCTTCCCGCGCTCGCCGCCGTCATTTGCATGGAAGCTCACGAAGCGGAGTTTATAGATATTTCCTGCCGGATCTTTGATCAGATAAAAACGGTCTGTTTTCACGCCCACAGTCCCGCCGGAAGTTATCCGCCATTTGGAACCGATCGCGTCAGCATCTTTGGAGAAGGTAATGCCCGCCAGGTTGCTTTCTGCAAATGCATCGTAAGTAGCAGTTGTTGTCAGCACTTCGGCCGCTTCTACATTAGCCTGTCTGTTGGTAAAAACAAGGTCCGAGAAACCGTACGGGATCATTCCGGTGCCGAAATTGGTATAATACATGCTATATCCCCATTGCAGGTCCCATTTGTCTTTCGCAGGTTCTACGTCAACAGCCGCGCCTTTTTCAAGCGATATATCCTCAAAGTTTGAAGCAGCATCTTTGGCCACATCGACTGTTTTGAATGTAGTTTCATTCAGTTTCGCATATTGTACGGAATAGCCGGTACCTTTTCTTACGATGCGGATTTTGTAAAGTTGATCAGCAGGCAAAACGGTTGCTGAGCCGCCTTTACGGTTGAGGATGTACACTTTATTATCTGCGTCGGATGCAGAAATTTCTTTGATTACGGTTTTGGACAAATCACCTTTTGCATCGTCAACCAGCGCCAGCTTACCCATTCCCTGACCTACCGCCAGCGAATCCGCTACGATATCCGCGGCAGTTACCGCATTGATATCCGATTTATTAACAGCCAATGCAGAAGCTCCGTTTGTTCCATTGATGATCACGCGAAAATCGGCGCCGCTGTAAAAACCCAGGTCCCAGCTGTCGCGCAGTACCGCAGTCTGCGTATTGCTGCTCAGATCGAGAAACACCGAATTGGCCGCGCTGCTTCCCGGTTCCTGACCTGCGATTCCATTCAACTGAATGCTGGTACCTTCGGAAACGATCGCTTTGAAGCTCAGTTTCAGGTCTGTCGCTGTGCCCACCAGCGCAGGTGCGCCCACAGAGGTTATCTTGAATGCAATACTTTCGTCTCCATCCAGCAGGATACCTGCTTTTTTGGTCACTTTGAAGGATGCCGAAGACTGGCCCGCAGGTACCGACAATGCAATCGCATTATTTGCCACAGCGGGTGTTGTAGTAAATTCATTTCCGTAGGTAAGCTGCGTGGGTGTTACTGAAACGGAAATGGGCGTAGCCACATCCACTGCCCGTGAAAGTGTAATTTTAACTTCGGTCTCTTCGCCTTCAAAGCCTTTTTCGGCACTTTCAAAACCGGCTACATTGTCAGGAAGCGGCGGCTCGTCGTCGTTACATGCATTAAAACTTCCCAGAAAGGCAACCAGCAACAGCGATTTTACTATCTTCTTCATTTTGGATTGGAGTTATGTAAAAGGGTATTTGTTAATTTTTTGACCATTGCACATTCAGGCCGAGGAACCACGAGCGACCGTACGACATCGGGACTGCGCCGCCGGTACTGTGCGCCCCGCCGGTATCTGTTGAGGTATTATTGAGGGTGGTAACACCGAGCAGGTTTTTCACCCCGCCCAGCAGGTTCACGTATTTCCCGAGTGATTTATTGATGGTAATATCCGCTGTGTGGTAGCCCGCCGTTTCGGCGAGGTTTACATGGATCTGGTCAGTGGATTCGTAGCTGGGCAGCTTGCCGGTGTATTTGTAAAACAGATTGATTCCCGCACGGATTTCGGTAAAAGTATAAAGCAGGTTTGCATTGATTTCGGGCGACCATTCAAACTGCGGCAATTCACCGTAAAGCTCCGGATCGGCAGAAAACTGGTTGTACCTTCCAATGTAACTTCCGCCAATACTTGCCTGAATCTGTTTGGTAAACAGCTTGTTATCGATTGTGAAGCCAGTGGTTTTATACAAACTGATGTTGAAATAACTGGTGCGACTCGCATCTTTCGGATCAAGTGCCAGGTTAATCTGATCGTGGAAAATGTTGTAAAAACCGCCTAGTGTAGAGGTAAGTCGGAAATGCGGACGGGCGGCGGCTTGCCACACCAGGAATGAATTAAAACTGTTTGAATATTCCGCTTTCAGATTCGTATTTCCGTGGATCGAATGCGACGCATCTACAAAATCAAAATACAGCTCGCGCAATGCAGGCGACCGGAAGCCGCGGGCGTAACCAAAACGAAAGTCAAGTGTTTTTGAGATGGTCAGTTTTCCATTCAAAGAAGGAATGACGGGCGGCGCGTCGTAAACTGAGTTTTTGAGAAAGCGCAGTCCCGGAGTAAGTCGCAGTACTTCGCCTATCTTGACTTCCGGTGCAAGAAACAAAGCATATTCTGCAATAGCGGGCGTACCTGAAATCCGCGCACCGGAACTTTCATTATTGGCAAAATCTATCCCCGCCAGCACAGAAAATCCATCAGATACCTTGTAAAAGGCAGTTCCACGAAAGAATGCGGTGGTAAATACAGACTTATCCTGCGAGCCTGCATCGAGCGATAAAGTGCGCCTGTCGTTTGCATCGACTTTGGTAGTGAGCGTCCTGCGGGAGTAATCGGTGTAAGAAACTACCGCATTCAGGTTGAGCTTTTCACTTACCTTATACTCAGATTGTACCTGGTGAAACCAGCGTTTACTGATATAATCCTTGTCAACAGCGGTTAATTCAACATTCCGCCGGCCGAAGTACCGGAGTGTTTCGTCGGTACCATTGAAACGGTACCATATATTCCATTTACGCGCCTGGTACCGCGTTCCGGCGGTATAAAGCATTTGTTCTTTCGGCATCCAATCCTTTTCACGCCCCACTGCATTCCCCTGCCAGCCGCCAAAATTGTTGCGGGAAACGTTGCCCGAAAACTGTAAATGGTCGTTTTGCCAAGTCAGACCGAGGCTCTGGTTGTGGGTACCTTTTTTGTCAAATGCCTTGTATTCGTCCCCGGCTGTCTCCTCCTGCAGGCGGGCGCTCACGATCATATTCGATCCTGTCTGCCCTTTTTTCGTAATAATATTAATTACCCCGGCCAGCGCGTCGGTCCCGTACATCACCGACATCGGGCCTTCGACGATCTCTATACGTTCAATGCTGTTGATATCAATCTGCCCCAGACTTTCCCGCGTACTTCCCCGGTCTACCATCGGAATTCCATCGAGCAAAATCTTCACGTTCTGGCCCGACATGCCCATTAACTGGATATCGCTTGTGCCGAGGGTAAGATCATTTGAGAACCGGATTCCCAGCTCTGTATTCAGAACCGCCTGCAAACTGGTTGCCCCGCGCATCCGGATTCGCTCGCTGTCAATGGTACGCACCTGGTAAACTGAATTTCTGAGCGACTGAGGTTCCGATTGGCCCGTCACCACCATTTCCATCAATGCAAGCGGATTTTCTGCTAATTGTATATTGGAAAGCTGAATCGTTCTGCCGGATTCGATCAGTACTTCAAGCTGCTTCTCTTCATTTCCGAGTGACTTTAAGATGAGCTGGTAATTCCCCGCCGGCGCTTTCAATGTAAAAAAACCTTCCCGATCCGATTGAGTACCCAAGCTGGTACCCTTTGAAAACACGCTCACTGACGAAAGCGGAAGTCCGTCTTTTGAAATTAACCTTCCTTCAATCACACCATTTTCAGGCTGCGCCAAAACACAGACTACATTGAAAAGCAGGCACAAGGCAGTAGAGAGTAATTTCATGCGGAGGTTATTTAGACTAAATCTTAATACAAAGGAAATGTATTATTTAGACTAAATACAAGTAAACAGAAAAATAAATGTACTGCCTGAATGAAGTATGCGGCGAGAAGCAGCTTGAAAAGAGGAATTATCTGGCGGTTGCCTGCAAGGTTACTGTTACGATATCTTTGAGCTTCCAGTCTTTCTCGCCGATCTTGTAATCAAGCCGGTTTACCTCGAAAGTACTGGTGAGATTGTAGCCGCCGTCCGCATTCTTTTTTGCTTCAAAAGGCAGGGTAACTGTTTTGGAAACATCGCGCATTGTGAGGGTACCGGTAGCCTGGTAGCTGCCGCCTTTCTTTTCTACGCGTGAGGATTTGAAATGGATATCAGGGTACTTTTCGACATAAAAGTACTTCTCACTTTTCATGTCTTTGTCGCGGGAGTTATTATTTGTTTCAAAGGTATTAGCCGCAATTTTGATGTCAAAAGATGCATTTTCCGGGCTTTTCTCATTAAAAACAGCAGTTCCGGTGGGTGCGGCGAATTTCCCGTTGCAGGTACCCAGCACAAATTTTACGCTGAATTTGGCAGAGCCGGAGACGATCCTCATGGTTTGAGCTGAGAGGAAATGTGGAAATGCAATAAGCAGGAGTAAAAGCATCCGGATCTTAAAAGCGCGCATCATCGGGTGGGTTAAAATGCATTATAACTCTTCCAGCAGCGACTCTCCAAAAGACTGATCCCCCGAAGTCCACTGCCATTTTTCATGCATACGTAATTTTCCATTCGGCAGTTGCTCGGGAGTTGATTTACAAATGCCCGTGGTAATCTCGCCTTTGTCATTCACCTGGTGGTAGCACATATCCAGATTACCGGCTTCATCGACTAATGCGATCAGATGCCCGCTGACAATCCGGCCGCCGGAGTAGGTGGAAGTTACAATGTTGCCAGTTTGCTTATAAACAAACTGCATGCTCAAATCCACCTCGCCATTTTCGGTATTGGAAAGTGGGATAAAAACCTTGTTATCGTAATTGATCATAAAAGAGAAAAGCTGTCTTATCGCGGCTCAATATAGCGATAAAGACAGCTTTAAGGCAATATATGCGCGGTCAGATCACGGAAGTAATCCACCACACATTTCCGCAGGGATTTGTTACGCCGCAGCTTCTTCCATAATCCTGATCTGCGGGTTCCATCATGCTTGTTGCACCCGATTGAAGCGCCTTCTGGTAGGTGTCATCTGCATTTTCCACATATACAAACAGGTTAGCCGGCTGGGCAGGCCACTCGGCGCGGCTGTCGCAGAACATAATGGTACTCTCTCCTACCCGCACCTCAGCGTGCTTGATCAGAGCTGGCTCGTCTTCCTGAAAATGGGTAGACACAACTTCGCCACCCAGAACCTGCGTGACAAAATCTTTAAAAAGGATTGCTTTATCCAGCATCAAATAAGGCATCACCGCCTGGTGACCATTTGGGATTTTTACAGTGCTCATGATTATTGGTTTATGTTTGAGACAAAACTAGATCAGTACCAAAGCAGAAAATTGGAAAAACACGACATTAAACATCGCGGTACTCTGTCGCTTCTGAATTTCCCGAAAAATAGCTGCCCGGATGCTCTCCCGAAAATGCCTTGAATTCATGGATGAAATGCGACTGATCATAATAGCCGGCCTCGTAGGCGATTTCTGTCAGGGATTTGCTCCTATCGCCGTATGCATTCATTGCGGTATGAAAGCGTACAATGCGCGAAAAAAGCTTTGGGCTGAAACCTGCAAATGTTTTGAACTTACGTTCAAGCTGCCTCGTAGACAAATTGTTCTGCGCTGCGAGCTCCGCCACGCTGGTTAGTCCGTTATTCTGAATTACCTGGTTGATCATCGCGAATGCGACAGGTTCCGGCCGTGCACTTTTGAGCATACACCTGCGTAGGAACCGACACATGATTGCAACCCTCGCCTGGTTGTTTTCCGCAAGCATCATTCGCTCTTCCAGCTCCTCTCCCTTTTTACCCAGCAATGTTTGCAGGTCAGGCATTTCATTGATCAGTTCAGAAGCAGGTATATTGAATAGTGCCGGCAATGCATAAGGAAACAGGTATACCCCAAATATCCCGAAACTTTCACCTATACAGAACCTGCGGAACTGTGAGGAAGGTCCGCTTAACCCGGATGTGAAGGAAAGCGTCGCCTCGCCGGATTGTGCTATTTCATCAAATCTGCCCTGGTAATGAAAGATCAGCTCGGCGCAACCGTCGGCCATTGTTTTATGAAAATAGGGTTTGCAGGCACTCACTTCATGTTCCAGCACCCAAAAACACCTGATGTAGGCGGCCAGATCGGGCGGGGGTAAAATGGTGTAGTATCGCATGGAAGCAGTGCCTTTGATCTTGATAGTCTATTAATTCTATATAGAATAAAGAATATGATTATTAAATGAATCGAAATTTATATTTTTGAATTCTCTTTAATACATTTGACCGGGCGTAAGATAAGGTAAAATGTATCGGCAAGGCCACTGAAAACGTTGAGTTTACAGTATTATAGTCTAATTGATTACCTATTTACTCAGTTTCTGTATGAAATTAGTGCCAATAGAAAAGCGTAGTGGGTTAACGCGCGAGGAATTTATCGAAAATTACCTGAAACCAAGCAAGCCGGTGGTTTTTACGGATTTGGCAAAAGATTGGCCGGCAGTTCAGAGATGGACATTTGAGTGGTTGAGAGAGAATCACGGTAATCTGGATGTTCCCCTGGTTGACAACCATCTTCACGATGCAGATAAATATTTCCAGATTGCGAAAACAATGAAGTTTGGCGAGTATCTCTCGCTGATCGAGAAAGGGCCAACCGACCTTCGCATTTTCCTATTTGATATATTCAAGAAAATCCCTGAGCTGGCAAACGATATCCGTTTTCCGACGATCATGGACGGATTTTTGAAGTCTTACAAGTTTGTATTCTTCGGAGGTGAGGGATCCATTACCAGTCTGCATTACGATATGGACTGCTCCAATGTATTCCTGACCCAGTTTCAGACGCGCAAGCAGCTGATCCTGTTTTCTCCGGAAGAAAGCCGCAGGCTGTACCACCACCCATTTACGGTGATGAGCAAGGTGGATCCGCTTAATCCGGATTATGAACGTTTTCCTGCATTAAAAGGCGCGGTAGGTCACGAAACGACATTGTACCACGGTGAAACGATTTTCATTCCTTCCTTGTGGTGGCATTACATCCGTTATGTCGATGGTGGTTTCAGTCTTGCATTGAGAGCCAATAATTCCATTTTCACGGCTGTAAAAGGCGGCATGAACCTGGTTCGTCACACGTTTGTGGATAAAAGCATGACCAAGCTGCTGGGCCTTGAATGGCAGCACTGGAAAGAGAAAAAGGCTGTTGAAAACGCCGAAAGTGTTCTAAGCCAGGCATAAGGCAGTTCCGGACGCATTTCAAAGAAACTAATCTATCTTTGAAATGCGTTATTTCCGGCACGGCCTAATATGCTTTATGAACTTCGAACTCACTTCCCAATACCAACCTACGGGCGATCAGCCCGACGCAATCGAACAACTCGTTCACGGAATACAAGCTGGTGAACCAGCACAAACCTTACTCGGGGTAACCGGGTCGGGAAAGACATTTACGGTTGCCAATGTAGTGGCCCGCGTCAACAAACCTACTCTGGTGCTCAGCCACAACAAAACCCTGGCAGCACAGCTTTACGGCGAATTCAAGCAGTTTTTCCCCAATAATGCAGTCGAGTACTTTATCAGCTATTACGACTACTACCAGCCGGAAGCTTTTATATCCACTACCAATACGTATATAGAAAAAGACCTGATGATCAATCAGGAAATCGAAAAGCTGCGGCTGCATACGGTTTCTTCGTTAATGAGCGGTCGACGAGATGTGATTGTTGTAGCGTCGGTTTCGTGCATTTACGGTGCCGGTAACCCGCACGAATACAAGAAAAGCATTGTCAGTGCAAAGCTGGGCGATATTGTGAGCAGGAACCAGTTTTTGTTCAGGCTGGTGGAAATCCTTTACAGCCGGACAGAAGTGGAATTTAACCGGGGGAATTTCCGCGTAAAGGGAGATACAGTCGATGTTTTTCCGGGTTATGCAGATTTTGCCTATCGCTTTATTTTTTTTGGAGATGAAATTGAGGAAATACAGCGCATTGAGCCTGAATCCGGGAAGAAGATCTCGTCAGAAAAAGCAGTGGCGATATTTCCTGCCAACCTGTTCGTAACCGGCCGCGATGTACTGACGCAATCGATTTCTGAAATACAGAATGATTTGGTGCAGCAAATCCAATTCTTCACCAAAGAAGGCAGGCTTGCAGAAGCTGAGCGCGTGAAGGAACGCACCGAATTTGATATGGAAATGATGCGCGAGCTGGGTTACTGCTCGGGTATTGAAAACTACTCGCGTTACTTCGATAGGCGACTGCCAGGCCAGCGCCCATTCTGCCTGCTCGACTATTTCCCTGATGATTTCTTAATGGTGGTGGACGAAAGTCACGTAACCATGCCGCAGATCCGCGCGATGTGGGGCGGCGACAGGTCCCGGAAAGAAGCTTTGGTAGAATATGGTTTCAGGCTCCCCTCTGCGCTTGACAATCGGCCATTAACATTCCAGGAATTTGAAGATATGACGCCGCAAACCATCTTCGTAAGCGCCACACCCGCCGATTATGAACTCAGAAAATCAGAAGGTGTTGTGGTGGAACAGATTATTCGTCCAACGGGATTGCTGGATCCGGAAATTGAGATCAGACCAAGTCTGAACCAGATTGATAATCTGCTCGAAGAAATTACTGAGCGGATCAAAATGGGCGACCGTATCCTTGTAACTACCCTGACTAAAAGAATGGCCGAAGAGCTGAGTAAGTACCTCGATCGCGTAGGTATCAAATGCCGGTACATTCACTCAGAGGTAAAGGCACTTGACCGGGTAGAGATATTAAGGGAGCTGCGGCTGGGTGTTTTTGACGTGCTGGTGGGCGTTAACCTGCTCCGTGAAGGTCTGGATTTGCCGGAAGTGTCTCTGGTAGCGATTATGGATGCGGATAAAGAAGGATTCCTGCGTGATACCCGCTCTATGATCCAGACTATTGGCCGCGCCGCGCGTAACGACCGTGGGAAGGTAATTATGTATGCTGATGTAATGACCGGCTCCATGCAGCTTGCGATTGATGAGACAAACCGTCGGCGCGCCATTCAAATGGAATACAATTTTGAAAATGGTATTGTACCGAAAACGATTCTCAAATCGAAAGAAGCCATTATGGAGCAAACTTCCGTGGCCGATTCCAAAGTACGAAAAGTGTACGTAGAGCCGCAGGAAATCAGGATCGCGGCTGATCCTGTTGTTCAATACATGGGTAAAAACGACCTGCAAAAACTCATTGCAGAAACCCAGCGGAAAATGGAAGCAGCTGCTAAAGACATGGACTTCCTCGAAGCTGCCAGGTTGCGCGACGAGCTGTTACAGTTAAAAGAAAAAGTTAAAGAAGAAAAATAAGAAATCGCCGGACCAACTATCCGGCGATTTCTGTTTCAAAGAATTCCAATACTTCGGCCCAGCTATTTACCCGGCGATGTTTGTCGATACCTGCATTGTGCGAAGCCGAAAAAAGAATGGGTTCCGCTCTGGTATGATCAAGGTTTTTCAGGTGATCGTCGATCAGATAGTCGGTATGAATAACGCTTTTGTCGCCGCAAAGGACAATGTTCCGCCAGTGAATGGAAGGAAAATGCTCGTTCAGCCAATCGTATTTTTCAAGCAGCGAGTTGGGGAACTCCATTGCGGCTGATACAATGTAAATGTCAAAGTGTTCCTGTAATTTCAGGATAGCCTCCTGAGCACCTGCAATGACAGGAGCATTCCGGAAAAATCCCGGCTTGTAAAGCAAACTCCATGCGGCTGCCGGGTCGGGAAATGCCTGGTCTTCCGGAATTCCCAGCATTGCTTCTCGCGCAATTCTTACTCCGAAAGCTTCTTCGTAAGCTTCTATCCAATTTACTTCAATGTCAACCAGGACATTGTCCATATCTACTGCAATCGATTTTTTGTTCATTCAATCATGATTTTGTTGGCTAAATGTACAGAAGGAGCTGGTATTCTATTTAACATTTTTCAAAAACAATGTGGAAGTAAAAGTACCCGGAATGCAAGTTCCGGGCACTTTTACAATTATTTAGTCTTTGTCCTCCGGCAGGATCTGCTCCGTTTTAAAACCGGTATCGTCCATCATTTTTGTTTCCTGATTAATTGCATTCGCAAAGCCAAGCATATAAGCCATAGCGAGCCGGCGCAACCATTTTCTTGCGCTGATCCATATTTTTCCCGCATTCATTTTCCAGATTTTAGAAGTGGATTTGGCCGTTTTCAGATCAAAAACGACGTAGAAGTCTGCTGCGGACAATGCAGCCAGCAGTAGAATTTGAACAATGCAGCTTGTTCAGGATCTGGAAAAAGCGGGATCAGACTCGGGCGAGATCCGACCCGGTTGCGGCGCGGCTTTAAGGAGCATTCTGTAAGAAAAGGAGTGAAAAACGCTGGTAAGTACCCGCAGCCGCGTATTTGTTGATGAGGCAAAATGCAGCAGGCGAGATAAACAAAACGCCTGAAAAGTACCGTTTTGGAAAGGGGTAACTCCTCTGAAAGAGAAAAGTACAGTTCCACCTGAGTTGCTGCGCGTCTTTTTTGTTGTAAAAACCTGCTCTGTCCTGTACAGGTTGTCGGTACTTACATCCTGGAACAACAGATTTCCGGTAGACAAAATTACCAGGAACAACCACTTCAAGATGGTTGCGCGGGGAGGAAATATGTTCAGTAGCTGCTGCATTATCTCGGTCCCATTCTGATTGCACCGTCGAGGCGGATTACCTCCCCGTTGAGCATTGGATTTTCTACAATGGATTTTGCCAGTAATGCATATTCAGCTGGCTTTCCAAGTCGCGAAGGAAAAGGTATTTGCTGGCCGAGTGAGATTCTTGCTTCCTCGGGTAATCCGAGCAGCAAAGGTGTTTCAAACAAACCAGGCGCAATCGCCATAACGCGGATACCGGATTTTGCCAGATCGCGTGCTACAGGCAGTGTCATACTTACTATTCCACCTTTGCTCGCCGAGTAGGCCACTTGTCCCATTTGTCCATCGTAAGCTGCGACAGAAGCAGTGTTAATGATAATACCGCGTTCTCCTTCTTCGTTCGGCTCATTTTTCTCCATTGCGAATGCAGCCAGCCGCATTACATTGAAGGTGCCTATCAGGTTTATGCGGATTGTTTTTTCAAAAACTTCAAGTGAATGCGGCCCGTAAACTCCGTCAGACTTACCTACTATTTTCCTCGCGGGCGCAATACCCGCGCAGTTTACAACAATGTGGATGTTACCAAATTTTTCAACGGCCAAGCTGATTGCATTTTGCACATCATTTTCGCTGGAAACGTCTGTCCTCACAAAGCTGATCTGAGCGGGGAATTCTGCTTCGAGGTTTAATCCGGCTTCTTCATTTAAATCCAGAATAACAACATTTGCGCCAGCCTCAACAAATAGCCGGGCAGTTGCCTCCCCTAGCCCGGAGGCACCGCCGGTAATGATTGCAGTTGCATTTGTAAGTCGCATAGTTTGTTTGTAAGCAAAGGGCGACTCCGGTATGGAATCGCCCTCTTTCATTTTGAACAAAAACTAAAATGTTACTTCTTTTTAGCTCCCGCCAGACTTGGCTCTTTGGATATCACGATCAGGTCAGCCAACATACGACCAGTCTCGGTCAGGTATATATCCTTTTTCTTTTTGGCTTCTTTCGGAGCTTCTACCGCTTTCGGGTCTTCATCTTCTTCACCGTCAGTGGTATCTTCCCCGAGCTGTTTCATAGCTGCTCTTTTCTTTTCAGCTTCGTCCCGCTCGATCTTTCTTTTGGATTCCTGTAATGAAACAACTTTGTTTTCACGGGCTTCTTTGAACTCCTGCAAAGTTTTTGCAAGCGTTTTCAGTTCTTCGTCGGTTTTGAGTCTGTGCTTGTATTTGTCACGAAGCTGCTCAACTATTTTCGCATTAATGTTATTAGTAACATCATATTTAGATGATGCAATCTGATCCCACGGCAATGCACTTGGCTGCGATCCTTCACCGTATTCATTTTCTTTAAATGCAGTTGGCAGTTCCAGATCCGGCATTACACCTTTCAGCTGCGTGCTGCTTCCGTTGATACGGTAGAATTTCGCTACTGTCAGTTTAACTTGACCCAATTGGTCAGTTTCTTTTGGTACCCATTGGTTCAGGTCGATCAAGGTTTGCACGGTTCCCTTACCATAAGTTTGCTCGCCAACAATGATACCGCGTTTGTAATCCTGAATAGCTGCCGCGAAAATCTCGGAAGCCGAGGCGCTGAAACGGTTTACCATTACCGCCATCGGACCATCGTAAGCGATTGAGGGATCATTGTCAGATTGTACCTCAATTTCACCCTGACCTTCTTTCACCTGAACTACCGGTCCTCTGTTGATAAACAATCCGGTAAGAGAAACCGCTTCTGTCAGCGATCCGCCGCCATTGTTGCGCAAATCGATCACAATACCATCGACATTCGAAGCCTGCAATTCTGTAATCAGCTTCTGTACATCGCGGGTTGTGCTTGAAAATTCTTTTTCTCTATGCTGTGCGCCTTCAAAGTCGCGGTAGAACAATGGAATATCAATTACCCCGATTTTGAAAGTCTTGTTTGCATTGTTGATTGAAACAATCTCGCTCTTCGCACGCTGCTCTTCCAGCTTGATTTTCTCGCGAACCAGACGATATTCCTTTGGAGGAGTTCCCGGCAAAGCATCAGCAGATATTACCTGCAAACGTACCACAGTAGATTTCGGGCCTTTGATCAGTTTCACAGCGTCATCAACGAACCAGCCGATGATATCCACCATTTTACCCTCGTCACCCTGCGCTACCGCTACAATTTTGTCCTCTTTCTTTAGTTGCTTTCCTTTGAATGCAGGTCCGCCAGGAATTACATCCTTGATCTTGATATAATTGTCTTCTTCGCCAAGCAACGCACCGATACCTTCAAGCGACTGGCTCATTTCCTGCTTGAAACGGTCCGCAGAAGTAGGTGCCATATAGCTTGTATGCGGGTCCATAGACTCTGCATATGCATTCATAAACATCTGAAAGACCTGCTCTGTACGAATACGGCCTAGTGCACGATCGCGGTTTTTGTACCGGTCTCGCAAAGTCGTAATCACAGCAGTATCGGCTTTTCCGGAAAGTTTAAGATCGAGCGCCTCGCTTTTAAGGTATTTCCTCCAAGTGTCGTTCAGCTCGTCGGTATTTTTCGCCCAGGTTGCTTTTTCCCGGTCGGTATCCATTGATTCATCTGTTGTGAAATCAAATGGTTTCTCTTTACCCAGCAAATCGTGGATGTACTCGCTTCTTTCCTTGTATCGCTTTCTGAAAACATTGTAGATCTGGAACGGAACATCCAGTTCTCTCTTTTGCAGATAATCATCAAACTGATTTTTGTACTGCTCAAATTGCTTCATATCCTCGGCCAGGTAATACAGCTTACCATGGTCGATTCCGTCGATATACTTGTCAAAAATCGCTGCCGACAAAGAATCGTTCAGCTTGGTTTTTCTATAATGATAACTTGACAAAATACGTGTAGTCAACTCCTCCGCCTTGTATTGAGCAGGGATTGGCTTGATATCATCTTCCAAAGATGACGTTCCAACAGCAGGTACTGTTGCCGTATGATCCTGAACAGGGCCCCGCTGCCATCCGAGCAACACAACCGGTATAAGAGTGATTAAGTACTTTCTCATTATCGCACGTTTTCCTATTTAATTATTTCCAATAATTCCACCTCGAAAACCAATGCTGAATAAGCTGGTATCTGAGGTCCCGCGGCCCGCTCTCCGTACGCAAGCTGATAAGGAATGTACAGCTTCCATTTTGAGCCGACCGGCATTAACTGAAGTGCTTCCGTCCATCCTTTTATTACGCCATTTACCGGAAACTCAACGGGTTCTCCCCTGTCGACCGAACTGTCAAAAACCGTTCCATTGGTCAGCGTTCCATGGTAATGCGTCTTAACTTTATCAGTTGCACTAGGTTTCGGACCGTCACCGGTTTTGATCACTTCATATTGCAATCCGCTTTCAGTTGTTGTAACACCTGTTCTTTTTTTATTTTCCGCCAGGAATTTTTCTCCCTCAGTCCGAACCACTGCACCTTTTTCTTCCATCATCTTTTGAAAATAGCTTCCTATAAATGCGTTTGCATCCTCAGGTGAGAACGTAGTTTTACTACCTTTGAGCGCTGCGTTGATTGTTTTCGTTAGTATCTCGGTATTGATTCCTGAAACTCCCTGTGAAGACAACGAATTGGCAAAGCTTACCCCGATTGCCGCTGACAAGGAATCCATCTGAGTTTTGAGTACTAAAGGCGTTGTTGCCGCTTTTGCTGGTGCCGCCGGCGCCTTCTTTACAGCCGGAGCTGGTTTGGTTGTTTTCTTGATAGTTTGTGTGTTGCCTTCTGTTGTTACAAATGCGCCTAGTAACAACGCTGCTAAAATGGTTTTTTCTAATTTGTACATTATACTGATTGATGGACGATAAAATAAACTATTCAGATGTAAGTGGTATTAACGAATTCAATTACAACAAAAACACAATTAGTACCTAAAAAAGTTTTAAAAATGTTCCTTATAGCTTACGAACGGCAAATGGCGTCTAAAAGGGCATTCAGGGTGGATACTTGGAATAATCTAATTTTGCAGAACCGCACTTTCTCCTTAATTATACTATTCAGAAGATACTGTTTTTACCAAAATTAAACACTACCTTTGCGGCAGTTTTCAAAAACTTACTACTATACTCTAAATAAGTCAATTATACTATGGTATCTGTTAGACCGGATGAAGTTTCGGCTATCCTGCGCGAACAACTCGCAGGCGCCAGATCAGAAGCAGAGCTCGAAGAAGTAGGGACAGTTCTTCAGGTTGGTGACGGTGTTGCCCGTATTTATGGTCTCTCTCAGGTACAGGCAGGTGAGCTGCTTGTGTTCGAAACAGGGCTGAAAGCCTTGGCTCTTAACCTGGAAGAAGATAATGTCGGCGCCGTATTGCTTGGAGATTTCAGCGACATTAAGGAAGGTGCAACAGTAAAGCGTACGAAAGAAATCGCCTCTGTAAAAGTGGGCGACGGAATCATAGGCCGTGTTGTAAATACCCTCGCTGAACCTATTGACGGAAACGGCCCTATTCTTGGGGAAGTTTACGAAATGCCTATCGAGCGTAAAGCGCCTGGTGTTATTTACCGTCAGCCGGTAACTGAGCCTCTGCAGACAGGTATCAAAGCGATCGACGCGATGATCCCCATCGGCCGCGGTCAGCGCGAGCTGATTATCGGTGACCGTCAGACTGGTAAAACAGCTGTGGCAATCGATACGATTATCAATCAAAAAGAATATTTCGACAAAGGCGAGCCGGTTTTCTGTATTTACGTAGCCTGCGGTCAGAAAGCTTCCACTATCAAAGGAATTGAAGCGACACTTCGCAAGTATGGTGCAATGGATTATACGGTAATCGTTGCAGCTGGTGCTTCTGATCCTTCGCCAATGCAATTTTATGCGCCATTTACAGGTGCTGCGATCGGAGAATATTTCCGTGATACAGGTCGTCCTGCTTTGGTTATTTACGATGACCTTTCAAAACAAGCGGTAGCTTACCGTGAAGTTTCCCTGCTACTTCGTCGTCCTCCGGGCCGCGAGGCTTATCCAGGTGACGTATTCTACCTGCACAGCCGCCTTTTGGAACGTGCTGCAAAAGTGATCGCTGACGACAGCATCGCAAGAAACATGAACGACCTTCCCCCGTCATTGAAAAATGTGGTAAAAGGAGGCGGTTCACTTACAGCCCTTCCGATCATTGAAACACAGGCTGGTGACGTTTCTGCTTATATTCCTACCAACGTAATTTCGATTACTGACGGTCAGATCTTCCTTGAATCCAACCTGTTCAACTCTGGTATCCGTCCTGCGATCAACGTAGGTATTTCGGTATCACGCGTGGGTGGTAATGCGCAGATCAAATCAATGAAGAAAGTTTCTGGTACACTCAAACTGGATCAGGCACAATTCCGCGAGCTTGAAGCTTTTGCGAAATTCGGTTCTGACCTTGATGCTGCTACCAAACTTGCAATCGATCGCGGCCGTCGAAACCAGGAAGTTTTGAAACAGCCTCAATATGCGCCAGTTCCTGTTGAAATGCAGGTCGCGACTGTATATGCTTCTACAAAAGGTTTGCTGGATTCAGTGGACGTGAACAAAGTGAAAGCATTTGAGACAGACTTCCTCACAGTTCTGGGCGGACAACACAAAGAGGCACTTGCTGCATTGCGTGCTGGTAAGCTGGATAACAGCGTTACCGACGTGATCGAGAAAGTGGCCAGAGAAGTTGCTGTTAAATATCACTAAGTCTTAAAAAGGGAGCAGTACCCCTGCTCCCTTTCCCAAATATCAACCCCCGGCATAGACCGGATATGTTTTAAACTTCCAAATAATGGCAAGCTTAAAAGAAGTACGTAGCCGCATTGTGTCGGTTAACTCTACGCAGCAGATCACCAAAGCAATGAAGATGGTTGCTGCGGCAAAACTGCGCCGGGCTCAGGACGCAATCTTACAAATGCGTCCCTATGCTCAGAAACTAGGTGAAATGCTGGCAACTGTATCTGCCGGAGCCGAAAGCTCAGCAGAAAGCCCATTGAAAACAGTACGTCCTGTTGAAAAGGTTTTGATCGTAGTGATCACCTCCGATCGCGGACTTTGCGGTGCTTTTAACACCAACATCATCAAAGCAACACTTGCACTAATCGAGCAGCGGTACGCTGAGCAGGCGCGCAAAGGAAATGTTGAGATTTTTGCAATTGGCAAAAAAGGCGCTGAGTCGCTGAGCCGTCGCGGACTTCTTGTCAACATCGGCTATACGGATTTGTTTGGAAGACTAAGCTTTACAAATGTAAAACTGGCTGCCGAGGAGATCATGAAAGCATTTGCCAACGGACGTTTTGATGCAGTTGATCTTGTTTACAACGAATTCAAAAATGTCGCTACGCAGATTATCCACGCTGACAGATATTTGCCGATTCCGACTGAAGATAAAAGGACAAAATCGACGAAAGCTGAGATTAACTATATTTTTGAGCCGACAGAGGAAGAAATTTTAACAGAGCTTATTCCAAAGTCATTGAAGATCCAGTTGTACCGTGCTGTTCTTGAATCTAACGCTTCCGAACAAGGTGCGCGGATGACAGCAATGGACAAAGCGACCGAGAATGCACAGGAGCTTCTGAAAGATCTCCGCCTGGTTTACAACCGTACCCGCCAAGCAGCGATTACAAAGGAAATCCTCGAAATTGTTGGTGGTGCCGAAGCATTGAAGAACTAGAAAGCAGGAAACTGCACCAATCCAAAACGAGCGAACAAGTACTGTTCGCTCGTTTTTTTGTTGTTATATTTAACGACTAACAACAACAAACCGTTTTCAAACATGACAAACAAACCACTTCAAACCATACTCCTGCTGCTTCTTAGTGCCGGTATTTTCATTAATGTCAAAGCGCAGAGTGTGGATGAAATTGTTTCAAAACACATCAAGGCAATGGGTGGTGAGGATAAGCTGTCTAAACTGCAAAGCATGAAGATCACTGCTGAAATGGATGTGATGAACATGAAAGTACCTATTAATACCACTATTGTTCAGAACCAGGCTTTCAGAAGCGAGACAACCGTTCAAGGCGCAACGATTGTGCAGGCCATCAATGGAAATACAGGCTGGGCGATTAACCCGATGACAGGCGAGACAAAACCAACTGCATTGCCCGAAGAAGCCGTAAAATCGATGGAGTCGGAAACTGATATTACGGGTTTATATAACTACAAACAGAAAGGTTATCAGCTGACACTGGATGGAGAGGAGGATTTGGCTGGCGCGAAGGTGTACAAGGTGACGATGACCTTGAAAAATGGGGTAAAACGAATCAATTACATTTCCAAAGACACATTTTACATCCTGAAAATTATTGCGAAGACCAATATCAATGGTCAGGATATTGAATCTGAAAACATACAGTCGGATTTTCGCCGAGTTGAGGGTATCTTCTATCCATTTTCTTCGGAAGTTTCAACTTCCGCCATGCCGGGTGCTAAAATGGCTTTACACATCAAAACGCTGGAAATTAATCCCAAGATCGATCCTTCGATTTTTGAAATGCCGAAGTAACAGGCTTATGCAGCACAAAAAAATCCCGGACATTGTTCGGGATTTTTTTGTGGGTTTGAAACTATCCTTCATATTTACATGTATATACATTAAATGTTATTACATACATAAAACACTACTGTTATGGCTACCACAAAATGGGTGATTGACCCAACACATTCAGAAATCCAGTTTAAAGTAAAACACCTTGTAATTTCAACAGTTACAGGTTATTTCAGAACCTTTGAAGGATCAGTTGAAACTGAAACCGAAGACTTTGACGGTGCTACTGTTAACTTTTCAGCAGATACTGCCAGCGTTGACACCAACCAGGCACAGCGTGACGAGCACTTAAAGTCAGGTGATTTCTTCGAATCAGAAAAACACCCTAAACTTTCCTTCACCGGAAAATTGGCCAAAACGGGATCTGAAAGCTACACGCTTAAAGGAGATCTGTCTGTAAAAGGAATTACCAAGCCGTTTGAATTTGCGGTAGAATACGGTGGTAACATGACAGACTTTTACGGAAATAATAAATCCGGATTTGAAGTAACAGGTAAAATCAACCGTAAGGAATTTGGCCTGGAATGGAGCGCAGTAACAGAAGCTGGCGGCGTGGTTGTTGGTGATGAAGTTAAGTTGATCGCTAACATTCAGGTGGTTAAGCAATAAGATATATCAGTAAACCAGTCTCTTCAATAAGCGTGGACATTTATTTGTCCCGCTTTTTTTATTTTAAGCCTGTTGTGATAACCAGACAGCCTTTTACCGCATTACAAATTTCGTATAGGGGTAAAACGTCTTTGTATCGTCAATAAGTTATTACTTTTGGCAAAAAAAGACTTCACCTTGATCATCGAGACACGCGCTTACGCCCGGGCGGGGCTACTAGGCAATCCATCTGACGGTTTTTTCGGAAAAACGATCTCCATTTCAGTCAGGAACTTCGGTGCCTCCATTTCACTTTACGAATCTCCGGAGCTACATATAGAAGCCCAGCCGCAGGACCTGAGTACATTTCGTAGCATTTTCCACCTGCGTGACACGGTGAGTATGCTGGGTTATAATGGCGGAATTCCATTGATCAAAGCCGGGATCAAGAAGTTCGGCGATTATTGTGAAGAGCAAGGTATCCGACTTCCAAACCGGAATTTCACTGTACGCTACCGTTCCTCAATCCCGCGGCAAGTGGGTATGTCGGGTTCAAGCGCTATTGTGGTTGCGCTTTTCCGCGCCTTAATGCAGTTTTATAAAGTTGAAATCCCGCTTGAAATTCTCCCGCAGCTTGTGATGGTCACCGAGACCGAAGAACTCGGCATTACTGCCGGTTTGCAGGATCGTGTGATTCAATGTTATGAAGGCTGCGTTTATATGGATTTTGATAAAACGATGATCGAGCAAAAAGGGCACGGTTTGTACGAACGCATTAATCCGGAACTTCTTCCTAAGCTTT
>NZ_JBHYGF010000025.1:0-14742 GCF_051859145.1 Dyadobacter sp.
TGATTGAACCGGATTATTTACAGATAGTAGATAATCACCTGAATACAAGTTATGTCGACCTCTATGGCGGCCCGGATACCGATCACCCGTCTTTTACACCCATTCAAAAAGCGATTAGCTATTCCATGACATCGCTTTTCACAACCGGTGGGATCAGGGGAAAGAAGTCGAATATGGGCGGTACATTTCACCCGCGCAGCTTTAATATGGGACTTTCGCGGCGAGTCTGGGAGCGGACAGGCGGCTTTCTGACAAGCAGAATGGGGGAGGATATTTTGTTCAGTATTGCGGCGATCCGGCTGGGTTTTCGCTCCACGCTGATTCCGGAAGCTTTTATTTACCACAAACGCAGGACCAAATTCATCCCTTTTTTCCGGCAACTAAAATTCTTCGGCCGCGCCCGCATTAACATTGCGCGTTTTTATCCTGATGAATTAAAGCTGGTACACGCATTCCCGCTGATCTTTACCCTGGCAGTTTGCAGCATTCCCGTTTGGTTTTTCGTGTTTAAACCGTTTTTCTACCTGGGAGTTGCGTTCCTGCTTTTCTATGTACTGCTGCTTTTTACCGATGCGTTGATCAAAACAAAACAGCTGAATGTGGCTGTTCTGTCAATCGGCGCCGCTTTTGTACAGCTTTTTGGCTACGGCACCGGGTTTTTACAGGAAGGCTGGAAAAGGATTTGGGAGAAAAAGTCGCACCGCGAAACCGGCGCGGCGATTGAATATCCTTCCTGAAAGGAGGTTGGAGTTTATGAGTTTAAAGTTTATGAGATTGGAGTAAACGAAAGAGAGGCAGTTTCCGGGGAAGCTGCCTTTTTAACTTATGGTTAACTAGTGAATTTTATACTTTGAACTCATAAACTCGGAGACTCATTAACTCCCAGACTCATAAACTCATAACTTCTGGCAGAAATAAACAATTTCTTCCTCCGGCAAAGCATATCTTTTCACATCTGCCTTCGAAAGTTCGTCCATTACAAACCGATCTTCTTTCACCTTAAAGCCACCTTTTTCAAGCTCGTGGTTGTAATTTCTGCCAAACAACCTTAAATGATCATTTTGAAGAAAATGTTTTTCCCGCTCTTTCGGGTCGGTGATGGTAGGATCTTCGTAAGTAGTAGCATATTTCAGATCCTGCGGCGACTGGATCAGCGCCCAGCCTCCCGGTTTTAAAACGCGGTGTAACTCGCTCATCGCAAGCACATAATCATCCACGTGTTCCATTACGTGGTTACAAAATGCCACGTCAAATGTATTATCAGGAAAAGGGATCTGGTGAATGTCCATCTTCACTTTCGCCAGCGGAGACTCGATATCTGCTGTGATGTAATCCAGGTTTTTCATCTTCTCAAACCTGTCAATAAAGCAATATTCGGGCGCTACGTGAAGTACTTTCAGGTTGGCATTAAAGAAGTTTGTCTTTTGTTTCAGGTATAAACCCATTAAACGGTGCCGTTCAAGGGAAAGACAGCCGGGGCACAATGCGTTTTCGCGGCTGGATGTATTGCGACCGTAGGGTAAAAATTTGCGGTATTGGTTGTCGCAAACAGGGCATTGAACTTTGTTGCCGATATAGAAGATGCTTAGAAAGCGTGCTGCCCAATGTCCGACCAGTTGCAGATAGGGCCGGGGAATGTACCTTAATACTAAACTAATGATGGATTTCATTAAGTCAATTAACTAAAAATTAATAATTTTAGGATTACAAGTTTTGAAAAAACACTAAATGATCCCATCAATCGATCCAAAACCACCGGGTAAAAGACTGATAAAGAAAATGTCAACGCGCACCAAATGGATGATTTTAGCGCCATGCGGATTGATACTTTTCAGTTTCGGTCTCACCGTACTCAGCCAGGCGGCCCACGAGCGGCGCATTGGCGAGCCTACTCAGGTGTGGGTTGTTCTTGGTTTGTATAGTCTGGCTTTGATCAATGGCGGACTGATTATGTTTGGTGAGGCGCTTCGTTTTCGCATTCTGCTGCACGTTCGCCGCGAAACCCGCCGGAGTATGCGTCAGATTGCCCGGAAAGTCAATACCAAATCTTCGGGAAAATCCAAGTCGGCCAAAAAAGCAAAAAGCCCTATCAAAGCAGATTGACAGGACTAGTTGAATAATTTAGGAGAGGCCAATTTTATTTTTTGTTAGCTTCAAACTGCGCCTTAATTGCCTCCACATCGACATTGCGAACCTCTGGTTTACGTAAAAGATCTTTGATCTTAGCAGTACGGTTATTAGCTACCGCCTTGTTTCTGCGTCCTTTACGTTTCAATTCCGTAACTCCCATTGTAAAATATTGTTTTGTGAAAGAGCCGCAAAATTAATGATTTTCTCTTAAATAATGCAGGCTACCTTCACAAATATTGCACAAGCTGGCTAACTTTGCGTTTTTTGATCCGTTATTATAATGAGTAAACCATCCCTTGCCCGCGGCACCCGTGACTTTGGTCCAGAACAAATGGTGAAGCGGACTTTTATTTTTGATACCATCCGCCGCTCTTTTCAACGTTACGGATTTTTGCCCCTCGAAACACCTGCATTTGAAAACCTGTCTGTTTTAATGGGTAAATATGGCGAGGAAGGCGATCAGCTTCTATTTAAAATACTTAACTCCGGTGATTTTAGCGGCAAATTGTCCGATCAGGATTGGAATGCAGGTTACAAGCCGCTAACCACCAAAATTTCTGAAAAAGGATTACGTTACGACCTCACCGTTCCATTTGCACGCTACGTAGTAATGAACCGGGGTACTTTGGCAATGCCATTTAAAAGGTACCAGATCCAGCCAGTCTGGCGCGCCGATCGTCCGCAGAAAGGAAGATACCGTGAATTTTACCAATGCGATGCCGATGTAGTAGGAACCGAGTCGCTGCTTTGCGAAGCGGAAATCGTGATGCTTTTACACGATACTCTGCCTGCTTTGGGTATCAAGGATTTTGTGGTAAAAATTAATAACCGCAAGATCCTGACTGGAATTGCTGACAAAGTAGTCGCGCACGGAATGGAAGGCCCGCTTTGTGTTGCAATTGACAAGCTCGATAAAATTGGTCAGGAAAAGGTAGTTGAAGAGCTGCTCGAAAGAGGCTTTTCAGAACAGAGCGTAACTGCATTGGAGCCAATTTTCGCACTTTCAAATGAAAAAGAACCCTTTGCTGAGTTAAGAGCGTGGCTTGCTGATTCTGAGATCGGATTAAAAGGTATCCAAGAGTTGGAGGAAGTTTGGGAAATGGTGAAGCTGCTCGAACTGGAAAATCCGCGGATTGAATTTGACGTCACGCTGGCGCGCGGTCTTTCTTATTATACAGGTGCTATTTTTGAGGTAAAAGCCAAGAATGTACAGATTGGCAGCATTTCCGGCGGGGGCCGCTACGATAACCTCACCGGTACTTTCGGCGTTCCGGGCATTTCAGGAGTAGGTATCTCACTGGGTGTGGATCGTATTTATGATGTAATGGAGGAGCTGAACCTCTTTCCTGAAAGTCAGCAAACCAGCACCAAAGTCATGATCTCTAACTTCGACGAGGACGCATTTAAATACGGTTTGTCGATTTTACCAAAACTCAGAAATGCCGAAATCAATGCAGAAATCTATCCTGATTCTGTCAAATTAAAGAAACAGCTCGATTATGCAGACCGGAAAAGCATTCCATTTGTAGTTCTGATCGGCTCCGACGAAATGCAGTCGGGCTTGCTTACGCTGAAAAATATGAAGACCGGCGAGCAACAGAAATTACAGATAGAAGATATTATAACTTCACTCACCCAGGCAATTTAAAACCCTAATTAGGCACTTTTCACTGGCTGTCAGGCAGCTGCTTTTAAAAATGAACGACGAGATTTTAAGAATTGCAATACAGAAATCAGGTAGGCTCAGCGAAGATTCATTGAAGCTGATCAAAGAATGCGGTATCCGGTTTGACAATGGAGCTGGCAAGCTGAAAACCGACGCAACCAACTTCCCTGCGGAAATCCTTTTCCTGCGCGACGACGATATTCCGGGTTATGTAGAAGACGGCGTGGCGCACCTGGGTATTGTAGGCGAAAATGTTTCCGAGGAATCTGATAAAAACGTTGATACCGTACATAAGCTGGGTTTTTCCAAATGCAGGCTCTCGATCGGTGTGCTGCGTGAGCACCAGTATAGCGGCGTGCAGGACCTGGAAGGCAAAAGTATCGCCACTACGTACCCGAAATTGCTCGAAAAATACCTGAGTTCAAATGGCGTAACTGCCCAGATCCACGAGATCAGCGGGTCGGTTGAAATTGCGCCAAGTATTGGCCTGGCCGACGCGGTTTGCGACATTGTCAGCTCCGGAAGTACCTTATTAAGTAATGGACTGAAAGAAGTGGAAACGATTTTCCGCTCCGAGGCTGTGATGATCGCCAGCAAGCATCTTTCGGCGACGCAGCAAAGTCTGCTTGACCAGCTTCTGTTTCGCATTAAATCTGTTCAGGCAGCTAAAAACAATAAATATATTCTGCTAAACTGTCCGACCGAGGCAGTTGAAACCATATCAAAGTTCCTGCCGGGAATGCGTTCTCCAACCGTATTACCTTTGGCCACAGAAGGCTGGTGCTCACTGCATTCGGTAATTAATGAGAATGAATTTTGGGAAAATATCGAAAAGATCCGTCAGGCAGGAGCAGAGGGGATTTTGGTTATCCCGATTGAAAAAATGATTCAGTAATTACGGCCAGCCGGCAACACTATTTTTTGATTCTATGAATATTATTCCATTTCCCGACCGCGATCAATGGGCTTCTTTGCTGACCCGCCCGGTTCAGGAAACAAAGGATATCGAAGCCAAAGTCATGCCCATTCTTGAAAAAGTCAGAAGCGGTGGCGATCAGGCGATCAGGGAACTTACCCTGCAATTTGACAAAGTAGCACTCGAAGAAATTGCTTTTTCAGAAGAAGCAATCGCGCATGCGGCCGGTCAGCTGGATGATGAATTGAAATCGGCGATTGGTCAGGCTTATGCCAATATTTACAAATTTCACGAGGTACAGCTGCAAGCCCCGCAAAAGATTGAAACAATGCCTGGCGTTTTTTGCTGGCGCAAAAGTGTGGGGATCGAGAAAGTCGGAATCTACATTCCTGGCGGCTCTGCTCCGCTTTTCAGCACGGTTTTGATGTTGGGTATACCCGCTAAAATTGCGGGCTGCAAGGAAATCATCCTGTGTACTCCGTCCGACAATCCGGCGATTTTATACGCCGCGAGCCTGGTCGGCGTAACAAAAGCATTCAGGGTAGGAGGTGCGCAGGCGATTGCGGCGATGGCTTACGGAACTGAAACGATTCCAAAGGTTTACAAGATTTTTGGTCCGGGTAACCAGTACGTTACTGCGGCTAAAATGCTCATTAACAGTGAGGGTGTTTCCATTGATATGCCGGCGGGACCTTCCGAGGTAGCAGTCTACGCAGACGACACTGCTGTTCCTGCTTTTGTTGCTTCTGATCTCCTGTCTCAGGCCGAGCACGGGCCCGACAGTCAGGTTTTGCTTGTTTCTACGAGTAAGAAATTGCTTTCGTCAGTCAATCTTGCATTGACTTCCCAGCTGCAGGAATTACCTCGCCGCGATTTTGCCGGACAGGCAATTACACACAGCAAAGCCATTTTGCTTGACAATGAGGCTGACGCGATTGATTTATTGAACCAATACGCCGCAGAGCACCTGATATTGAGCGTGGCAAATGCGGAGCAGGTTTCTGAAAAAATCGTGAATGCAGGATCTATCTTTCTAGGTAATTATACACCCGAATCCTGCGGTGATTATGCATCCGGTACCAACCACACGCTGCCTACAAACGGCTATGCAAGAGCTTACAGCGGCGTATCAGTAGATAGCTTTGTGAAAAAGATCACAGTGCAGCATATTACCGAAGAAGGCATCCGCAATATAGGACCTACCGTGGAGAGAATGGCAGAAGCTGAGTCGCTTGATGCGCACCGGAAAGCAGTTAGTCTGAGACTGAAAAGTCTGGAATAATCGGAATTTTAATTTCCAGGAAAAATGTCGTATATTTGGAGACATTTTTCCTGATGAACTTATGACAGTACGAATGGTTAATGAGCGTTTGGGAGGCTACGGAGTTCTCAAACATCGCGTCAATAATGATTTTGACCTGGCTTACCTCGCCACTAACGGCGTACCCAAGGCTTCTATCCAGCATTTGGCAAGCTCGATTGGCATGGATCCTAAAGAAATAATCGACATTTTGCCGGTAACTTCAAGGAACCTGCAACGCTATGAAGAAGAAGATTTGCTCAGCAATGTAGTTTCTGATCATCTGATTGCATTGGCAGATCTATTCTCCGTGGGGGTTACTGTCCTTTCAAAAGATTATTTCAAGAGCTGGCTTACAAGCCCGGTTCCTTCTCTCGGCAACGAACGTCCGATTCATTTTCTCAAAACACACGCCGGGATAGAGCTGATCAAAACTGAGCTGGGGCGTATAGAGCATGGTATTTTTGCCTGATGGAGCTGTTCAGGATTTCACGGGTTGAATACCAGGATGACTTGACGGGCATTGGCGCCTTCCGACATGGGGGCAGGTGGAATTCACCTGGTCACCATATGCTGTACACCGCCACCCATCGTTCGCTCGCTATGCTTGAAGTGCTGGTGCATTTGAACAAATCGGTGCCCCCGCCAGAGTATGTGATCGTAGTGTTGTATGTACCGGATGCAATGGCCACACCGACCGTGCCTTATATGAGACCGGACTGGCAGGGAGAGGAGTACTGGACGAAAGATACCGGAGATCAGTGGGTGGAAGATAAGAAAACACTTTTGTGCAGGGTACCCTCCATTGTCGTAAAGTCAGAGTACAATTTCCTGATCAATCCCGCACACGAGCACGCGAGTGCAATCAAGGTAGTTGGAAAGGAACCCTTTGAATTTGATTTGAGATTATTTACATCTCCGTTAAAAAAATAAAAACGGCATCACGCCGTACAATTGGAATGAACAACACTTTTGACCTAAACAAAATACTGCGGCCGCACATTCTTACACTCGCGCCTTATTCTTCTGCAAGAGACGAGTATACCGGGCATGAAGGTGTGTTCCTCGATGCGAACGAAAATCCTTACGGATCTGTCACAAACGAAAATTATAACCGTTACCCAGATCCATATCAGGCCGAAATCAAAAAGCTGATCTCGAAAATTAAGCAGGTAGAGCCCGGCCGTATTTTTCTCGGAAACGGGAGCGACGAACCGATTGACTTGTTGACACGTGCGGCTTGTACGCCTGGCCAGGATCACGTGATCATCATGCCGCCAACCTATGGCATGTACGAAGTAAGCGCCTCCATTCACGATGTGCGCATTGATAAAGCTTCGCTCACCAGCGATTACCAGATTGACGTAGAGGCAGTTTTGAATGCAGTGGGCGAACACACGAAAATCATCTGGATCTGCTCTCCGAACAATCCGACGGGAAACAACATGCAGGATGAAGCCATTGAAACAATTTTGAAAAGCTTCAATGGTCTGGTTGTGGTAGATGAAGCTTACATTGACTTTACCGATAAACCTTCGTGGGTTCAGAAGCTGGATGAATACCCGAACCTGGTTGTTCTCCAAACATTCTCAAAAGCGTGGGGATTGGCGGGACTTCGCATTGGTATGTGTTTTGCCTCCGCTGAGCTGATCCGCATTTTGAACAAGATCAAGCCACCTTACAATATCAGTTTGCCTGCTCAGAATGCCCTTTTACAAGGTTTGCAAAACCCGGCGCTGAAAGATGAAATGGTAACAGATATCCTTTCAGAAAGAGCAGCTTTGCAGGAAATGTTACTCGAACTGTCCTATGTGGTAAAGATTCATCCTTCCGACGCCAACTTCCTGCTTGTCCAATTCGAAGATGCGAAGGCAGTAATGGACTATCTGATCAGTGAAGCGATCATCGTACGCGACCGGTCGCGCGTACATCTTTGTGAAGGTTGTCTGCGGATTACGGTCGGAACAAAGAAAGAAAATGAAGTTTTGATTGAATCTTTAAAGAATTTCAAACAGAAAAACGTTATTGCATAGCATACTCAGCATATCCATTTCCCCGATCAAACAATTATGAAGAAATTAGCCTTGACGTTTATCTGTACGCTTTGTTTCGGAATGGCACAGGCCCAATATGACAACTGGGCAGTCGGTTTCAAATTAGGCGAGCCAACCGGTGTCAACATCCGTAAATATTTCAACAACATTCATGCACTTGATGTTACCATTGGTACTTACGGCGGCGTGTTGTCCAAAGACCGCAAATACCGCGGCGACGAGGGTATTTACAAGAATACAGGTGTTTCCATTCAGGTTCATTACCTGTGGCACACGCCTGTTTTCAACTCCGAAACAGTACACGTTTATTACGGACTGGGTGGTCAGCTGAACAGTCGCCGCGCTTACCCTAAAAGGCTGAGCGGCAATTATGAGAAGGATATCTCGCTCGGAGGTTCAGTGTTGGGCGGGTTCGAGTATTACATTCCCGATAACCGCATTTCTGTGTTCCTGGAAGGTGGTACCTATCTTGAACTGATACCGCGTCCATTCTATTTGAGTCCTAATCTCTCTGCTGGTATCCGTTTTAACTTGTAGCAACAGGAAGCTTTTACGAAGTCACACGAGCAGGTTTATACCTGCTTTTTTTATTTAATTTGCCCGGCAGTTTACTGATCGGTTTTTCAATAGATTTCGCACGTGTTTAAAGTATATAGTTCATCGGCCGGCTCGGGTAAGACTTACACGCTGACCAAAGAATATCTGAAACTGGCTTTAAGCAACAGTGCAGATACCTATTTCAAGAACATTCTTGCAGTAACATTCACGAATGCGGCTGCAAACGAAATGAAAGACCGCATTCTGCTGATGCTGCGCACTTTTGCTGACTGGCAAGCAAAAGGCGGCAAACTGCACCCGATGATGCAGGATGTGATCAGCGAGCTGTATCCCGACACCGAAGAAGATCCCGAATTGCTCCACGAAGCTTCCAAACTGATCAGCCAGCGCGCAAATGCAGTTTTCGGCCAGATCCTGCACCGGTATTCGGATTTTTCGGTGATGACCATCGATAAATTTACACAAAGGCTGATCAGCAGTTTTACAGACGAGCTCGGAATCCCATTTATTTTTGAAACGCAGCTCGACAGCGATTTGCTCGACGATGCGGTAGACAGGTTGTTATCGCGGATCGGGCAGGAGGGCGAGGAGGTACTGACAGACATCGTCGAGAAATACTACCGCGAGAATGCCGAAGAAGGTAAAAGCTGGGGCACGCTGCCCATGCAGATCCGCGAAACTTCGGGCACATTGCTGAATGAGCAGAGCTACCTGCAGATGAAGCGGGTGGAAAACCTCAAAATGGAAGACTGGATCGCAATCCGCAACCAGATGCGCGGCTACGTTCGCGAGAAGGAGGCGACGATGCTGCGACTGGCACAAAACGCATTTGAACTGATCCAGTCTACATTCCTGACAGAAAAAGACTTTCACCAGAGCGGGCGCGGCATTTACGGATACTTCCGCGACCGGTCCGAGAACAAGAAACTCTGGGCTGAGCCGAATTCCTACGTTTACAAAACAATAGGCGAGGGTGTATGGTATGGTGCGAAAACAGCTGTTCTGATCAAAGATGAAATTGAGCGCGTAAGAACGGATCTGGAAAACTATTTTCACCAGATCGAGAACATGCGTACCTCAGAATCAGGAAAGATAATCCTTTACAATCAGCTTGAAAAGCACATTTACCAGCTCTCATTGTTGGGAGAAATCAGGAAGGAATTTGATATTCTGCTGAGACAAAATAACCAGGTACATATCTCTGATTTCAATCGCAAGATCGTCGAAATCGTTGCCAGGGAGCCGGTACCGTTTATTTTTGAAAGGTTAGGTGAGAAATACAACCACATTCTGGTCGATGAATTTCAGGATACTTCCAAACTGCAGTTTGCCAATCTACTGCCGTTGATCGAGAATGCATTGTCAGGCGGCTATTTCAGTCTGGTAGTTGGCGACGCGAAACAATCCATTTACCGGTTCCGAGGTGGAGATATGGATTTGATCCTGAACCTGGCGCAGAGCCAGGTAATGCAGCTGGCCTCTGTATTCGGTGACAATACATTCCATGCAGAGCGGCTGGTTAGTCTGAATAACTACCTGAATGTAAATCACCTGAAAGTGAACCGGCGCAGTTACCGCGAGGTCACTGCATTCAACAATTCAATTTTCGGGTTTGTGGCCGATTTGCTTGGCGACGAATATCCGCTGATCAAAGAAGTTTACGATCAGAATTTCCAGCAGGAAATTCCCGATGAAGCGCCGACTGGCGGGCATGTGGAAGTTGAATTTATGGACCTGGCCGACAGTGCCGACGATAATGCAGATTCGGAAGGTGCTGTTGACAGTATGATCAGCCGCACGCTGGAAATTGTCACCAAGCTCAGATCAGAAGGCTATAACTGGCGGGATATGGCGGTTTTGTGTCGGCGGAAAAAAGAAGCTACGGCACTGGCAAACTTCATGAAACAGGCAGGTTACCCGTTGATTTCCGACGACGCGCTTTCGCTCAGCTACTCCCGCTCTGTGCATTTCATTATTTCATTCATGAAGGTACTGCACAGCTCCGACCACCGGCTCGCGCGGTACGAGGCTGCCTACCTGTTCCATCACATTATCCGGAGAGAGGCGCCTGCCCCGTCCGATTATGAGCAGATCCGCGGGTTGGTAGAAGAAAAAGGGCTGGATTCATTTCTGGCCTATTTCAAGCGGTGGAACATTCAGCTGACTTCATTCAGGTTGCGGCAACTTTCCGTTTTTGAGCTGAGCGAGCAACTGATGAAACGTTTTGGCTTGCTCGAAAAGGGTTTTGAAACCGAATACCTCTTTCGTTTCCTCGATGTGGTTATGGAATTTGGTAACCGAAAAAGTAACCACCTGGGCGACTTTCTGACCTATTGGGATACGGCGAGGCACAAGCTCTCCATTACCATCCCGGAAGGTACCGATGCGGTCAGGATCACGACGATACACAAATCCAAAGGATTGGAGTACCCGGCAGTGATCATTCCATATGCAAACTGGAAAGTTACCCCAAATGCAAGGCTCGACCGGCTGTGGCTTGACCTGGAAGGAATGGATTATGAAGAGCTGCATCTGGCGCAATCGCCTGGTTACGATCCGAAAAGCCTGAAAACTTCCATGGTATCTGTGATCAAGGAGCTGGAAAATACAAAGGCGGCAACGCAGTACCAGAATGAGAAAACGCGGGTGCTGGTTGAAAACCTGAACTTGCTTTATGTCGCATTTACCCGGCCGGTGCAGCGGCTTTATATTTTGGCCAAAAGAGAACGAAACTGGAACGTTGGGAGCCAGATCAACAACTGGCTGAAAGACTATTTTTCTCAACAGGATTTCAAGCCGGAATGGGACGAAAACATTTCCGTTTATACCATAGCGGAAGCCAATTCCAGTCCCCGGCACGCACACGTACGTTCAGAGGCTACTCCGTTCGTCATGGAGGCCGTTTTGAGCAACGACCGTACCGATTCCATGCGGCTGAGAAGAATGGCTGACCGCATTTTTGATGTGGATACATTTGAATCCAAAAACGACCGGACACAGAAGCTTAAATACCTTTTTACCAGATTGAAGTCCGTTTCAGAACTGCCGGTAGTACTGGAAAGACTTGTTACTGAGGGTATTTTTACAAGAAAAGAAGGTTCAGAGATCAGAGCAGCGGCTTTGAAGTTATTGGAAAATCCTGCATTAAGTACATTATACAGCGATCAAAACCAGGTTCAGATGAACCGTGACCTGCTGATGCCCGGCGGAAAACTGCTGCACATTGACCGTGCAGTACAAATGCCTGACAGTTCCATCGCATTCATGCTATTTGCTGGCGGTCAGGATATGACGGAGCCGGCGCGGCATTTAAGAAAGGTGATCAAAGCTTACGAATCCATCGGCAAGCCGTCGCGCGGTGTAGTAGTAGATCTTCAGAAGCAGATCGCTGAATGGGTAGATCTGTTATAATGAAAGTGATACAGGGCTGAAAGCCAATGTTTTACAAATAGTTGCTGCGAATTACTTCCAACATTTCGTGTAGATTAAACTTTATAAAAAGCTACATATTGTCTGTGAGACAGGCTGTAAATGGATATTTTTTGTAGATATTCACAAAAAATATCCTTTCGGATTTCTCACAATATATTTCATCCATGCGCCTAACCTTCCAACGACAGGTTTTCCTCGGGATCGCTTTTTCCATCTTACTCGTACTGGTTGTAGGATTTACTTCTTATAATGCAATCAGGATACAACTTGAAAATACAGGTTGGGTGTACCACACGAGAGAAGTAATGCGAACTAGCACTTCGCTCAAAAATCAGCTTCTCACCGCCGAATCCAATGTGCGCGGGTATGCGATTACCAAACACAACTCTTTTCAATCAGGTTATCTGCAGTCTGTAGAAAAGGTCTGGGAAGAACTGGACGACCTGCGCAAGCTGGTGCGCGACAACAGTGTTCAGGCTGCGCGGGTTGATTCCCTGTCAATGCTGCTGCATACGCGACTGGACCTGATGGACCGACAATATGATTTTCTTCAGGGGGGCAGCTATGCCCAGGACACGATCAGGCAGCTTGTACTTGCCGGAAAAACGGTTTCTTCCCAGCTTGAATTCAACTTCCGGCGGATTGAAAATCAGGAAGAAGGCTTGCTGGTAGAACGCGAGCAGAATGCAACTGTAAGTTCTTCCAGGGCAAAGCAGTACATTCTGATGGGCTCTTCTGCCTTCCTGTTCGTGATTTTGTTGCTGTACTATTTTATCCGGCGCACGTATAATGCGCAGGTCGCTTCGGAAAAGCAAACGCTGGAAGCAAACCGGCAATTGGAACAACTCTCGCTGGTAGATCAGGAGAAGAACTGGATACTGGATGCAGCTGTAAAAGCAGCGGAGACGGTGAGGGGAGAACCGACCCTGGCAGAATTGTCGCGCAAACTGATTGCAAAGCTGGTGGAACTGACGGACGCGCATGTGGCAGTTATGTACCTCGCTACGCGCTCAGGGGATACTATGGAACTTGCGGCAAGCTACGGAACAACCGAGGCAAACCCGGCACCGAAATCTTTTCGCATCGGCGACGGTACATTGGGGCATATCGTAGAGGAGAAAATATCCTTCAAAAAGCTTGACGTGGCACCGGGCTATCTTGCATTGAAAACGGCCAGCGGGCAGACCGATGCGGCGGCCGTGCTGTTGAAAACCATCGCATTCGGTGGGCAGATCAAAGCCGTACTTGAAATAGGTTATCTTAAAGACCCGGGCCAAAAAGTGGTGAAGGTACTTGAAATGATATCCGACAGCGTCGCGGTGTCCATTGTGGCTGCGAGGGCGCGCGAGCTGGCTAACGAGCTGCTTGAAAAAACCCAGTTGCAGGCTGAGGAGCTTGAAAGTCAGCAGGAAGAACTGCGCGTAACCAATGAAGAACTGACCAGACAAACTTCACTGCTGCAAGTTTCGGAGGAGGAATTACGGGTACAGCAGGAGGAGCTCAAACAAATTAATACCGAACTCGAAGAAAAGGCATTTCTGCTGGAAGAACAGAAAGGGACCATTGAAGCAGCCCGCGACCAGATTCAGCTTAAAGCGGATGAACTTGAAAAAAGCGGCCGTTTTAAAAGCGAGTTTTTGGCCAATATGAGCCACGAACTGCGCACGCCATTGAACAGTATTCTCATTCTTTCCAGGATTTTGGGTGAAAATAAAGGAGAGCGGCTTAACGAGGAGGAGCAACGTTATGCATCGGTAATCTACAATTCAGGTAACGACCTGCTCACTCTGATCAATGATATCCTGGACTTGGCTAAGGTTGAATCCGGTAAGGTCGAGCTGATCCACGAAGAGGTAAGTACAGGACTGATCCTGTCGGAAGTTTCCAATACTTTCCAGAAAGTTGCTGAGAACAAGGGCCTGAACTTACACCTGGAAAAGGAAGAATCCTGCCCGGACATCATGCTTGTGGACCAGGTGAGGTTGCTGCAGATCCTCCGTAACCTGCTATCGAATGCCATTAAGTTCACATCTGCACCCGGAACTGTATCATTGATAATCCGGCAGATTGCAGGCTACATTCACTTCGAGGTAGCAGACTCCGGCATCGGGATACCCGAAGAAAAACAGAAGGCGATTTTTGAAGCATTCCAGCAGGCAGATGGTTCAACCAGCCGGAAATATGGCGGCACGGGACTCGGACTTTCCATCAGCCGCGAGCTTGCGAATTTGTTCAAAGGCTCTATTTCATTGAGAAGCGAGCCTGGACAAGGTTCGGTATTTACATTAAAAATCCCCGCTGCACAGAATGGAGTCGCTGAAAAGCTTCCAGCCGAGGGGGCAGTGGAAATTAAACCTGCGGTGCCGGAAGTTGTAAAGGAACTCAAAGAAAACAGGTTGTTGCTGATCGAAGACGATGCCGTTTTTGCTGCCGATATGGCCGCCAAGGCACAGGACAGCGGCTTCCAGGTGCAGCTCGCCGCAGACGGAAAAACGGCGCTTGAACTCGTGAAAACATTCCAGCCAACGGCCATCATCCTGGATATGCACCTGCCCGATATGTCCGGGGACGAAGTTTTAAGAGAGCTCAAATCCGACACAAAGACGCGGCTCATTCCTGTTCATACCATTTCATCCGGCGATTACCTTGACTCGGACGTGCTGAAAGAAGGCGCGATCGGGGTTAT
>NZ_JBHYGF010000026.1:0-14689 GCF_051859145.1 Dyadobacter sp.
GTCGAGCAGAACAAAAGGGAAAAGAAAGAGCTGGCGCAGCAGCCTGAAATCAAGCCCCGGCAGGAGCAGCAGAAAAAGCGTGGTTTTTGAATATTTAAGGTGACTTGAACTACCTAATCTCCTTTCTCCTTGAACCTGTAGCGTATCCCCCAACTCCCTCTAACGATTGGCGAACCAGAAATGATTGGTGCTAACTCTATATGAGGTTTTTCTTACAAATGGGCTGAAATACACGTTAAGCAACTAACTGTTTAGTTTTGGCTTTCTCAATGGCCGCAAACCCTTGCCTCCAAGATCCGGGTCAGCATTAAAGGAGTATTTCCCCAGCCGGTTGATATGTGCAAAATGGGCAGGAGAATAAACTCCAAGTCATTTTCGTCAATCTGGTAGCCGAGGGAACTCCAGTAAATGAAGTCCCCTCTAACTGTCATTGCCTAAGTGTATAGTCTGATGATTTCCGACGCTCTATTTTTATTAGCACTAACAGCAAAGTGAAATAAGATGTTATAATTCGCTACTATCCTCTATAGTCGCTGTTGGTGCATTTTTCTTTACAGAGTCAATCCCATTGCTCATTCCCGAAAGGCTTTCATACATTTCGCTGCTTCCAATTACTTGGCCGTTTGCAGCTTTGAGATTGAAATAATATTTACCATTCGAAGAGGTCTTCTTGTCGTAACGATTGTCCTGCGATGAGTTTGTCTTCACTGACTCTATGCCATTCAAGCAAGCCGTCTTTGCTTTGTAACCCTCACTGGTTAAAATGGTTTGACCGTTATTTGCCTTCAAATCAAATTGAAACTCGCCGTTCTTTCGGAGAATGATAACAAATTTGCTCATAGAAAATTGGGGTAAATCATAGTTTATTTTGAGAGATATATTTCATCAGAACAGAACTACCTAATCCTTTTTTGACGAAAGTTTTAGCCGGTTTGCAGCCTTGACAATCATAAATATCACCCAGGCAATGATCAAAAACTGAATTAGCACCTGAATAAAATTGCCGTATTTGAGCATAATTTAGGTAGGTAATGGTTAAAAAGGAAACAAAAAACTATCGAAAATCTGAGCGAACTGAACTTTGTCGATTTGGCCCTCTATAAACCTTGATAGCCGGAACATTGACATATTTTGTCGATCCTACCGATCAACTCGACATCCAAACGGGTGCATTGATATGTTCTTGCATTCGATTGCCGTAATACAGCACACGCTTGTGTCAACACAAGAAATAGGGTATCGATTTATACTCATGCCGGCCGACCAGCGAGCTGATATTTCATGTGACGGCTTCTCTGGCACAATTTGAAAGCTCGCTGATCAGCCAAAGGGTCAAAGTCGGCATGGCCAGGGCAAGAGAACAAGGGAAACGTATTTCCCGGCTCCATTGCCTATCCAGCAGCAACAGGAAATTTTTGAACTACAAAAACAAGGGTTTTCGATGAACAAGATTTCTAAACGGCTCGGAATTGCTTACGGAACTATGTATAATTATGTTGGTAAACTAAAAACATAGTTTATTGGCGTATATTTTCGCCCATTTGTAAGAAAAACCTCTAATTGAAAAATACAAATTACATCATGTTCTTATAGAAGCAAATTTCTGCACAAAACCCAGAATTTGTCCTGGTTGTTTTCATAACCAATTTTATGTTAAACAACAAAACACAGAACAAGAGCCCGTTCTGTGTTTTTGATAAATTCTTCGAATAGTACAAGGAGAGCTCACTTTTCCCATTTTGTTGTCCTTTCGGCTCTGCTCAGCAATGGTTATGAGGGGCTCGTTTTTTATTCTTCGTACAACTCTCTCTGTATTTTCTTTGAAAGTCCCGCCACTACCAATTCATGAGATTCTTTGATCCATTCTTTGATTAGTCCGTCAGCAATCTTATCATTTGTTTTTATGCTATTCCAATGCGTTTTATTCATATAGTAACCAGGAATTACTTCGTCATACTGCTCTCGCAGCAAAATTGCTCTTTCTGGATTACATTTTACGTTTATCAGTTCATATGTTTCAAGGTCGGTAGCACAAAACATTTTCCCCTTTACGGAAAAAACGATTGTCTTGTTGTCAAAAGGCAGTTTTTCTTCTGCTCCTTTCAGCGACAAGCAATAGTCTCGCAATTTTTCAAGAGTCATCATTGTCAGGCTTTTTCGGCTATTCCTAAAATATAACCGTTGTTGTCTTGCATATAAAACTCCTTCATCCCATACCACGCGGTTTTAAGTTCGGTCGCCATAATTCCTTTGTCCTTAATTTCCTGATAGAGATTTCCTACTCCATCTACTTCAAGATAAAAGGAAACACTTGCACCAATGGGGAACCCTTTTGAGAAAACAACGTCCGCTTTAAAAGTGTCTGTTCGCTGAAACATTAATTCCACATTGTCTTTCGATACCAAAGCATACACATATTCCTTTTCTTCGGAAAAAGCCTGGTCTATTCCGTCTTGCGTTTCAGGAACTGCCATTATTAAATTGAAACCCAAAGTCTCTTGATAGAATTTTACGGTCTGTATAATGTCTGTTACTTCAAAATTTGGCGTTAGCTTATTTGCTTTCATCTTTTACTATTCGTTTAAATTTGAAGTGCAAATCTACTTGTTGCTTACAGCAGCTAATTGTAAAAATCGGTCCTTTTTGTTCTCTGCTAATTCGGTTGGCGTTGCCCCCGTATATCTTCTTATCTCTTTGATATAGTGCGACTGATCGGTGTATTCTGTCGTTGCATATAAAACCCCATTTGCAATGTCTGTATAGGTTTCGTTGCAACGTACTATGTTGAGAAATGTCTTTAGCGGAAATCCAAACTGCTTGTCAAAGTAACGATTCAACTGTCTGCTATTCCAAAAAGTCATAGCAGACAGTTGATTGACGCTAAATATCTTGTCATCATAAATATGCCGAAAGAGCTTGATCTTCCGCTCGTCAATTTTTTTTAAGTGTTTTAAGGAAAGGCTCATCTGATTGGATAGTGTCGAAGCAAATTGCTCTAAACTGTTGCTATTCAAAGTATCAATACCCCAGAAGTTTGTTGGCAAAACCTGTGCTTTATCTAAAATGGACTTTATTTCCTGTCGAAATAAATACTCAGAAGCAATGAGCTTAAAACGGATGGCAAAGATTCTGGTGGATTGAGGAAGCGAAACGTTTACGGGTTTTGTCCAAACGCCAGTCAGTTTTAATGTTGTCAAAAAACCTTCCTCGTATTCTGTAATAAGATCGAAATAGCCATCAGGCAATATACAATGTTCAACCTTTTCGCTGTTTTCGTATTGCCAAAAACACTTTATGAAATTGCTTAAATATCCGTCTGATTTTATTTCTCTGTATTTCATTGTAAGGCTGTCAAAAATGAGGTTTTCGTTACAAAGTGACGTGGTGGCAGCAGTAGGAAAACCAACATGCCGGTGTCATAGCAGTAATCAATACTTAAAGATTATAAATGCCTATTCCTTAATTCGTCAAGTTCTTGTGAATAGATTTCAGTAGCTTGGTTTCGCTCGAAAATTTCACTGATGGGTTAGATCAAAAGATTGTGTGTTAAGTACCGTCGCCCCTATTAGGAAGCTTGAATGGCACTTTTTATAAAAATTAACATTTGGCAAAAAATCTTGTAAGCCTATCTACTGCACTTTAATGGCAGAATCTTGATAACATCTTCAAAGATGGCGCTGAGATTTAAATATAGCTGATATAAGCCCGGCAATTTAGCTACGCGAAACTCGCGGTACTTTTGGTTCTAACTTTTAATTTAACCCAGTTGTGCAACAGCCATGTCCCTTTCCTGCGACTCCGGCTGGCGGTAGCCAGTCTCGCTAAATCCATCTTAAAAGTGCATCAAATAGCCGTCTCGCAAATCAATGTATCACAGCAGGGAACATGGCTGAATTTGTAAAACAGTTGATTTAGCCCTCATGGATTAACTTTCGCCAGATGCTACTTTGCCTATACGTACCCACACGGCGTTGCAATATTTAGTTTTGTCCTGAATTTCTTTCCCTTTTAGTTGCCATTCGTAAAGTAGCTTATTTGCTCGCTCCATACCGATTGCTTTTGCATATCTGATGATATTTGAGTCCGTCACTTGCCATGTGCGTAGCCGTAGAAGCGCGTTTTTATGCTCGTCAGAGAACTCAAACCATTCTTGGGGTATATTCTTAGGCTTAACCTTTTTAAGGCGAAATTCAAGCGCAATAATAGGCTTCCGGCCGCGGCCATGTGAATACTTGTCAAGGATTGGTTCGTAAGTAAAGGCCAGATCCGTATTTTCAAGCTCATTTAAGGGCTCTGTTAGGGTTTTTTTTAGCATATCATGCTGATTAGGATACTTTTGCTCGCAATCCATTAGTTTCCGGAATTCATCAATGTTCACCCACCATATCCCGGTATCCATAAATGCAGAGAGGAGTTCAAACATCCGGAGGCTGTACCAGCTGCTGAAATGCATGTAATGTTTCAGTTCGTAGATACTATAATGGGCTAGTGCAATGAAGTACGGCTTTAATGTAGGATTTAACACGATTGTTATCTGTCCATCCCTGTAAGCGCATTCGAACCCATCTACTTTGATAGATTTTGTTGTATCTAACAAGTGTCTGAAAGCAAAGTACTTAGTCTCTATATCTTCTATTAACCACTTTAAATCAGTCAACTCGTCAAAAGCCTTTTTCACTTTCGCATGAAAGTCCGAATCTGTTTCGGGAACAACGTCAGAAATATGCATTTGATAGTACGGGCGCAGATCAGAATCATCTTCTTTTATCATCGCTAATACATTAGCCATGATACGCTTAGCGTATATTGAGACTTTCCGCTGCCGAGCAAAAGTTACATTCCAGTGTTGTTTTACGTATGTTTTTGCCTCCTTTTCATTAAAAATTAAGGGCAGGGTCATTTGTGCTGTTTCCCGCTTATCTTTCTTTTTTGTCTTAGCCATACTGTTTTAAGCTCTTAACCTGATTTTCAAAGGTGTTTATAAAAAACAACATATAAAAACGCTTGGCGTTTATTTCGTACTAAAAGTCGTTTTATTAGGAGGAAAATGAATTATATTAAAAGGCGATATATAAAAATACTAGTCGTTTTATTCCGTACCAAAAGTCGTTTTATTCGAGGGGAATCCGTACCAAAAGTCGTTTTATTCCGTACCAAAAGTCGTTTTATTCGAGAAGTACCTTATATAATACTATACTGTTTTACTACTATATAGTTTGTTGCCAAAATTCCAAGCTTTTTGAAGTAATCAGCTTAGTTATCCTCACACACCTTCGGCTTGCGTCGCTTCGCGCACGCTAAAAATCTTTGAGAGGTCCTGAGTCCGAATTCAAGGGGAAAATGAATCAGAAAAACAAAACAACCGCCTTCCGGAGGGTTTTAAAGCAAGGCTGCGACAACTAAATTTTTAGTTATATGCAGTAATGGTTCAAATTGGTACCTTTAACATGTTATCAAGTGATAACAAAATATGTTATCAGAATTAAAATGTGTTAACATGAATGATTTTATAAGCTTAGCAGAAGCGGCATCACGTACAGGTAAATCCGAGATGACTATCCGGAGACTTACAAAAAAAGATAGCGCTAAAAGGCACGTAAGCCATAGAAATGGTATAATTTTAATCAGAGCGGAGTTTGTAAACGGCATCTATCCACTCCTAGATAATCATGTTAACATTGATAACAAAAATGTTAATTATGTTAACAAATCTGTAAATGCCCATCAGTTTGAAAGTGAAGATTCAAAAAGTAATCAGATAGTAGTTTTAGAGGCGAAACTAGAAGGCCAGGCTGCATTGCTGGAAAGCAAGCAGGAGTATATCACACTTTTAGAAAAGCAATTCCAAGAATATAGGGATGAAAAGCAAAAAGAATTAGATCGCCTTCATGAACGGTGGAGCCAGGAACAGGAGATATTTAAGAGAGACCAACATTTAAATGCTGGGAAAATGATTGCTCAAAAAAGCCACGAGCTTTCAGAAGAAGGCGTTGAGCAAAAAAGAAAATGGTGGCAGTGGTAAATTCCGGTATATTTTAAGGTAGTTATAACAATATGGCCATTTTTTTCTATAAATTTGGTTTATAAGTTATAACATTATGAAAGCAAACATCATCAGTATTGGGAACAGCCAGGGGATTATCATTCCTTCTGTATTCTTGCGGCAGTTAAAATTATCATCTAAATCCAGTGTCCAAGTTGAAGTATCAGATGGGGTCCTTATGATTAAACCAGATCCACGGCAAGGTTGGGCTGAAGCAGCTGCGCGGATGCACGCTGCCGGGGATGACAAACTTTTACTCGAAGACAGCATGAACGAGTTTGATAAAGAAGAATGGACTTGGGAAGATGGAGCAGTATGACGTGTATTGGATTTCACTAGATCCGACCCAGGGCAGCGAAATCGCCAAGACCCGGCCATGTGTGATTATCAGCCCAAATGAGCTGAACAAGTCTCTTAGGACAGTGATTATTACCCCCATTACGTCAACGGTTAATAAATATCCTTGGCGGGTAGAATGTACGGTATCTAATAGGTCAGGATCCATAGCCACGGATCAGATCCGTGTAGTTGACAAAACCAGGCTAGGAGCAAGGGTCGGCAAGCTATCTGACCGCGAGATTTCAGCATTAAAGCAAGCCATGCAAAAAATGTTAATAGACTAGTGCAGCCAACATTCGTACGAATGTCCCATGAAGCCATTTCTACTTAGTAAAATAAGTCGGACGGATGTAATTACGGCTTACTTCGATTTCATTAACTGAGTTTATTGCCCACCTATGAAAACATCATCACAAACATTTAGAGGGTACATTAAAAAGTCTCTTTCAGAAAAAGAAATGGATGAAGCTTCAAAAGACTTTTTTAAGCATAAGGGCCCTTTTTTGAGTTTATTAGAGGTTTTAAAGGTTGAAAAATTAAAGGCTACCAAGCATACGGACACAAAGAATGAGTACCGCAAATGAGAGGCCTGCTGCACTGTCGATAGAATGTATTGATAGGAAGAGACAAGTAAAAAATTTTGAGAAACGCATCCTTCGTTAGTTGTGTTACCAATTTTTGGTAACTTTATCTAAATAATAGATCCGTTAAAAATGGGGAAAAACACATCCATATCAATAGGGCAGCATTTTGATTTATTTATCCAAAATCAGATTGATACTGGCCGGTATGCGTCAACCAGCGAAGTAGTCCGTGCAGGATTGCGATTATTGGAGGAAGAAGAGCAAAAGCTAAAATTATTGAGACAGGCACTCATTGAAGGAGAAGAAAGTGGCTGGGTAGAAAACTTCAATTCAACAGATTTCAAGGCTAAATTAAAGAGGAATATTTTAGCCAATGAGTAATTACAGGCTTACCAGGCTTACGGAGCATGACTTGGAAAAAATTTGGGAATACACCGTTTATGAATGGTCATTGAACCAGGCAGAAAAGTACATCGACGGCCTATTGTCGAGTTTTGAAGCAATAGGACAGGGAAAGACAACGGGAAAATCTATTGATCAGGTTCGAAAGGGTTACAAGAAGGCCTTATATGGGAAGCATTATATATTCTTCCGTTTTTCATCCAACAATGTGGCTGAAATTATCCGGGTCCTTCACGTCAGCATGGATGCAGAAAGGCATCTTTGAGCGTACAACAGCTCTAAAGCAGTTATAAAACAAAAATAAGCCAGATATACAACGAATGCACAGCAACTGATGCTGTAAACCTTCCGTATCCCTTTCTAATTTACCTGTAATCATTCAGGTCTCCTTTATAAGCCTTTTATCCCACCGACAACTTAAAAACGACATTTTTTTTAAGATTTTTATCTCCCATTCTGTTGTTCTTTTTAGAAGCAAGAAGGAATTACGCTGCGCGATAATTCATTCTTGCTCTGCGAGGCTAAGATATTGATATTCAATTTATTATGTTTTTATACATACTCCATTTAGTATAACATAAATATATTTTAACATTTAATATTGACTATTTGACCTAAAATAGCATATTTGAGTATATCAAATGATATATCAAGCTATGGAAAAGAAGTATAATAAGTCAGTCCGTTTTACGGAGGCTACCGATGAGAAATTCGGCAAAATCGCCGAGAAGCTGGGGCGCAGCAAGCAGGACCTGCTTGCTGAAATGGTCGACTATTTTTACAAATCCAAGAAAGACCCGTCAGATTTGAGCGACGAGCTTTTAAAGAAGGAGCTGGGGCAAGGCATTAACCGGATCATCAGTTTTGTAAAAGTCCAGGAGAAGGACATCCTGGCGCCTATGCTTGCTGAGCAAAAGCTTCAGCATGAGCAATTCCGTAAGCAGGCAAGGCTGCTACGGTTTTATTTTGGTGAAGATGAAGATCAAAATTCAGCAGGGCATTTTATAGAAATGGTCCGTCTGCTGCACAAGGGTTCAAAAGCTTCGCAGACAGCACAGGAAAAAACTGGTGGACTGGTAGAGAGACTGCTGGCAGAAGTAAATAATTTCCAGGGTACTATTTCAGATCTGCGAAAGGAAAAGGACCGCATACGGAATCATTTTGTCCTTCTTTTTGAGAATTATATACGTGAGCGTGAGCATCTGAACTCGGTACTGAATTCCTTTGGAAGTTCGGCAGCCGTTAAAAATCTCCAGGATGAAACCCGGAGCCAATTCAAATCTGTCTGATATGGCGCATGTCAATATTACCGCCAGTGAAACGGGCGGCAATACCGGCAGCTGCGGGCAGCTGACCGATTACCTGGAAAAGGAAAACCAGAAGCTGGGTAAAAAAGAGTTATGGTTTGACCAGGGGCGTGATGATATCGGGCCTGACCAGGTTAAAACTGGAATAGATCAGAACGTGGCCAAGCTTAAAAAGACGGAAGCCAAATTTTACCTGATCAATATCAGCCCTTCCGGAAAGGAGCTCGACCATATTGGCAATGATCCGCAAAAGCTGAAAGCATTTGCGCGTGAAGTGATGAAAGAGTATGCAGAGAATTTCAATAAAGGGCTATCTGAGCAGGATATCAAGTATTACGGCAAAATCGAATACAACCGATATTACACCCATGAAGATCCGGAAGTAAAGCAGGGCCTCCGTCAACGCGGCGAAGCAAAGGAAGGGAGCCACATGCATGCGCAGTTGATCGTGAGCCGCAAGACGGCAGACAACGGCCGGCTGATCAGCCCCATGACCAACCACCGGGGGAGCAACGCCGGCCACAGCCAGAAATTCGGGCAGTTTGACCGGTTGGGGTTTACCGAGCGCTGCGAGAAGGCTTTTGACCGAACGTTTAGCTATAAACGTGATCTAACGGAGACGTTCCAATACCGGAAGGTGATGCTGAACGGGACAGCGATGGAACGGGCCGATATGATTGTGGCCGAGCGGGGCTACCAGGCCAGGCAAGCCAAAGAGCAGGGCCAGGCTTTGGAGCCGAGCAAAAGGGAGAAGAAAGAGTTGGCGCAGCAGCAGGAAACCGGGCAGGAACAACAGAAAAAGCATGGAATTAGTAGGGGGTTATGATCAGATTCAAATTGGGTTGGATAAAAATAGGCCTGACAACGCGTCAGGCCTATGATCTATAATGTTCCCTTAGTTAAAAACAACCCTAATTTTATCTATATCCTTTTTGTTATTCTTGTTTGGACGTACATGAAGATAGTACGTACCTCTGGGAAAATCTTTTACATCAATGGCCAATACATTCTCCTTAATCAATTTTTTATTAAATGCGTCCTTAATGGGGACTTGTTTAACAATTTTGCCTGTGGCTTCCTCGTATATGCTAATATCCTCAGGTAACCCTTCCAGATGCTTCGAATTGTCAAATTTCATGTAAAGGGTTTCGACAGTTGGGTTTGGGTATAATGCAAACCCGGAAAACGCCTCAAATCCCATTGACCTGTTAGCTGTACCACAAGAGTTTGTTGCAGATACTGGGTTAAATTGAACAGATTGACCTGGTGGTAGATTAAAATCATATTGAGAGAAATTAACCCCGTATGATCCCCCATAACCAGGCATTGGGTTCCAATTCATGTTCCCTGTCATATTGGTAAGGACCAACTTACTTTGATCATACTCAACTGTATAGTTTGTATTTGGCTGGACGAACGTATAATTGCTTGCTGACGATCCATTATATTTTATGGATCCCATATCGGGCGTACCCCACCAAACATCTCTGGTCGTCGTAAAAGTTGAGTTAGCCGGCCCAGAGGTAGCGCTAATTTGACCAACTCCTCCACCAGCCGATGACGAAGCTTTAACTGTAACGCTATTGCCCGTGCTACTCACAATTGTAAGTGATGGACTAGCCGACCATGTAACAGACTGCCCCGGAGCCAAATTGGGCAATGTGGCTGTCTTATTTAAATTAGTACATACGTTTGAAATCGGTCCAATTTGCATGGGAACCAGCGTTCCTATAGACGTTAAATTCTGGTTCGGCGAAAGCCACGCTTTTAATGACTTATTGGATGGCTTATTTGAATTCCACATAGCAGAAATCTCTCCAAATTCTCCCTGACCCGGATTGCTGCCAGATAGCAAGCCAATTACTCGGCCATACTCACTAAATAATGGTCCTCCTGATGCACCATCGGCTGCTGATGACGCCCCTTCGTCAAAGGTCACCGTAAGTTTATATGGATCAGTTGATTGAGGTACTGCTTTGTGCCCATTTGCATATCTTTGGGATTGGCCACCTGGGTGACCTATAAACTTCATGGTGCCGGACGTCTCAGTTCCACGACTCCAACCTGCAAAATTGAGATCGGGAGGTAACGGAAGTGCAGCAGCGTTTAATTCGAAGAGGGCCATATCTGAGTAGAAGTCAGCGGCCCGAAAAGTGGCTTGATTATAAATCGCCATGCTGGCACCTCCAGTGGTAGCGTTACAGGTTAACCTGCGCCACCGAAATCTAACTTCCATTGAGTTCTCAACCGAAGCTATTTCAGACGGTGTAAGATTGATATCAAGACTTTTGTTAGTAATACAATGCCTTGCCGTCAGAATGAATGCCCTTCTATCCTGCGCCTCATTGTTAACGAGAACACCTGTACATTGTTTTGGATTACCTTCCGCAGTTGTGACCGTAATAAGGCAGATCGAGTTAGACAGCGTTGGAATCATATACTCAGCAAACCTGCACACAACATCGATCTGAGCTTGCACATTGATTGAAGAAATTCCTAGAAGAAGTGCAAGTAGAAATTTAGTAAATTTATTTTCTCGCATAAAAGAATAAGTTTGAGTTTTAAATATTATTTCACTTAGGCATATGGACGTACTCATTAGATAAAGGTGAATAACTTGATAAGGTGGATCTATTCGAATTGCAGGGTCTAGGTTCGCGTTCAAGCTTAAAGTTAAATTTATCGCCTTTTGAAATGTAGGTCGTGTCATCTGCATTAATGACCACAAATATCCTGACCAAATTGTTGTACTGTTTTCCGTTAACAGTGTCACTGACCACAGGAAGAACAACACCTTTGGGTGCAAATGTTAGCTCCATATCTAAATCTACAATCCAAGATGGACGTCCATCAATTTCACATTGATCTCGCATAATAATAGTACCCCAAACATCTATGTGCTTTACGCGATCATCACAAGACAGTGTGGACATACTAATTATTGCCAAAACGCTCGACAGAGTTCGAAATGTTGGTTTCATATCTAAGTCATGTTTAGTTAATTCAGGTTTTGCAACAACTATGTCCGACAACAAATTATTTTTAGAACTAGATAAGTTGTCGAACTTTTAAAGTTAAGCAGAATCTTTTGGCCCATTTCGTGTTCGCATAGTCAAATCGATTTATAAATAAAAGATATTCGATAAAGTTCAAGTACGATTGATGCCAAGTAGAATGCATCTAGTTTAACAGTAATTACCATAACTAGTCAATTGCTACCCTTACTTTTTCAATTTTATTCCCGTTCTGGTCACTTGATAGAATATGCAAGTAATAGGTTCCCTTCGGTACACCATTGACTGGAATACGAAGCACCCCTATATTATTAATATTTTTTGCTATTTGCTCGTTGGTGAGGGCTTTAATTGAAGCTTGCGATCCTTCGCTATACAGATTAATTTGGTTGGGCATAGCTTTGGAATTTCGAAAATTTTCGATCTTGAGATCAATAAAATCGTTAGCTGGATTAGGAAAAACGGTGTACCGCGCACCGCAGTTATCGACACAAATTGTTACTCCATCAAGTGAAGAGCCACATGCATTTGTCATTTGTATCTGTAAGCCATAACAATCGTTTACATAAGAATTGAAATAACACCTTCCGTTCCCGTAGTCGGTAAGGTATGCATTAGATGCATTTCCGCTAGTCACAGCCCATTGTCGAAAAGTCGGACTACCTGATATTGTTGCAGTAAGCTCTTGAGCAGCTCCGTTACACATAAATGTACTCACTTGCAGTGCTGTGATAGTAGGCTTTCCAACATGTACAGCTCTTGATGTCGGAAAAGGGCCGCATGCTGTATTAACAGTTGCTGTAATTGTGACCGGACCAGATCCATGGACTGTTGCTACCCCAGTAGATGAGTTGATCGTCAGAACCGATGTATTGCTGCTAGACCAGGAAGGACTACCGGTATAAAAAGAACCGGAAAAGGTATAGGTTGCTGTCGATGAGCAAACAGTAGCTGGGCCATTAATGAGATGATTCAACGGTGTTCGTGAGATCGTCACTTGAACCCATTCCTGTTCGCCTGATGTGCTTAGGTATTGAAATTTAAGTAGACCTCCTGATGAGGCATTAGTTGTCAGGTTTGAGCAGTTATTACCGCAATAACTTGAAGTCCATCCCGATGGTAATGTAATACCCGCAAGAATAGTAAGAGGCGAATTTGTTGTGGATGTCCAAGCATTAATTTGAACATTTTGATTTTCACCACATCCAATGTAGGCAGTTTCTCCGCTGTTATAGATTGCTCCATTAATAATAATACCTCTGGCAGCTTGAATCGAAGCAGAAAACGAAAGTGCAAGTAGAAAAAGAAGAGCTTTTTTCATACATATTAAGTTTATATTAGTTAAGAGATTCAATACTTTTAGCTCCAAAGAATATAACACCAATCTCAATCGAAAAGACAGTTTCCTCCCGAAAATGGGAAACCTTAGGAGTGACTTGAAAATTCTTAATCAAAAAACTAGTTTGTAACCCAAAGCCATTTGAATTCAAATGTTCTTTATATGTATCAAGAGATCGATTTGTAAAACTTCGGTGGAAATAGATACCAGGATTGATAGAAAAGGTCTTCCCGATAAGCCACTTATGATATAAACCACTCCCAACCGCCCACGTCTGGTCTTTAATTGCGTCTGTACGCGTATATTTTTTCGTTTGATATTCCGAATAAACACTCAGGCTGAGTGGAATATGATTCTGTTTAATAATTATAAAACTAACCATTGGATTGACAATAAGATGTGTCCCAATGTGGGGACCATTCACATGCGACGCAGACAATGAGAGATCGATTCTGCCGTCAATAGTGTATCCAATAGACAATGCTTTTGAAAATTTATTATCACTTTTAGCTATTTGTCCAGCTAAAAAAGACCCGCTTTGATTTTTGTCTAAAAGGAAATTCTGCGCTATTGCAAATGAATCCATAAACAGAAGTAATACAAGGATCGTAATGATTTTGAACATATTATTATAAATGACAATGTTCATTTTACTAGAACCTGACATAACTCACTTAATGGAAGGAAGGCGAATTTCAGCTTAAGTCAAACAAAGATTGAAGAGGCCCTATTACCCACTAAGATAACGTTGAGAGGTTTCCATAGTTTATGTAGGAATATTATTATATAAATGTAAAATATTGGTTACAAACAGTCAATATTTTATATAAATAATTTGTTAAAATATTTGACTATTTATTTATCGGTTTAGTAGCTGTCGAAACCTTTAGATACGAAAGGGCTCCCAAATGTTGTAAACTGACGACCATTAGGCACATTTTCAGAGAAAAATGCAACTTATTATACTGACTGTGGAGTGGGAAAAAACAGCATTAACCCCAGAAATGGCTCCTGGTGTTTGTATAACACTTTTTATGTTAAGTGACGGAACACAGAACAAGAGGGCTTCTCGACTTTTGACGAAGTTCTTGGTATAGTACAAGGAGATGGGACTTTTTTATGCGCACAGCAACGAAATTGAACTTATTAGTGTCATAGTTGTAAAAAATCAACTCTACGCTATGAGGCTTCTATTCTTATCAGTGTTCTTTTTGACATCCGCGACATGTCATGCTCAATGGAAAACCAGTGTAGGCATTAACATTCCACCTATTATAGCCAAGTCCGCCGAGATCAGTTCGGAATTTAGACATCATCCAGGATATTCATTGAACCTGAATTTAGGCCGTACTTTCAAAACTAGCCATATTGGGTTGATAGATTATAAAGTGTACGATGGGGTTAGCCAGAGACAAACATCAGGGACTTTTCTTAAAGCCGGGGCAAGACTCTATCCCACATCGATTTCGGGAAAACAGAAAAGAAACCATTTTTTCGTAGGTGCATTCTTTGTGTTGTCACAGTACCGGCAGACAGCTTTACAGCGAGAGTTTTCAGATTCGGAGTTTACAGACACTTATACGCCCGTTTCAAGGAAAGGAACAGTCTTATTCCCTGCTGCCACCATTGGATTTCAACATAACTTAACCCGATTTCTTATA
>NZ_JBHYGF010000027.1:0-14098 GCF_051859145.1 Dyadobacter sp.
GAACACCTGGATGTACGCTGCCGGGTAGAAAGTATGGACTCATTTTCCGGTCACGGCGATTACAACGAAATGCTTGATTTTCTCTCTTGCCAGACTCCCAGGCGCGTGCAGAAGATTTTCCTTGTTCACGGAGAATACGAAACGCAGGTTACCTTCAAATTAAAACTGCAAAAAGCGGGTTTTAAGAATGTTCACATTCCTGTCTTGTACGAGAGTGTGAAAATTTAAGTTTGGGACTTGGAAAGTGTCAAGTCTTTTATATTTTTGCCAACCCAATTTCAATGCCGAAGTGGTGAAACTGGTAGACACGCACGTTTCAGAGGCGTGTGGGGGTTGCCCCATGCGGGTTCGAGTCCCGCCTTCGGCACAAAAGGCCATTCCTGAAAAGGAGTGGCCTTTTTTATTCGTATTAGGAGTATTTTAGATCTATTCTTACCGGAAACTCAAATCTTAAAACAACCTATTGACCGGATGTTCACGATATGTTATTTTTGAATAAACCTAATCCTGCCTGCCTGAATGATCCCCGCCAAGCTCGTTGTTGTCTCCCTTTTCTTAATCCATATATTTGTTGAAAGAAGGCGGCTTACTAAAGATTAATCTTCCCGCCCCTCCTTCCTGTTTGCGTCTGCCATTCTGACTATTTTCGGAGAAAATCTCGCCAGGACTGATACCAGGTCAGTTTGTGCCGATATCACATCTTCAATGTTCTTATAAACCATCGGCGATTCGTCCAGGTCGCCACCGATCAGCTGAATGCCGGCATCCGCCAGGATCTGGTTCATCTGACTTCTTGTTGTCGATGTAAATGCTTTTGTCCGTGACATCAATCTCCCGGCCCCGTGTGATGCAGAGTTGATCGAGTCCGCGTTTCCTTTTCCCCTGATAACATATCCAGGCTGGCTCATCGATCCCGGGATAATCCCGAGCTCTTCCGTACCGGCAGGTGTAGCTCCTTTTCGATGCACGATCACCTCTCTTCCATCTGCCAGCTTCTCTTTCCAGGCGAAATTATGGTGGTTTTCAATTATTTTCAATGGCGTTTCACCAAGCTGCTTAGCAATTTTGTTGTGGATTTCATGATGGTTTGCAGATGCGTAATCACCCGCAAGGTTCATTCCGATCCAGTATGCCTGCCCCTCCTCCGTGTTGAGATCGAGCCAGGCCAGATGTGCTGCCTGTTTCGGCAGTATCGTTTTCTGCATCGCCAGCTTGGAGTAGTAGTTAGCCACATTCCCGCCAAAACCTCTTGAACCTGAATGCGACAAAAGTGAAAGATACATGCCTTTGGGTAACCCGAGCAGTGCATCGTCGGCCAAAATCTCTGTGATACCCCATTCAACGAAATGATTACCTGTGCCTGAGCTACCGAGTTGTCGGTAAGCTTTGTCTTTCAAATCTCGGATCACCTTGGTTGCGTTCCATTCCGGCTTGTCCATTACGCTGTCATCAAACTTCCTGCCCGTCTCGCCGCCCATTCCAAACTTTGTGTTTTCGGTCAGTATCTTTTTAAGTAAATGCGGCTCGCGTTTGATATAGTCGGGACGAATATCAAAAATCGACATACACATCCTGCACGCAATATCCACGCCCACTGCGTAAGGAATCACTTTATCTGCTTCTGTCGCAAGTACGCCACCAATCGGAAGACCATAACCCTGGTGTGCATCGGGCATTAAGGCTCCACTGACTGATATAGGCAGACTTACCGCCGTTTCCATTTGCTTTAAAGCGCCTTCTTCAATATGTTTCCGTCCAAAAACCGCATAATGCAGCTTGTCGTCCCTCAACCCAAACTGATTCCCGGACTTACCCTCATTTTGCTGCGGTGTGAGCACAGCTTCTTCATTGACAAGCAGCTCTTGCCCATCTTCGGTCAGTGAGATGTCTGTACCGTTTTTTTTAAGATCAAAAACGGTTTGAGCCAGATTGGTCAGCTTACTTTTTGAGTATGCATATTTTTTTGGATTTTGCAGCATTCTCACCAACATGATGAACACTTTTTCCTTGGAGTGCTTTGCCTTTTGATGCAGTCCATTGGCTACACGCAGGAATGTAGTTTCAAGTTCCCGTGGAATATTGGCGAGAAATCTTAATTCCTCTATCGTGATCTCAGTTTCCATAAATGTATTTTTTAGGATAAAAGATTAGCTGATTATTAACTAAGACGTACAATCATTGAAATGGTAACGGTAAAATTTTAAAAAATCTTTGTTTGCTTAAAACGGCACAACTCCTAAAAAAGCCATACCTTTGCGGGCAATTTGTTGATACAGATAGCAGTACCTTCTTTAACTCAATTCCTTGTTGCAATGTCCGCAGTAGCAGAGCAAACCCGGTTGGAAACACGCATGTTAGCCGACCGCATCAACGCCCTCGAAGAATCTTCGACGCTGGCGATGACCAAAATGGCCCGGGAGCTTGCCTCCAAAGGCCACAGAGTAATCAGTCTAAGTGTAGGTGAGCCAGACTTTAAGACGCCTGAGCACATCTGCGAAGCTGCCAAGAAGGCCATCGATGACGGTTTTCATGGCTATTCTCCCGTTGCAGGTTATCCTGATCTGCGCAAGGCGATTGCCGACAAGTTGTTGAGAGATAATAAGATAGATTGGAAACCTGAAAATATCGTAGTTTCAACAGGTGCCAAACATTCACTGGCGAACGTAATCCAGGTTTTGGTAAATCCAGGTGACGAAGTAGTCATTTTCGCACCATATTGGGTGAGCTACTCCGAAATGGTGAAGCTGGCAGAAGGTAAGTCAGTGGTTTTGGATGGTGCTTTTGAAAACGATTTTAAAGTTACCGCCCAGCAACTGGAAGCAGCAATTACACCGAAAACAAAAATCGTGATGTACGCTTCTCCAAACAATCCTACCGGAGCGGTTTACACAGAATCTGAACTACGAGAAATCGCCGCAGTACTTGAAAAACACGAAGGTGTGTACGTACTGGCAGACGAAATTTATGAATACATCAACTTTACAGAAGAAGGTCATTTCAGCATGGGATCTATTCCTGCATTGAAAGACCGGGTTATCACTGTCAATGGAGTAGCAAAAGGTTATGCGATGACAGGTTGGAGGATCGGCTTTATTGCTGCTGCCAAATGGATTGCAGACGGCGTGGAGAAGTTGCAGGGGCAAGTTACCTCGGGTACGAACTCCATTGCCCAGAAAGCCGCGACCGCAGCATTCAATGGCCCGATGGAACCTTCGATTGAAATGGCAAAAGCTTACCAGCGCCGCAGAGACCTGGTAGTAGGTTTGCTGAAAGAAATCCCTGGTTTCAAAGTAAATGTACCTCAGGGCGCATTTTACGCATTCCCTGATGTGAGCTACTACTTCGGGAAATCTGATGGTGAAACTACAATTAACAATTCAGACGATTTCTGTAACTGGTTGTTGAACAACTCTTATGTTTCAACCGTAGCAGGCTCAGGATTTGGTGCACCCAACTGCATTCGTATCTCCACAGCCGCTGCTGACGAAGCCCTAACCGAGGCAGTTCAGCGCATTAAAGATGCAGTTGCGACTTTAAAATAAAAGATCAAAGAATGAAAAAAGCCTCATAGGTGTTACCTGTGAGGCTTTTGCATTTAATATAACCAAAAAACAAGCAGCACATAGCTATTAGTTCATAGCCAAGTCAACAGCCAAAAATGCTAACAGCGAACAGCTAAACAGCCATCCATATGAGCAAACACTATTTTTTAAAAGTCAAAGAAGTTGAAAAAGAAACGGAAGAGGCTTCAACAATCCACTTCTGGCACCCGCTCAATGAAGTTGTTGCTTATCGACCGGGACAATTCCTGACTTTTTTGTTGCCGGCTGAGGATGGGACAAAGGTGCGGAGGTCGTACTCCATGTCGAGCTCACCTTATACGGATGTTTCGCTGGCGGTTACAATAAAGCGAATCCCGGGAGGTTATGCATCTAATTTACTGCTTGATACCATCAAAGAAGGCGACATTCTGGAAGCAGTGGAACCCATGGGTTCATTTTTCCCCAAACAGGAAGATGATCAGGTGAGACAGGTTGTCTTTATAGGCGCGGGAAGTGGCATTACACCTTTGTTCTCTATTCTGAAATCTATCTTGATCGTAGAACAGGAAAGCCAGGTATTTCTGGTTTATGGCAGCAGAAATGAAGATTCCATTATTTTCAAAAACAAAATAGAGGGTTTGAAGGAAAAGTATGGAGCGCGTTTTCAGGTGGTGCACACATTAAGTCAGCCAGGCGAAATGTGGGTGGGAGAGACCGGCCGTTTGAATAAGACACATATTCTGAAAATAGTCGGACAGCTTGGCGACCTTAAAAGTAAAGAAGCCGAATACTTTTTGTGCGGACCGGAAGATATGATCGACGAGGCCCGGCGTGCACTGGCTATTCTGGGCGTCCCGGATGAGAAAGTGAGACGTGAAAGCTTTATAACTGCCGCATCAACGCAGCCGGGTGAGGTGATTGTTTCCGAAGATGATACCCACAAAATGCGTGAAGTAACCCTTTTCTATGAAGGTACGGAGTATAAGGTATCTGTTCAGGCGCACGAAACAGTGTTGGAGGCTGCATTGAATATGGATATCGACCTGCCTTACTCCTGCCAGGCAGGTATGTGTACAGCCTGTATGGGTCGTTGCGTTTCAGGGAAGGTTCAAATGGACGAGGATGAAGGACTGACGCAGGGAGAAAGAGATGCTGGTTTTATCCTCACCTGCGTCACCCGTCCAATGACCGACGACGTTATTATCGAAGTCGAATAGATACTTACTGCTGATTTGATGCCCTTTTTGCAGGCGGAACCGGTGGCGCCGGAGGAGCTGCGGGTGCGGGGATTTTTGCTGGCCTCGCAGCTTTGGCAGGTGCTGCTGGCGGCGGAGGTGGGGGTGATACCCTCTTCCGCTGAACTCGGGAACGTGCCGGGTGATGCGGTACATCCTCCACCATTTTCATATCAGGCGAAATATGGAGGTTGTGCATGCCCAAAGTGGATAAGCCCATTTGCGCTGCGATGCCATCTATCTTGACATTCAGATCCTCCATTTCTGACTCAAATTTCCTGAGCGGTTCTTCTGCGGCAAAAGTTTCTTTGCGTGCCGCTGAAATCTGGGAGTTCAGTGTGGCGATCTGCTGTTCCTGTACTTTGATCTGCTGTTCAAATTCAGATAATTGCTTGTCAAGATCAGCCTCGCTCAGTTTCAATTGATTTGTATTGCTATTTCTGTTCAGGAGCTCGGAGCGTTTTTCCATCAATTCGGACCGGCTGTCCATTGCACGCTCTTTCTTCCATTCTATCTTCTCTATTTCGCGATTTACCCGCTCTACTTCAAAGTTTTGTTTTTCAATTTCCAGGTTGATTTCCTCCATTCTGCGGTGAAGTGGCTCCATTTCATTTTGTAAAGCCTGCAATTTACGTTGCAGCGAATCCGTGTTGATGTCGATTTTCATATCATTGAGGTCAACATTCACATTCAAATCCAGGTCATGTAGACTTTCATCTATATCTACCTCATCAGTATCAAGATGTTCTGCAATCTCGGACTCGTCGCTTTTCAGTGTGAAGCGCTTTTTACCCGCCTTCTTTGCGATAACCTTTGAAGTTTTGCGTTCCTGCTTTTTCTCTGACTTTTGAGCTACCGAGTATACAGAAACTGCGACAACCAAACTGATTGCAAAAAGGATCAGAGGTAAAGTGCCCAGCCCGCCTGATTTTTTGGGTGAAATTCCCAATACTCTTTGTACACGGTTCAGCAGTAAAGGTTTTTTAGATGCAAATGCCATCGCCAGTCTCGGAGCGGACTGCCATTCAGCTACTTTCACCAGCGCGTGGGCCAGCGACATTTTGTCTCCGCAAACTGAAAGCGCGATGTCATCGCAGCAATGTTCACGCTCGGCACGCACCCGGTCAGACAGCCACCAGATCGCAGGATGGAAAAAGAATACAACTTCCACAAAGGATTGCAGCATGTTAACGAGGTAATCATTGCGCTTGATGTGAGCGAGCTCGTGAGCGAGAATAGCTTCAACTTGCGAAGTTGAGAATCCGGTCAGAAATCCTATCGGGATCAGTATAACCGGGCTTAGTGTTCCAATGACCATCGGCGTAAGTATCCGTGCAGTTTCCTTGAATTCAACTGACTTCGAGATATTCATCCTGGCTAAAATCACGCCCAATCTAGCCCTCCATTCTCGATCAGACACAATAACCGAACCTATGCGAAGCCGCTCTGTAAAAAGCCAGCCACCTAAGAACCGGATCAGCAAAAAGCCAGCACCAATAAGCCAGCATATTACCAGTTCGTGCAAATGCGTACTTAACCATAGCTGCACTTTCAACGAAAATGGCAATTGGTAAGCAGACGGTCCCGCAGCATTAAGCCCCGAAGAAGGCGCGGAAACAGCTGCTGAGGTTTTGATAGACGCCGACGCAGCGAACTGACGGTAGTAATACGCAAATGTCGCAACGGATGCAATTACCTGCAAAAGGAGAAAACTTATTCCCGATAGATACCTTGCATTCGCAGACTTATTGCGAAAAGCAAAGAAAGTTGCAAGTGCAATTAGTAATAGAGCGGTTCCCTGCCAAACTGAGTGAACCAGTGTCCATCCAAATGCGGGCACAATAGGGGAGGAGAAAAAGGTTGAAATTGCATTCATGGCTAGCGATTGTTTTCAAGGTTATTTAATAACTCACGAATTTCATCTAACTCTTCTTTCGACGTGGTGTGATTTCCCAACGCCTGCATTACCATTTGCGCCGCTGAACCTTGGAATACAGTTTCGACTAACTTTCCGACCAGGTTCTGCTGGGTTTCTTCTTTGCCCAGCAATGCGACATAAATGTGGGAGCGGCCTTGTTCTGTGCGATACAGCAAACCTTTATCATGCATAATTTGCATGAGTTTGAGGGTTGTGGTATAGCCAACATCTTTGGTTGCGGAAAGTGCATCATGTACAGCCCGAACAGTACTTGGGCCCGCTTGCCACAAGTAATTTAAAATTTCGAGCTCGGATTCGGTGGGTTTGATATACATAGCTAATTGATTACGATAACCTTCGTATCAAATATCTACGAAAAAAATCGTAGAAGCAAGGCTTTGCTACGATTTTTTTCGTAGATGATGAAAGTTTATGGTAAACAGTTGAATGTCAATGTATAATAAAAAAGGTCAGCATTATCGCTGACCTTTCTACTATGGTGTTTTCCCTGGGTCTAAACGTAAGTATTTAGCATCACTGGCATGACAAGCATCAGGATATCTTCATTTTCTCCCTGATCCACCGGGATAATCAAGCCTGCACGATTTGGAGCAGATAGTTCAAAGGTGATTGTCTTGCTGGAAAGATTTCCTAGAACTTCAATCAGGAATTTAGCATTAAACCCAATCTCCATATCGTCCCCATTGTACTCGCACATCAAACGCTCGTTTGCCTCGTTTGAATAATCTAAATCCTCCGCAGATATCACAAGATCATTCAAAGACATTTTCAAACGTACCTGATGTGTAGTCCGGTTGGAGTAAATCGAAATACGTCTCAACGAACTCAGAATTTCCATTCTGTTAATCGTTAATGTATTTTGATTATTGGTCGGGATTGCATTCTCATAATCGGGGAAGCGCTCGTCGATCAGGCGGCAGATCATGCGGATATTGCCAAAGCTGAAAAACGCATTGGAAGAAGTAAATTCGGCTTTCACGGGTACATCATCCGAAGGCAGACAGGATTTCAGCAGGTTTAATGCTTTCCGCTGGATGATCATGGAAGTATCAATATCAGACTTAATGTCTGTCCGGCGGTAGCGCACCAGACGGTGGCCGTCAGTCGCTACGAAAGTTGCGCTTTCTGTACCCATTTGTACAAAAACCCCTGTCATAGCAGGGCGCAGATCGTCTGTACTGGTTGCGAAAAGCGTGTTAGCTATGGCAGATCCTAATGCAGAAGATGAAAATTCAACAGCCTGGCCACGGTTTACAGCAGGTGTTTTTGGGAAATCAATCGGATTTTCTCCGGATAATTTATAACGTCCGTTATCGGAAATGATCTCCGTCCCGAATGTTTCTCCATTCACCTGCAAAGTGATAGGTTGCTCAGGCAATCCGCGAAGCGTATCCAGCAACAATTTGGCAGGAATAGCGATCGCTCCTTTTTCAGCAGATTCAACCTCAATTTCAGTGATCATCACCGTTTGCAGGTCAGAAGCTGTAACTGTCAGCGTATTGCCTTCCAGCGACAAAAGGAAATTTTCCAGTATGGGGACTATTGGGTTCGTTGAAACGACACCGTTTATAGCTGATAGCTGTTTTAAAAGAACTGATGACGAAACGACAAACTTCATAATTCGTGACGTAAGTGTTTAAATGTTAATGTAATATGATCGGCAGAGGCCAGAAAATCCTTTTGTAGGGAACAAAAATATAAAAAATTGCCGACGAACTACCTTAATCTCAGGCGAATTTTCGGCGACGAAGATAGTATCGCAGCGCGCCAAAAATTCCGATAACAACAATGGGCAGCAACAGGTTGATACCTTGCCAAAACTTCCTTTTTTCCTGAATTTGAATCTTGTCCAATGCGCGGATAGAGATCTCTTTATTACGCGCACTGATCAGTCCATTGGCATCTGTAAGGTAGTCCAGCGCATTCATCACAAAATCTTTATTACCAAAAGTTTGCTTAGTCACCCTGTCATATCCGAGCGGGAGGGGAGCATTTCTTTTGTAATCAAAATCGTTAACAATCAAGTCGCCGTCGGAACAGATAATCACTTTCCCGCCACTCCCTTCTGCCTTGAATTTGGCTGCCCGCGGATCACCGGGCAAAATGCGATTTTGAAAAAGCGAGCTGAATGATCCTTCCAGCAATACTGCCGCCAGTTTTTCACCACCCCGGTACTCAGCGGCATCTGGATCTTTGCGCGCTTCATTATAGCCTACCAATACAGGTGTGTTCAGTACCTGTGTGTAGGGTGAGGTCAATAGCAAGGGCGTTTTCCGTACAGAAGCTGCGCCACCGACAGTATCTATGCTGCTGAGAAACCGCGTGTAAATCGCATTCAGGTTGCGTGTAATCGTATGCGCGCCAAAATTGTTGATCATTGGGTAAAAGCGCCAGGGCATTGGCCTGATCTCCGGTGCATCGCCGCGGTTACCTACATTCAGCAGGATGTCAGCGCATTTCAGGTCTTTTACAAGATTGGTGTTGATGCGCGCGCCCCATTTGAATAACAGATCATTCAGGTTCAAGTCCTGAGGCTGTGCATAATTTCCGTCCAGGCTCACACTGTCTACTTTGGCGCCATCTGTGAAAAACATCGCACTACCGCCTGAAACGACATATTGGTCGAGCTTATATTTTTCATCGTCTGAAAAAGCGCTGTCAGGTTTCATTACAATCAACGCATCCAACCCTTCGTAAGATTCGGGATTGTTCATGTCGAGAAACAGATCGTAATGCTGCTGGATCGTGGCGATCAGGTCGCTCAGTCGCGCAGGTGATATTTTGGTGTGACTAACAACCAGCCCAACTTTTTTACGCTCCGGATTAGCCAGCAGGCGAATTGCGGATGCAAGCTCGAATTCTACGCCTTCGTAAGATTGGTTAAGCTGTTCCTCCGGAGAACTCGTCTTATTTCCTTTCAGCAACTGCACCGGAACAGACAAGGTATCTGCCTGAACAATGGCGCCAGGAAAAATGATTTTCTCTGTCCGCTTCCCATCTTCGTTGGCGAAAACATTGGTCGGGGTCAATCCGCGGTCAACCAGATTTATGAACTGCTTTTGCCGCTGTTCTTCACTCGTTGCTTCGGTAGGATCAGAGTAGTTGACGCTTAAATGTCCGTTGGAGTAGGTTTTAAATTCTTCGAGCGTTTCCCTTGTGGCACTTTCAAGCCGCTCAAACCCTGCTGGGAAATCGCCTGAGAGGTATACATTTACAACAATATCCTTGTCAAGACTGCCCAGCAGCACTTTGGTAGCCTCCGAAATGCTGTACCGCTTGTCCTCAGTCAGATCCAGCCTGACGAAAAGGAGCGATCCGAGCCAGTTGATTCCGGCCAAGGCAGCGATCAGCAGAAGTATCCGGAGAATTGTACTTTTAGGGAGCATAAAAATGCTTCGGGGTTAAAAAAGAAAAATGGACGGTATACTAACGTCCATTCTGTGCAAAAATATAAAAAACCGGAAGCGGAATCGTGATTAATTACTTCAGTATGTCTTCGGATTGGGGGAAGAGAGGATTATTGAAAATATTCACGCCATTGTAGGTCTGTACTACTGGCGGGCTGGTGGTAAAGTTCCTGTGATAAGGCAGCGCTTCTGCTGTGGAATAGTGGCAAACAAATGATTTCCTGGTTTGTTCCGGATTGGAGATCATAGAACCGCCATGGGCCAGTGCAGCGTGCCAGATAAGCACATCGCCTTTTTTGATCAGCAGCGTTTCTTTTGGATATTGAAGGTCTGTACAGGTTTTATCAAGATAATCGGCAAATTCGAGCGGCGATTTGGTTGAATTTGGTTTAAATAATATTCCGGAACCAAAATCGAATTTAGGCATTTTGTGAGATCCGATGTAATAGTATAAAGGGCCGGAGTCAATTTTGATATCTTCCAACGCGATCCACGCTGCCGCCAGGTGACTGGGAATTTTGGCGGTAACCCATGGAAAATCCTGGTGCGTAGGCTGCTGGCTTCCGTACATAAATATCAGGCTTTGCATGACAACCACCTGTTGATTGAAAATCGCTTCCAGAAATGCAACAATGGACGGATGCGTCATCAGGTTCTTCCCTGCCACTGATGAATTATGAAAGTCATTGATCTTTACGTATTTGCCAAGCAAAGCTTCCTTCGGGAAATCCTTGATGTTGCGTTCCTGATTAGGTTTGAATTCGTCACGATCAATGCGAACAGATAAGTCGTACTTATCGGGATTTTGTACCAGCTCCTGAAAATCACTCCAGAATTTGTCAATAAGAGATTCCGGAATTACGTTTTCCAAAACAGCATAGCCATTTTTTTCCCAGGCTGCGAGCTTCTCTGCCATATTATAAGGCACATCGAAACGAGGCGGATTTTTTTTCAGGAACTCCGCAATGTTCGCACCAGGCTTATCAATCCAGGGTAGGGTAGATTCGTCGAATTTCCTCAATGGGAAATATTGATCTTTCAGCGTTTCGGCCTTGCGTAAGACCCGGTCAACAATGCGCATATTGGAAAGGGATTTAGAATATAGTGATTCTAAATATACTTAAAACCATTTAGTTACCGGGTCACTCTTGTTCAACCGAATCGCATTACTTATTAAACGTACACGACTTTTCGTCAGGCTCCACGTAGTACGACTTATAATTGGTCGCTTTCGGGTTCATACAGCCTTTCAGGTTGAGCAGCTCTATGTTCCTGAAATCAATGGGGTGGCTCTCCGCTTGCAATGCAATGTATCCGCTGCCAAGCTTGGTGCCGTCTTTTTTGATCCATTCGTTTTCGTTACCCACTTTCCCATCTTTAAAAGTGTGGCTCTTGCTCACATATCCGCCGCCCACACGCGGATTCGTGAAAACCAGAACTGTATCGCCCTCTATCAAATGATAAACGATGGAATCGCCCAGCACAATCGCCTCAGCAGTAACCCACTGGTCGCCATTGTAGGTTTTAGATGAAGAGTTGATGCAATGCGCCTCGTCTAGTTTTCCATTGATATCCACGATTGTTCCGGGAGTACAAAGGTTTCCTGTTGTACGTTCCCCTGCATTAAGTCCGCCGAGATACTGCATTTCGAGTGATATCGGAAAATCCTGGTCGAACCCGAGGCTGGCAGCAGGTTGTGAATGCAGCATAATACCGCTGTTTCTCACATTCCACGAAGCGCCTCCCGGTACCTGGTTTCCGGTAAAGCGATACTGGAGCCTGATCTTATAATGCGAAAAAGGCTTGTTGTAATACATATGTCCGTACTCGGTGGTAAACCGGTCATACTCTTTGTAATTGACGCGGATCATGTTGTCCTCGACAATAAAGGTGTTTTTATAATTGTCATTGACCTTATGCCCGGCGATTTTAATGTCCCAGCCAGTAAGGTCCTGTCCATTAAACAGCGGCTGCCAGTCTTCTTTGGAAGCGGGTTTTTGGGCGAGTGAGGCAGTGAAGATCAGCGTATTAAAAAAGAGGAAATAGAGTGTTTTGCGCATAAGGTGTTTTTATAAATTAATGCAAAGAAAGCTGTTACCAAATTCTAACCTATTTGGTTGCTCACTGAACACTGCCTTCTATACTTAATAGACTGAATGAAATTGAAAATCTGCTAAAACCATGAGAACAACAGTCCCGCTTAGTTTAATCTCTTATTTTGAGGAATTCTCCACTTTACAGACAGAGGAAGAAAGAGAATTGTTTTGGAAGGAAATAAACGAAAAAAGTGCTTCCAAAGAAACACTTAAAGATCAGTTATTAAAAGAATTGCGATCATTATCAACGCAGGTAGACCTGCTGGAAGAAAAAGTAAGGGCTTTTCTGCCGGCCTGATTACTCCGCCGCTTCGATTATATTTTACGCCACGAATGCACGAATTTTCACGAAGTATTCGTGCCTGTTTCGTGCATTCGTGGCAATAAATCAAAGCAACAATCTGCGATATTCTAATTTACCCCTGCCAAAATTAACAAGCAGACCAAGCTTGTTCCCGGACACTTTCAGGTAATTCAGCGTCTGAGCAACATGCTCGTCGGTGAGCACTGATACACATTTCAGTTCAAGAATTATCTTGTCGTAAACCACAAAGTCAGCCCAGAATTTGTGGCGCAGCAAAATGCCGCGGAAGTAAACAGGATATTCCTTTTCACGCTCAAAGAAAATGTCGTCTTGACGAAACAGCAATTCAAGCGCGTCTTTGTAAACGATTTCGAGAAAACCATGTCCAAGTTCCTTGTGAACTTCCATGCACTTTCCAATTATCTCGTACGATTCTTGTTTGTAAACGATTTCCATTTGACTTGATCTTTCTGATCAAGACGTTCAAATGGAAAATCGGTCACACTAGCGCCGCCGTTTCCTAGCCCGGCCCGGGTCAACACTGGTTGAGCCTTTGTTACCTCTGTTACCTCTGGAAGAACGGGGTGGGCGGGTTTCGCCGCGGCTCGACCGGCCGCCGCGTTGGCCACGGTCACTGCTACCCCGGTCTCGGCTTGGAGATGGAATGGTTCCCGCAAGGTAAAGGTCCATACTCCTGCGTGCCAGGTTTGTATCTTTTACCTTTACTTTCACCTTATCTCCAAAAGCATAGATCTTTTTGGTACGCTGGCCTACAATGCGATAGTTCTCCTTGTCGAGTTCGTAAAAATCGTCACCAAGATCAGTCATTCTGATCAATCCCTCGGAAGCAGTCTCTGTTATCTCTACGAAAATCCCGAATTCCGTTACGCCGGTGATAATTCCGTCAAACTCCTGGTCGGGATCCATGGAGCTCATATATTCTACCTGCTTGTATTTGATAGAGGCCCGCTCTGCCTCTGCTGCCAGCCGCTCGCGCTCGGAAGAATGCTTCGATGCTTCTTCGTACGCTTCTTTGTCCACATTGGAGCCGCCATTCAGGTAGTGCTGCAACAACCTGTGCGCCATTACATCAGGGTACCGGCGGATTGGCGAGGTAAAGTGTGAATACCTCGTGAATGCAAGACCAAAGTGACCGTCGTCCTCGGTACTGTACCTGGCTTTGGCCATTGTACGCACAGCTAGCGATTCTATCAAATTCTGCTCCGGCCGGCCTTCCACTTTCGCCAGCATCGCATTCATGGATTTTGCGATTTTGTTTTCTTCCTCAACTACGAGCTTGTGCCCCAGCTTGGCTACAAAAGTGGCGAAGGTTTTAAGCCTTTCCACATCCGGCGCCTCGTGTATCCGGTATACCATCGTGTTTTTCTCTTCGCCTTTTGAAAGCGAGTACACATATTCGGCAACGCGCTTATTCGCGAGGAGCATAAATTCTTCAATCAACTTATTGGAATCGTGGCGCTCCTTCTTGTAAATACCCAGCGGTTTTCCGTTTTCATCCAGTCTGAACCTTACTTCGGTTGTTTCAAAGTTAATAGCGCCCTTTTTGAAACGCTC
>NZ_JBHYGF010000027.1:14108-14462 GCF_051859145.1 Dyadobacter sp.
GAATATTTTAGCAAGATTGTTCAGCGTAGTCAGTTCTTTCGGAAAATCACCTTCTCCTGAATCCAGTACTGCCTGCGCCTCTTCGTAGCTATATCTTTTGTCAGAATGGATCACGGTTCTTCCAAACCATTCTTTCAATAATTTTCCTTTTGGACTGATTTCAAAAATGGCTGAAAATGCGAGCTTATCTTCGTTAGGTCTGAGTGAACAAAGATTGTTGGAAAGCTTTTCGGGGAGCATTGGTACCGTTCTGTCTACCAGGTAAACCGAAGTAGCGCGGCGGTAAGCTTCTTTTTCCAGTTCTGTATTTGGCAAAACAAAATGCGAAACATCCGCAATGTGAATGCCCACTTC
>NZ_JBHYGF010000028.1:0-14418 GCF_051859145.1 Dyadobacter sp.
GTCCATGTTTTTTCCGGTAAAACAATCGGATATCTCGCCTTACCCGCATTCATCGATACCACTACGCTGAATGCGCTCACGCCGAAAAAGTACTTCCGCGTAATCGCCTACGATAAAAGCTACAATCCCAGCGAACCTTCCGAAATCCTCGAATTGAAGCGACCCGACGTGATCAGGCCCGTGGCGCCTGTGCTGCGCAACTATGTGGTCAGCGACACTGCGGTGCTGATTTCGTGGGTGCCCAGCAGCAGCGTGGATGTTTCAGAACAAATCGTGCTGCGCCGTGGAAAAGCCACCGAGCGGTGGACAGAGTTGGCACGGCTCGACAAGAATGCGGTTTCCTATGCAGATCAATCCATTAAGGGCCGGTCGGATTATGGTTATGCGCTGGTGGCGGTTGATGACAGCGGGCTGCGATCGGATATTTCTTTCCCCCTCAACATCAAAACGCCGAAAGTGACGCCCGCCACCGTGGACGGACTGAAAGCTTTTTTGAATCCCGACAAAAGTGTGTCGCTCTACTGGACCTACGGCGTGCCGAACTGCCGGTTTGTTATCTACAAGGCAGGTTCAGCCGACAGTCTTACAAGTTATGATTCGGTGTACGATACCCGTGAGTACCGCGACAAACGTCCGCAGAAAGGCCGTGCGCAATACATGGTGCGTGTGATTTACCAGGATGGAATGGAGTCGGGATTGTCAAAACCTGTTGAAGTTGAAATCAAATGAAAAAGCTGAGTTACTTTCTGTACATCGCAGGGGCACTGTCTGGTTTGCTGCTGGATTTCACTGTGTCCAAAGCGCAGGTTGTGCTGCAGGCGCCTACCGAGCTGAAAGCTGAGGGAGCGGCTTACAACCGGGTTAATCTTTCTTGGAAGGACAATTCAGGAGATCAGGAATCCGGTTTCGAGATTTACCGGGATCCGGGTTTGGGTACCAATTTCACATTGCTCGCGACCGTGGACAGGAATGTGACCAGCTATGAAGACAGGTCAGTTTCGCCGCTTTCGACCTATAATTATCGGGTGCGCGCCATTAGCCGCGGCCAGCAGTCGCGCTACTCTAACGACGCATCTGCAAGTACGCCCGAAGCGCCGCCTCAATATCCCAGCGATTTGGTTGCGCGCGTAAATGGGTTGAATGTGAACCTTACCTGGAATGGGAATAACGGCGGCGGCACCCGCTTTTTACTCGAAAGAGCGGACATGACCGAAGGAACTGCATTCAGGCAGATTGCCGTGGTTGAATATAGCCGTTCACTTTCCTACGAAGACCGCAACCTCGCGCCTGGTGCTACCTACTGTTACCGGGTCATGGCGGTAAATAACAGCGGTCCGTCGGATTATTCGAATACAGCCTGTGCGGACATTGCATCGCTGGTTCCGACTGCTCCGGCCAGGTTGAATGCAGTAGCTGTATCCGAAAGCAGCATTGAACTGACCTGGGCCGATATCTCAGATAATGAAACCGGATTTGAGTTGCAGCGGTCTAACGACGGATCTGCATTCAGCAAGGTCGCGGACATAGGCGGTGGCAAGTCATCGTATCAGGATAACGGACTGGCGAAACGCACAAAATATTGGTACCGGATCCGTGCATTTAATGCGAATGGCACTTCCGGTTTTTCAAACATTGCAGAGGCTACAACCCTGGACGTTCCGCCAGCTAAGCCCATTGAGCTCACCGCAATGACCATTTCCAGTAGCCAGATCAACCTCCAATGGAAGGATCAATCCGATAATGAGACCGGTTTTGAATTGGAACGCTCAGGCAACGGCAGCGATTTTCAGAAAATTGCTGACCTGAATGAAAATGCGACAACTTTTGAAAACAAGGACCTGCAACCTGCCACCAAGTACTGGTACCGCATCCGATCCAGGAACAGTTCAGGCATTTCAGGATTTTCCAATGTGGCCAGCGCAACAACCCCGGATGTAGTGCCTTCTGCCCCTGCGAGGTTAAATGCGACAGCGGTCAGCTACCAACAAATTGATCTTACCTGGGCGGATCTTTCCGGTAATGAAAAAAGCTTTCAGCTTGAATGGTCGAACAATGGGAACAGCTTCAACAAACTCGCCGACCTGGGTGAGAATGTGAAAAGCTACCAGCACAAAGGTTTAAAATCCGAAACCAGGTACTATTACCGCATTCGTGCAGTGAATGCAATCGGCGCTTCGGGGTACAGCAATGTTGCCGAGGCTGTAACCGGCAAAGCACCTATCCCCGACAAACCGGAGAACCTGACCGCGGTACCGCTGGACTTTGATCTGGTGCAGCTGCGCTGGTCGCCGCTGTCTGCGAATGCCACCGAAGTGATCATTGAACGTTCTAAAAAGTCCGGGAGCGAGTTCAAGCAGATAGGCCGGCAGGCGGCCTCTAAAATCCAGTTTGCAGACAGGGAAATTCTCGAAGTAAAGGATTATTACTACCGCATCAAGGCGATCAATGCGGCTGGTAGCTCGGCTTACAGCAATGTGGCCAAAATATTCGCGGCATCTATCATCACTGCAGTGGAACCGGCCAGCGAGGAGCTGATCTATGTTTTTGACAAAACGCTTTTCATTCGTTCCGGTAAATCGGCGCAGCCTATGGTTACTATTTATGATTTACAGGGAAAACCGAGGGCCAGGTTTCGCGCTAATTCCAATTTCCAGACAGATCTGAGCAGTTTTTCCGCGGGTGTTTATATCGTATTAGTCGAGTTAAATGAAAAAAAGACGGTCAGGCAAAAAATTGTGATGCATTAACATGAAGACTATGAAAAAATATGCTGCGTTAATCGCCTGGGCTCTTTTTGTATCGTGCTGGTCTTGTCAACCCAAGAAAGTGGAGCCAGCTAATGTGGGTAAAGTATGGAAAGCCCGCACGGTAAAGGAGAATGGAAGGCTGGTTTACACCGAGGGAACGACAGGTAATGTGCGGCCAAGCTACGCACTTTTCAGACTCGACCTGACTGCCGCGGATCAGGTGGTTTTCACGGATCTGGATGGGAGAAAGCTGACTGGTACCTGGACACTTTCAACAGATAACAGCCGCCTCATTCTGGAAAATCTAACACCTCCACCCAGCCTCACAAGCGGCAATATTGAATTCTATCTTTCAGCACCGCCAACAGATAATCAGCTGCTTTTAAAACGAACCAATGAAAGCCGCAAGACGGGGAATACTGAGAATGAATGTGAATTGGTACCGGAGTGAAGCTAATTAGATAATCTTCTTTGTTTTAATCAGTCGCTTGTAATCAGGTTTTACTGATTGCAACTTTTCAATATTACTCTCAAAACGCATTTTACGATACCGCCGCAATTCGTCTTCTATCTTTTTTTCGGTCAGGCTCCCGGCAGCATGATTTGTTAATTCACACCAAGAATCGGTGAATCAGGGGCTAGCCGGGCTAATTGACTTCCGATAAAGTGACGCTAATAATTCATGATCCGCTTCTGGCCAAATCTGTTTTGTTCCATTTGAAGAACAGATATATAGATTGGGCGATTTACAAAACGACACGACGTAGGGTTTACCCTTATCTTTAACAATGCCGTAAATATCATAGTGGCATTCATCCCCGGTAACACTTATTGTCTGTTTCCAAGTAACTTCTATATTCTGTTCTTTGTAGTAATCTACCAGATGATCGCAATTAATAATCCAATATGCAGGCGGATCTCCGACTGTGGAAGGATAGAAAGCTGCTATGTGATCGCAGATGCCGGTGGGAGTAGTATTTAATGCGCATTCGTATTCAAAAACTGATATTCCGTCTCCGTATGGTTTGAAGCAATCACTTTGAAATCTTCGCTTTCCCGGATCGTATTTCTTAATGTGAAGGGTTCTGACGAAATGCATTCTATACAGTTTTCAATGGATATTGTTTGAATTTCCTGGATTAATTCGTGGTATGAAACAGGTCGATCTGAATAAATAATATGATAATCAAAGCCGATCCCTTGCTCCTTTGTTAAAGAGATACCTAAGTTTTTTTCGATAGTCACGTCAAGAAATTTGTCCTTTGTAGATAAAACCAAAGTTATACCTCCTTCTGATGTAGGGTGGATGGTACACATCAGACTGTATGGTAGGGTTAGCTTGTATACCTCAATAGCTTTTCTGATGACTTCGCTTGATATCACGTCCCCACTACCAAAATCCCACCCTTGTGGTAAATCTATCAAGGCTTTGATCTGAGCGACAATTTCGTCCGGGTGAAAAGATGACTCGCTACCCTCTACAAAAAACTTCAATGAATTAGAAGAACTAATAACCTCGTTAATCATGATTTTGCCGCGCTTTTAGAGTTAATCTCATCGATCGTCATCACTTGTTGACCCATTAGTGATTCAATTTGGTCTACTATCCCCTGTAGATTTTTTGCCAAAGTTTTAGCACTTGTAAAAGACAAATTTACAACTGTTGAGGGCTGTCCATTAAGTTGTAATACCAGCATTACGTCGGAATTAGAGCGAGCACATATAAATCCGTTTGCATAGATCTTTGGAATCTCTTCGGAACTTACCGCTTTTTGAATTTGTGATGCTGGGTTTTCAGTAAGGTCAAATTCGAACGGATTACTGTTATGGGCCATTATCGGTTAGTTTTTGATGTAGTACTTCAACAATGCGAAATGTAGATTTGTTACAAAATGATAATTTCAAAAACCACAAACCGTTTATTTTGATGTGTTTAAAGATGACTTTCTATCAGGCGGAACGTTGTTCACAAACTTACACAACGCCTTTCAAATTTGTTCAATTTTAAACCATCCGTTTTTCAAACGGTAATCACCGCTCTTGTCAGCTCTTTTTTGGGGTTTTCGAAATGGATTTGTAAGCCGATTGTAGAGGATAGCTCGTCGATCAGGCGAAGACCCAAGCCGTTTAAACCTTGTCCATTTTCAGTTTGCGAGATGATCACCTGGTAAGCTTCCTGGCTGAATGGAGTGCCGGAGTTTTCAACTGACAGCGACTTAGTTAACAAGTTATCAGTCCATTCAATCCGGATGGTACTGTTTTCATCAGAAGCTTTAATAGCATTTTGCAACAGGTTACGCAATATCGCCTGTAAGTAATAAGGGTCCGTATCAAGCATCGTTTTTTCAGGTACGAGGTTTTGAACGGAGAGTTGCTTCGCTTCAATATTCAGCTGCAAAAGCCGGATACATTGCTGCGTAAGCTGTGCCAGATCGACCGGTTGAATGTCCGCTTTGAACTGGTTCATCTGCGTTTTTGACCATAATAAAAGATCCTCCATGGTTTCGAGCAGCGACCCGGTAGCGGTCTGGATCTTCTCGCTCAGTTCCGCTCTTTGTGTCTCGTTCAGCAATTTCGGATTGAGCTGCTGCAACTTTAAAAATTGATAAACCTGACTGATCGGTGACCGAAGATCGTGGCTGATGATGCTGAAAAGCTTGGCTTTTGTCCTGTTGGCTTCTTCCAGGTCTTCAATGAGCTTATTAAGTTGCTGATTTTTTGCATCGAGCAACTCGGCGTTCTTTTTCTTGTTCCTGTAAATAATGCCCAATAAAGCCAGTGATAGCGCCATTAATGCAATCCCAGCGGTCAACCACATGCGCTGTTTTCTGGCATCATCGATCTGTATGTTTTTGATCTCGATCTGCTGCTGCTTCTCCTGGTTCTGATACTGCGCTTCGGCGTCTGCAATGCTTTTTTTAGCCGATTCGATGTAAAGAGAATCGCGGATCGGGGCGTATTTGTCATAGGAATTATAAGCCTTTTGCCACTGACCGGTTGCGGCATAACAACGAGCCAGTGCCTGCAACAATCCTGCATATACGTCAAGACCGGATTCCTTACAAAGCGGTTCCGAAGCTTCCAGCAAAGGTAGTGCTTTGGAATACTCTTTTCTGGCCAGATATGCGGTGCCCGTGATGTAATCTACCTGCGATTTGAGGAACTCAGAAGCCCATTTGGGCGCCAGTTCGTTCGCTTCGCGTACATAGCGCATAGCGCTGTCGGGTTTGTTGTTGCCGAGGTAGTAATCTGCGAAAGCGAGGTCGGCTGCGATGACATTGCTCCTCCTGGTGGCGACGGTGTTGCCGGCCAGCATGGAAGTAAGGCTGTCGAAGTAGATCTGTGCGTTGGCCGGCTGTTTGAGCAGCAGGTACGCATCGGTCATATCTTTGTAAAAATGATTTCGGTAATGGTGGGTGACTGTCATGTAATTACGGGCCTCTTTGGAATACATAATCCCCTTCTCTCCCTGCGCCATGCCAATGTACAATTCCGCCAGGTTCATCAGGTCCACCACTACTGCTTCCCGGTCTTTGATCCGGCCGTTGGCGATCAGTTTTTTCTTAATTACAATCGATTCCAGCAAGTATTTGATCTGCGTTTCGTACGCGCCTTTCATGCTGTAGTAGTTTCCGATGGTTGCCGCCAGACTGGCTTTCACAAGTTCGTCGCTCGTGGAGTCCATGATGGTCAGCATTTCTTTGAAGATCGCGTCGCTTTGTTTTTTCTTCCCTGCGGTATTGGTGTAGTTGAAGAGCAGCCTTTCCAAGGAGAGATTGATCCTGCGCGCGTGATTAGCCTTCCTGGCATATTCCAGCGATTTTTCGTGAAAGTAAAAGCCGGAATCAGAGTTCGACGGTTCCCACGCAATGCCCAGATTGAAGTTAAAGAGTGACAGGTAGTACCAGTTTTTAGCAGGTACCAGTTTCAATGCATAACCGGCAATGACTTTTTCGCGCTCAAACCCTTCCGTCCGGTTCAGCGAGTCGCAGATATCCGCCAGCGCTTCAAGCTTCTGCGTAGTTGTTTTGTACCTGCTGAGATCGGGGAGATCCTGTGCCCTGACCGCGAGCGTGGAGAATACCAGAAAAATAACGGCGTGTAGCAGTATTTTCATAGGTTATAGTTTAAGTCTGGCGACAGTCGAACGGTACGTTTTGCCCACCGGAATAATCGCGTCGCTGCACACCAGCTCGGAGTAGCGCAGCTCCTTAATCTGCCCCACAGAAACTGCGTAGCTCCGGTGCACCCGCATAAAACGGTCGGCAGGAAGCTGTTCCATGAAGTAGGAGAGGGACGAAAGTGTCATGTAATTCTTCTTGGGCGTCACGATTTTGGTGTAATCCTGCATGGCTTCGAGGTAAATAATATCTTGTTGCGCCAGCCGGATCTGGTTATAACCCTCCTTGATCGTGAGCATATCTTTTTCAAACATCACCTCGTAAGCTTGGGATTTCTGCTTCATTTCCCAGTATTCTAGCACTTTGCGCGCACTTGCTGCAAAGCGTTCTTCGGTAAGTGGTTTCAGGATATAGTCGAGCGCTGAGAGTTCGAAGCCTTCCAGGGCAAACTCAGGATGAGAGGTGATGAAAACGGCCATTGTGACCTCGGAGCGGATTTTTCGAAGCATATCAATCCCCGAGAATCCCGGCATTTCAATGTCCAGGAAGATCAGGTCGGGTTTAATGTACTGCTGCGCTTCATAGCCTTCCAGTACATTCGAAAAAGTCCCGCAATTGTCTAAAAATGTGTGGGTACGTGCAAACTCGGTAAGAAAAAGAAGGTCGAGCGGATTGTCATCAATGGCAATAAACTTGATTCGGGGGAGCGAAGGTACCATCAAGATGTTTACATTTTTAACCTAATATATGCAAAAGGATTATCTGCCGGTACCAAAACTTATTTACCTGCATTTTAAAGCTCTGCAGTTTAATGCAGGTTCTACCTCAGTTTATAAAAATGTTGCATGCGCATCGGCTTCCACGTCGCCAGGTATTTTTTGATGAAAATGGCTTCCTTGTCGGCAGCTTCGGTGATCTCCGAAACCTGCTTTTTCAATTGCAACTGGTATTGTGCATTCCGGAAGTCAGCTGGCGAAACAGCTGACAAAGTCTGGTTTGCCGAATCGAGATATACCTTCATTTTTCCTGAAAATGATTCGAGCATCTCGTCTGTCCAGCGCGGACTTTTAAACTGGTTGTTTTTTGAAAAAATGTATTCATTGTAGGCGCTCGTAGCATTGCTGAGCAGCTTGTGCGTATTGTTCAGCGCACGGTAATCGCCTGCATCACTGAGGTAGCGATCGCCTGCTGCCAGGTACTTTTCTACAACTGAGTTAGGAATGCCCATGGACCTTGTTCGTGCAAGACTTGACCTGATCCGGCTAAATTCGTCCATTTTGACCGATGCACTGATAGAATCCTGGTAACTGAAATAGGTAACTGCAGTGTTGTCAAATAGACCATTCCGGATCTGCGCGTGCGTGAGCGGCGGGTTGAGCAACTGCCAGATCGGATCAAATGGAATATGCGTTTCTATGAACCTGATCGGCGGAATTTTATACCATTCGGGGTTGAAGCTTTTTACAAAAACAGACCTTTGAATGTAACCCGCTGCCCAGGTCGGGTCGTAAAAATACCAGTTGCCGCCCGTTTTGACTGCATTCCACGCATGCCCAAACTTGTCACCTCCTGCGCCCTGCAGGGTATACCCCTCCACGACGTAGCTTTCGTAACCGGCCCTTCTCAGCAATGCATTGAACAAGGTGGCATAGTGCTCGCAAACTCCTTTTCTGCGATTGATCGCTTCACGAACAATGTTCTGACTGGTACTTCCATAAGCAGTGCTGCCGCTTACCAGGAGCAGGCGCGTGGGGTCATATTCCAGCGTGCTGGCCACCCATTTGAATATCGAGAAAATCGAATCTTTCTTGTACTCGATCTTACGCAGGATTGAATCCAGCTCGGCTTGCTGCGCGTGGCCACGAGAGGAAACCAGAAAGAAGGCGATGACCAAGAACAATTTTCCCGAAAACACCCGCTTGTGAGCAGAACTTTTCATTTGATAACAGCAGGTTGAAGGAGATTGTAACCTAACTGCAATTTAATGATTATTCGCAGCTGAAAAGCTTCATCTGGCAGGCTTACAGAAAGATTCGCCAGCCCGTTGGAGTAACCCGGGAAGTGGCAGGCCTTTCCTTTTTCGAAAGCAATGAACCCGGAATCTGATGAATAATGAAAGGAAAGTACGCGGCGAGGAGTCAGAGAATGAAGCTGAATTCAGCGAAGAACGCCGCTTTTTTTTGAAACAATCCGTAGCTGTGGCCGGACTCTCGTTACTGCCCGTGCCTTTTGTGTCAGCGGCCAGCGGATCAGAAAACTCCATTGAAAATCCCCAACCCGTCAGAGTTAGCCTAAACATAAACGGTACCAAACACCGGCTTAGCATTGATCCGAGGACTACTTTGCTCGACCTGCTGCGCGAGCAGCTTGCATTGACAGGTACCAAAAAAGGCTGCGATTTCGGGCAATGCGGCGCGTGTACCGTACATGTGAACGGAAAAAGGACACTCTCCTGCCTGTCTTTCGCCATTATGCAGCAGGGGAAAAAGGTACATACGATAGAAAGTCTGGCAAAAAATGGCGCACTGCATCCTTTGCAGCAGGCTTTTATCAAACATGATGGTTTTCAATGCGGCTACTGCACGCCGGGACAAATCATGTCGGGTGTGAGCTGCATCCGTGAAAAAAAGGCGGGCAGTGCCGGAGAAATTCAGGAATATATGAGCGGTAACCTGTGTCGTTGCGGGGCTTATCCCAATATTGTGAATGCAATTATGGAGGTTAATAACAGCGGTAGTCAGGTATGAAAGCATTCCAGTACCTGCGCCCCTCGAGAGTTCATGACGCGATCCGCGCAGTCACCTCCGATCCCGGCTCGCGCTTTATCGCTGGCGGTACCAACCTGATCGACCTGATGAAAAGGGGTATTGTGTCTCCGGACAAACTGGTGGATATCAATCATCTCCCCCTTAAAAAAATAAGTTACCAACCAGGCAGGCTGAAAATTGGCGCACTCGCGCTGAACAGCGAAGTGGCGGAACATCAGTTGGTACTGCAAAAACAGCCACTTCTGGCGCAGGCACTCGATGCCGGCGCTTCGGGACAGCTACGGAATATGGCGACCGTAGCAGGCAATGCACTGCAACAAACCCGCTGCCCTTACTTCTACGATACTGCATTTCCCTGCAACAAACGCAAGCCTGGCAGTGGTTGCGCGGCGGTGGAGGGTATCAACAAAATGCATGCGATTTTTGGGGTTGAAAAATCCAATGCAGCCCAGTCGTGCATTGCGGTACACCCGAGCGATATGAGCGTTGCCCTTGCCGCATTAGACGCAGAGGTAATCATTGAAGGTAAAAGCGGTGAACGCAAGATTGCATTTACCGACCTGCACCGGCTGCCCGGCAACCAGCCCGAGCGGGATACCATTTTGGAAAGGAATGAGCTGATCACGGGCATCGAAATTCCTGATAATGATTTTGGAATGCATTCCCATTACCTCAAAGTACGCGACCGCGCTTCTTTCGCTTTTGCGATTGTGTCAGTTGCCGCTGCGCTGGATTTGAAAGAAGGCAGGGTCAATGCAGTGCGGCTGGCAATGGGCGGGGTAGCGCACAAGCCGTGGCGACTTTTTGAAGCCGAACAGCATCTGCTCGGCAAGCCGGTTTCAGAGGCATTGTTCAGACAGGCCGCTGAGTTGGGGATGCGCGGCGCGGTGAGTTTTGGGCAAAATGATTACAAACTGAGAATGGCCCCCAATGCGGTTGTGCTGGCATTGCTTCATGCTGCCGCAATCGAATAAAAACAGAAAAATCATGACTGATAAAGAGTCGCTGGATAGGGTGGGCGGACCGGAGAAAGTGGCAGGTACAGCTACCTATTCCGCTGAATACCATTTAAAAAACCTCGCACATGCAATCCTGGTGACGAGTATCATCGCCAAAGGCGAGATTACCGGCATTGAAACCCGCCAGGCAGAAAAAGCCCCAGGTGTACTCGTTGTGCTCACGCACTTGAATTCACCCGAAATTCCGGGCAATCCAAAAGCAGTTCAGCCGGCGGGGCGTGCCGCAGTAGGTACTGCATTCCGCCTTTTTCATGATCATTATATTTACTTTAACGGTCAGCCGGTCGCATTGGTTGTTGCCGAAACACCTGAAAAGGCCAGGTACGCGGCTTCTTTGATCGAGGTAACTTACCAGGCCGAGCAACACGCCACCGACTTTGAGGCCAATATCAGTCATGCGGCTTTGCCCGTGAATATACAGCGCAGCCAAAATTCACCCTTCAAGGATTACGAGCGAGGTAATCCCGGCGCGATTGTCCAGGCAGAAGTGAAAATTGAAGCTACTTACACCATTCCCACACAACACCACCAGCCACTCGAACCCCACGCCACGATTGCAGTCTGGGAAGGCGATGACAAGCTGACGGTTTATGACAAAAACCAGGGCGTTAAATCCACCCAGGGAAATCTTGCGCAGGCATTTAAACTGAAAAGAGAAAATGTAAAAGTGGTTTCAAAATACATCGGTGGGGCTTTCGGCTCCGGTATCCGCGTGTGGCCGCATACAGTAGCTGCCGCCCTGGCGGCGAAGCATTTGAAACGTCCCGTAAAGCTGGTACTTGGCCGCGAGCAGATGTTCACTTCCGTGGGTTACCGGCCTTATACCATTCAAAAGTTAGCAATAGGTGCCGACCGGAATGGAAAGCTGGTGGCCATGGTGCACGAAGGTACCGGGCAGACTTCGCAGTATGAAGAGCACCTGGAACGTACCATCCTGGCGACCCGCGCGCTGTATGCCTGTCCCAATGTTGCCACGAAATACCGTCTGCTGAACCTGGATGTAAATACACCTACCTGGATGCGCGGCCCTGGAGACGCGACGGGCATGTTTGCATTGGAGTCGGCACTCGACGAGTTGAGTTATGCAGTGGGAATTGACCCGCTCGAACTCAGGCTACGGAACTACGCTGAAATGGATCATGAACGCAACCTGCCGTGGTCGGCGAAGTCGCTCAGGAAATGCTATGAAACAGCTGCTGAGGCATTTGGCTGGAAAAACAGGGCCGCTGCGCCGGGTTCTATGAAGCACAAAGGTATGCTGACAGGCTACGGAATGGCGTCGAGCCTGTACGGATTTCACAGGCACCCAGCCCAGGCTAAGGCAATTTTGAACCGCGATGGTACGCTGGTGGTACAAAGCGCCACCATGGATATTGGTCCCGGGACAGGTACCGCCATGACGCGCATTGCCGCCGGGCGGCTGGGTATCAGCAGCAGTAAGATAAGATTTGATCTGGGTAGTTCAGACCTGCCCGATGCACCGGGGCAAAATGGTTCTTCCACAATCCCGAGTGTGGGCTCGGCGGTATATGCGGCTTGTGAGTCGCTGAAAAACAAGTTGCTCACGCTTGCCGCCGCAATGCCGGGCTCTCCTTTTCAGCACGTTATTACGGAGCAGGTTTTATTTAAAAACGGGCAAATGCTATTGGAGAAGGAAACATCGACCGCCATTTCACTCAGTGAAATTCTCGAACATCACAATTTACAGCAGGTTGATGCGCAGGAAGATTCGCGTTCGGGTGCGGAGCGGGACAAGTATTCGATGTATTCTTTCGGCTGCCATTTTGTTGAAGTACAGGTAAATCCGCTCACAGGCGAAGTGCGCGTCACGCGAGCAGTTACCTGTGCGGATGTGGGTAAAATTATCAACCATAAAACTGCGCGCAGTCAGGCGATCGGCGGACTGGTAGGCGGCATTGGAATGGCGCTCATGGAAGCTTCCGTGATGGACCACCGTTTCGGCAGGTACGTGACAAGCGATTTTGCTACCTACCACATTCCCGTTCACGCCGATATTCCACAAATGGATGTATTTTTTATAGACGAGGCGGATCAGCATGTAAATGCAATCGGTGCCAAAGGACTTGGAGAAATTGCAATCGTTGGTGTAGCGGCGGCTGTGGCCAATGCAGTCTTCCACGCCACGGGCAAGCGTATCCGGGAACTGCCCATCACGCCCGACAAACTGGTCTGATCAGGTTTAGTAGCCTATTCAAGTGTAAAGCACGTAACACACAAGCCTGGCATGGATTTTCTTAACAAATCTTAACCAGTTACAAACACACGACTCGTCAAAATGAGCCAAACTGTTAATAAAACGCTTGAATTTCTTGTTGGAGGTGGTGAAATGGGGGAGAGAATACGGCAATTTGCCTGGGATAAGTCACCGCTCGGGCTTCCGGAAGCGTGGCCTCAAAGCCTGAAAACCTGTGTCCGCATTATGCTGAGCTCCAAGCAGCCGATCTGGATTGGATGGGGCGAGCACCTGATCAAGTTTTATAATGACGCTTATATCGATATTGTCCGAGGAAAGCACCCGGGCGCATTGGGTCAGCCAGCTTCGGTTGTATGGAAAGATATCTGGCGGGATATTGCGCCGCTGCTCGAAAGGTCCATGTACAAGGACGAAGGTACTTATGTGGAGTCACAGCTCCTGATCATGGAGCGAAGCGGTTTCCCCGAAGAAACTTACTACACATTTTCATATACGCCGGTACTGGGCGAAGATGGGCGGCCGGCTGGTATCATTTGCTATAATACTGCTGATACCGACAGGATTATCAATGAACGTTCCCTGCGTACCATGCAGCAGCTGGATACATTGGCACAAAAGAAATCCGAAGACGAAGTATATGCGCAGGCTGCCCGCGCGCTGGTAAGTAATGCGCTGGATTTTCCTTTTACAGTCATCTATAAAATTTCGGATGAGGGAAAAAGGGCCGAGATTGCCGCTTTGTCCGGTATTGATCTGGAAGATTTCAATGTAGCCCAGCCCATCGAACTGAATAGCGGCAATGCAGATTACGAAGCGATCGCAGAGGCTGTGAAAGCACAGCGGATTGTGGAATCCAATGTGAATACCCGTTGGAAAATGCTCCCCAAGGGTGCTTGGGATATCTGTCCGCGCCAGTTTGTGGATGTTCCCATTAAACTAGCCAACAAAAAATTTCCCATCGCCATTCTGACTGTTGGGTTAAATCCCTACCGGAAATTTGACGACGCCTACCGTAACTTCATCCAGCTCATCGCCGACCAGATTTCGCTGGGTATCAGCAATGCCCTGGCTTATGAGGAAGAAAGAAAGCGCGCCAGGATGCTGGAAGAGATCGACAAGGCCAAGACGTTGTTTTTTACCAATATCAGTCACGAATTCCGCACGCCGCTGATGCTGATGCTCAGTCCGCTGGAAGAGCTGTTGAACAAACCGCATATCGGGCTGGACGAAAGTGAAAAGCATCACCTGGAAGTAACCCACCGGAATGCAGTAAGGCTGCTTAAACTGGTTAATACCCTGCTCGATTTCAGCCGCATTGAAAGCGGGCGGAATATGGCAAATTTCGTATTGACCGACATTGCTGCCTATACCAGAAACCTCGCCGCCAACTTTCGGTCCGTGATTGAAAAGGCTGATCTGCAATTGATTGTCAAAACGGAACCAGTTTCAGGACAGGTGTTTGTGGATAAGCAAATGTGGGAAAAGATCGTTTTTAATCTGTTATCAAATGCATTCAAATTTACCTTTGAAGGAACAATCACGGTAACT
>NZ_JBHYGF010000029.1:0-14364 GCF_051859145.1 Dyadobacter sp.
GTCAGACAAGTTGATGCAAATACCTTCTCCGTGCGCATTGAAAATCTGGGGAATTATGAAAAGTTACCCGCACTGATGCAGCAATCTTTACAAATCCAGAACATTGACCGCGGGTATAATGTGATGGTTTTTAACTGCGAAACCGGCGAGTTGCAACTCGGTTATAATTTCCAGGATTTGAATCAGAAAGGCGGAGTAGCCTGCGAAGACAGGGCTGACGAAAATGGATGCTTTATTGTGCAGATCAGTTTTGAGGCCCAGCCACAGCTTGCGACAACCCATTCTGATCGCCCTTTTTGGATCCTGCCTTTTGTATGCGGCCTTGCCGGGATTGGCTTGTTTTTCTGGAAGAGGAACCAACAGAAGACGCATTTTACCAAAACAGAAACAACTCCATTGCCTCCCTCCGAACTCCATTTCGGAAATTCGTCACTGAATAGTCAGAACCTCGTACTCCTGTGCGGCAATGTAAAAAACCAGCTTACGTACCGGGAAGCCAAGCTGCTTGGTCTATTTGTAAAAAACAGCAATCAGGTGCTGGAAAGGGACTTTATTCTCAAATCGGTCTGGGAAGATGAAGGGATAATCGTGAGCCGGAGCGTCGATGTTTTTGTATCCCGGCTGCGCAAATTGCTGGCTTCCGATCCGGCTGTCAAAATCACTGCCATTCACGGCGTCGGCTACAAAATGGAAATCCATTCCTGATATTTTGTTCTGAAAACAACCTCCTGGCATCTCCGGGAGCGTGTGTAACCTGCCTATTCCGCAACCGTAGTTTTGTTCGTCCGATACCGTACACATTTGTACGTTTTTGAACGATCAAATGCATTAAATCAATTACATATCACTATATGTGAGCACATTAGCACTTTGGCAAGGCTTTTTAAAATAGCACTGGTATAAGAGACGACGGTTACGGATTTGTTTTTAAAAACGCTTGTCCGTAATTACAACCTGAATCTCAAACCCAACATTTTTATGATTAAGTTAGAAAAGATATCAAAGTACTACCCGGCAGGATTTGGCAAGACTTACGTTTTGCGTCACATTGATTTACACATAAAAGAAGGTGAGTTTGTTTCCATTATGGGCCCGTCAGGTTCTGGAAAATCAACTTTACTGCATATCCTCGGCTTGCTTGAAGAGCCTTCGGAAGGAGAATACCTCTTCCTTGACGAGCCTGTTCAGAAATTATCGGAAAAGAAGCGCACGGAGTTGCACCGCCACCACATTGGTTTCGTGTTCCAGGCTTACCATTTGATCGACGAGCTTACGGTTTATGAAAACATTGAAACGCCGCTTCTGTACAAAGGAACTTCCTCTTCCGAGCGGAAAAGCCGGGTTGCCGAATTGCTGGACAGGTTCAACATGGTGGCTAAAAAAGATCTTTTTCCACATCAGCTATCGGGAGGCCAGCAACAGCTGGTGGGCGTGGCGAGAGCAATTGTTCATAATCCAAAAGTGATTTTCGCCGACGAACCGACAGGTAACCTGCATTCAGAACAGTCTATAGAAATTATGGAGTTATTTCAGAAACTCAATCAGGAAGATAAAGTAACCATTGTACAAGTAACTCATTCAGAAACAAACGCCGGATACGGCAATCGCGTCGTCCGCCTGAAAGACGGCTGGTTAGCCTAACAATACCTATTAGCCATGAAACGTATTTTTTTACTTGTTTGCCTGCTGCCTTTGTTCAGCCAGGCCCAGGATACCCTTAGCCTGGCAGATTGCGTCGATCTGCTGATCAAGAACAACCTGATTTACCAGCAGGGGAACCTGCAATCCGAATCAGCGCAGGCACAGCTGCGGCAAACGAGGTCGCAGATCTTCCCACAGATTTACATTGGCGCCGATCAAAGCTTTAACATGGGCCGGAGCATCGACCAGTATACCAATGCGTATATAGATGAGGTTTATGGTTTGAATGCGATCGGAACCGGCTTTTCAATACCCGTTTTTCAGGGTTTCAAATTACAGAACCAAATCCGCCAGGGTGTGTTGCTGAAAGAATCGGCAATGGAAAACCGGACTGCGGTGCTGAACGCACAAACGATCCTACTAATGCAGGGATACGTAAATGTACTCGCCACCAATGCATTGCTCGACGCGGCAACCCAGCAGGTACTATCTTCTGAACAGCAGGTGGACCGTGTTTCGAAGCAGGTAAATGCAGGTACGGTGGGCGCCAACCTGCTTTACGAGATCAAGGCGCAACTTTCCAATGATAAATTCGCGCAGATCACCGCACTGAACAATTACCGCACTGCCCGGCTTTCGCTTTTTCAGCGGATGAACATCACGCCCGACGATAAAATCCAGTTTGAAATACTCGCTCCCAAGGACACTTTGCAGCGGAAAGAGGATGCGCTTGCGCTTTATGAGAGTGCCCAGCGGATTTTTCCTGAAATAAAAAGTGCAGAGCTGTACAGGGAAAGCTTCAAATATCAAGTCAAGTCTATTAAGGCGGCTAATTATCCATCGCTTAGTTTGAGCGCAAATATGAGAGCGTTTTACGCAACCAGTAACCGTAAACTGGATTACCTGAACCAGCTGAACTCTACCCGAAACGGGTCGTTGATGCTCAGTTTGAACATTCCGATTATGGGACGCTGGGTAACGCGGCCACGTGTAGAGTTCGCCAAAGTTCAGGAGCGGCTTGCGCAGAATACGCTGGATGTAACCAATCAGCAGCTCAGACAAGCGATCGAGCAGGCTGTACTCAATCTGGATGCGCTGGCAGACAAATACGCAGCGGCCCGCGACCAGGTAGAATCGCTCACAGCCAGCTTTGCGGTAGTAGAAAGCAAGCTGAATGCGGGCATTGCCAACAGTTTTGAATATACACTTGCAAAAGCAAACCTGGGAAAAGCCCAGGCCAATGCGATCCAGGCAAAATATGATTTTTTAATGCAGCAAAGGCTGTTACAATATTACAGGCAGGGGAACTGGGAGGGGGTATTTTAAGGGGACTTCGGCCGTCGGCTATCATACTTCGGCTTTCGTTAGATCAGAAAAGCCGACAGCCGTTTGCCGAAAGCCGACCGCCGACAGCTGCTAAAATTCTTGTTAGGTTAAATTTGGTATCGGTAATTTTTAAGAGGTTGTCCTGCTGGGGCGACCTCTTTTTTTGGGTTTTTGTTAAAATAACATAAATACTGTGGTGGTGACTTAAATGCAAGTATATTGCTATCGTTATATTTTTTTGCACTTTACCAAACTACACAACGTCATGAGAAAAATTCTTCTTTTAGGCTTGCTGGGAACATTGTACCTGGCGGGCAATGCACATGCACAATTGCAAAAAGGCACCAGGCATTGGGGCACGACTGTCAGTTTTAGCGGAGATAACGCATTGAATAAAAATTTCAATAAATCCGAGTATAGCCGTAGTCAGTTCACTATAGCGCCTCAGGTCCAGACCGGCTGGTTCTTTGCAGACAACAAAATGTTCGGTTTGAGATTGACTCCACTGTTGTCAACGTCAAAGAATAACACCAGCGGGCAGAATTACAATTACGATTCCAAAACCAACTACCTCTCGTTCTCGCTGTCGCCATTCATCAGGCATTACAAATCGCTAAGTCCGAAATGGGCCATTTTCCTGCATTCAGGTATTGACCTGATGTACACCAGAAATTCATTTTCTGATGAAGAGAGATCCGAAGCCGATAACGGTTACGGTGGCTATGTTTACATCAATCCGGGCATCACCTTCTGGGTAACACCCCGCTTTGTACTGGAGTCTGACCTGAATGTGCTTTCACTACGGGCCGGGTACTCGCAAAGTGAGAGTGAGAAAGGGTTCGGGGTGAATGCGGGTGTTACTTCTTCCATTTCACAATACTTCGGCTTGCGTGCTGCCTGGTATTTACAATCAAAATAATCAGCTATGAAAACGATATTATTTTTCTCTTTCCTTTTGTTGGCAACCTGTCCTGAATGGGCTTACGGTCAGTTTAAAGGTAAAAAGTTCCTCTCAGGCGATGCGCGTATCGGGTTCAATACCACAAATCCGGATCAGGGCAAATCAAATAACAGCTACAATTACAATCTGAACCTGGGCATTGGGAAGTTCAAAACCGAAACCCGTGCTTCCGGCTGGAACCTGAGCACAGCCCTGAACGGAGGCACTTCCTATGTACCCGTGAGTAATGAAACGATCAAGATTGACGGCATTCGCGGTTTCTCGGTGGGTGCCGGACATTTTTGGGAGTTTTACAAGCATTTCAATGCCAATTTCGGAATTTTCGGAGGTCCGTTCGTGAATGCAGATTACCAATACAAAAAAGAAACAAGGTTTAACGGAACAGAAAGTTTCGAAGATAAGACGCAGGCCGTCGTCGCATCACTTGGACTGAGTGCAGGGGCATACTACAAATTGAATGAACGCTGGTGGCTGACCGCGTCACTCGCGTTTTCGCAAACTTTTGGCGCTTCCTACACCTTCGTGAATACAACCGCTATTACCGGCGACCCGCTCGAGGCCAGCTCCCAGGCGATCAGCTACGGGTTTTCGCCGGGAATCACATTCCCGAGTGTGGGCCTGGGCCTGCGTTATTTTCTGCGGGATTGATCGGGTGATCACTTAAAATATCGCCGATATACATTAAAAATGCAGTGGATGTGCCTTTTTTGGGCATATCCACTTTTGTTATAATGAAAAAACAATCACTGTTCCTCCTGCTCCTGGCATTTTCAGCCTGTCAAAAACCTAATTACAATAACCTCGGTGCGCCCTGGGAGCCTGATTACAAGGTGGATAGATCCGAAAGTGCTATTTTAAACTTTGAAAAAAAGGACGCCGAAAAAATGCCTGCCCCCGGCGGAATCGTGTTTACAGGCAGCTCTTCATTTACAAAATGGCAATCTGCCGCACAGGACCTGGCACCGCTCCCGATCATCAACCGCGGATTTGGCGGCTCTACATTGCCGGAAGTAATCCATTATGCGGATCGTACCATTACCAAATACAAGCCGAAAACTGTAGTGATATATTGTGAGAATGATATGTTCGGCAAAAAGAAGAAAACACCCGAGCAGGTGCGTGACGCTTATGTAACACTCACAAAGACCATCCGCGACAAACAGCCTGACGTACTTATTTATGGCGTATCGCTGAAACCTTCTCCCTCGCGCTGGGACAGAAGAGAGGATGTTATCAAAGCAAACAAGCTGATTCAGGATTTTATCAAATCTGACAAGAACCACAAATACATTGATGTGTGGCCGGTAATGCTGAAAGATGGCCGTCCCGACGGAAGCATTTTCCTGAGCGACAGTCTGCACATGAATGAAGAAGGCTACCGCAGGTGGACCCGGGTTTTTAGACCAATTCTTGAAAAAACATCCTGATTACGTGAAATTGGGCCAATTAACAAGATTTTACAAACAAAGAATAAGGGTATAGGTTTTAACGTAAAGTCACTATATTAACCGAAAAAATACATTTCCGGGTAACAAGTGATACAACATTAGCTAATGAAAGTAACAGCGGTTTTTGACATTGGAAGGACTAATAAAAAGTACGTGCTCTTCAATGAAAAGTACGAGATCGTTAAAGAATTCTCCGAATCGTTGCCGGAGACGACCGACGAGGACGGGTTTCCTACCGAAGACATCGAGCTGCTGACAAAATGGGTGCAAGACCGATGGAATGAGCTGCTGGCAAATCCCGAATACGATATCAAGGCTGTTAATGTAGCTGCATACGGGGCGAGCCTCGTTCACCTTGACGCTGCCAACAAGCCACTTACCCCACTATACTCTTACCTAAAACCATTTCCTGAGGACCTGCTAAGGCAGTTTTACAGCACCTACGGTGATCCGACGAGGATTTCCCTGCAAACGGGTTCACCTGCAATGGGCATGCTGAATTCAGGAATGCAGATGTATTGGCTTAAACATACCAAACCTGAGATTTACAAGCAGATAGCTACTACGCTGCACCTGCCTCAATATATCCTGTACCTGCTTACTGGTCGCAAAGTGAGCGATTATACGTCGCTGGGCTGCCATACTGCGCTTTGGAGCTTTGAAATGTGGGATTATCACGAGTGGGTGAAGGAAGAAGGCATTCACAAAAAGCTTGCTCCGGTACTCGCTTCATCGTCTTTCATTTACCGTCACGGTGACAAAGGTGTACAATCCGGATTTGGTCTGCACGACAGTTCCTCCGCATTGATCCCTTACAGAATGGCCGTCAAAAAACCATTTGTGCTGCTATCAACAGGTACCTGGTGCATTAATTTCAACTCTTTTGCATCCAAGCCGCTTACCTCCTATCAGTTGGAACGCGATTGCATGAATTACCTGACGCCGGAAGGCAGCGGGGTTACCGCATCGCGGTTGTTCCTGGGCCGTGAGCACGATTTTCAGGTAGCGCGCATTGCCGATTATTTCAGGGTTGATGGTGATTTTTACAAAAAAGTCACATTTAACGAAGCATATCTCACACTTGATACTCCGAAATTCTATACCGCCTGCATGACAGGAAATGGTCCGTTCCCTGAACCGAATACGCAGGAGTGGCAGGTAAGTGCATTTGCTTCTGCCGAAATCGCCTATCACCACCTGATTAAAGGATTAACTGAACTGTTGTTTGTTTCGTTGGATCTGGTTGGAGTAAATGATGTGCAGGCGATATATATCGACGGAGGTTTTGCGAGAAATGAAATTTTCACCAAACTCATAGCGCGGCACTATACTAACCATAAAGTATACGCGACAGACCTGCCTTACGCAACTTCGCTCGGAGCTGCCCTGCACGTGACGCGTCCGCAAACATTTGACTTTATAGAAGAAATAAGGGAAATAGTACTTTGATCGTTAGCTGATCCGGCTCCAGTTGGTTTCCTCTTTCCGAAGATTTGCCAAATGCAGCCGGATCGGCTGATTGACAGCTTCCACCAGGTCCGGATCTTTTTCCAGGATCTCCTCCGCAGACTGCCGCGCGGCTTTCAATATCTCACCATCCTGGGCGAGGTTCGCCACCAGCAAATCTACAAGCCCGCTCTGCTGCGTTCCCGAGATATCTCCGGGTCCCCGAAGTTGCAAATCCACTTCCGCAATTTCGAAACCGTCATTGGTGCGGCACATTGTTTCAATCCGCAGCTTGGTATCTTTTGAAATTTTATAATCCGTGATCAGAATGCAATAGGATTGTTCGGCACCGCGTCCTACCCTGCCACGAAGCTGGTGCAATTGGGACAAGCCGAAACGCTCCGCATTTTCAATCACCATAACCGACGCATTCGGCACATTCACCCCGACTTCTATCACCGTAGTTGCGACCATGATTTTCGTCTCGTTCCGGACAAAACGTCCCATCTCGAAGTCCTTGTCCGCCGCCTTCATTTTTCCGTGCAGAATACTTAGCGGCACATCCGGGAAAGCACGCGAAACACTTTCGTAACCATCCATTAAATCTTTCAGGTCCATTTTCTCAGACTCTTCGATCAGCGGATAAACCATATAGACCTGCCTGCCTTTTGCAATTTCATCTTTCAAAAACCCGAAAACAGAAAGCCTGTGGGCGTCGTAGCGATGTACGGTTTTAATGGGCTTCCGACCGGCAGGAAGTTCATTTATCGCTGAAATATCAAGATCACCGTAAAGCGTCATAGCCAGCGTACGCGGAATGGGAGTGGCGGTCATAACCAACATATGCGGGTTAATTCGGCTGTTTTTGGCCCACAATTTGGCCCGCTGCGCAACCCCAAACCGATGCTGCTCATCGATAATGCAAAGTCCCAGGTTCCTGAACTGTACAATATCTTCAATCAAGGCGTGTGTACCGACGATGATCTGCATCGTACCGTCGAGCAGTTGTTTGTGTATGATTTCGCGTTCCTTTTTCTTTGTAGAACCCGTCAGCTTGCCGATGTTCACCCCCAGCAGATCGGCAAACTTTTTCAAACCCTGGTAATGCTGGTCTGCCAAAATCTCCGTCGGCGCCATCAGGCAGGCTTGCGCCTCGTTATCCAATGCGAAAAGCATACTGATAAATGCCACAATCGTTTTGCCCGAACCTACATCGCCCTGTAAAAGCCGGTTCATTTGCTTTCCGGTATTCAGGTCTTCCCGGATTTCATGCAAAACCCTGATTTGTGCATTGGTAAGCTGGAAAGGAAGAAAATGCTCGTAAAATTCTTTGACTAAATGCGTCTTTGAAAAGACCAGTCCGGGATATTCTGTTTTATGTAAAAGCTTGTTCTTGATCAGCCGGAACTGATTATAAAACAACTCTTCGAACTTTAACCTGCGCTGCGCCTGATGCAGTGACTTCTGGCTATCGGGCAAATGAAAATGCCAGAGCGCGTCCGCCTTTGAGATAAGCCTGTATTTCTGAGTAAGTGTTTCCGGCAGTGTTTCCCTGATGTGCGACCGGGATATTTCGAGCAGGCTGCGCATCATTTTGCTGATCGCTCTGCTATCGACAAACTTCCTCCTCAGCTTTTCAGTCAGCGGATAGATCGGCTGCCAAAACCCGCCCCGTTCATTCTCCTGGGTGAGCATCTCAATGTCAGGATGCGTAATGTTCCACCTTCCGCCAAAAAGTACAGGCTTTCCATAGACAATGTATTCGGCATTGGGACGCAGGCTTTTTTCATACCAGTTAATGCTCTGGAACCACACCAGCTCCATCACGCCGGTACCATCTGAAAAGTAAGCTACCAACCGCTTTTTGCCACCCTCACCTACCGTCGTCATTTCCCGCAGTCTGCCTTTGATTTGCGCAGCGGGCATTTGCTCGTTCAGACTTGATATCTGGTGAAAAACAGTGCGGTCTTCGTGGCGGAAGGGATAATGCTGGATCAGGTCGCCAAATGTAAAAATGCTCAGTTCCTGATTGAGCAAAGCTGCCTTTTGTGGCCCTACTCCTCTCAGGAATTCGATTTTAGTATCGAAAAAGCGTGTTCTTACAGATGGATTTGTATCAAATGTCATTGTTCAAATATAGTGTGAAATCGCTAAAACCATTGTTTTTGGTTTGCCGATATGTTAATCAACGTTAATGTGGCCGCGTATCGCTGCGATTGGTGCGAAGCCACTTGATTAACAACTTTTGAATGCATTACTTCGTGAAATTTAAGTTTCCCAATCACCTATTTTGTTTAACTAATTTTCGTTTTTATGAAAAAATCAATTTTAGCGCTTTTCTTCTCCCTGGTTGCATTCACATGGGCTTCCGCACAAAGCCCGCGCGTAACAGCCGAAGGCAAAAATATCAGCGTTGCGTATGGACAACCATCTAAAAAAGGACGTGTGCTATTTGGAAAAGAAGGTAGCGAAAGCCTTGAAAAATATGATAAAGTGTGGAGAACCGGTGCCAATGCATCTACTGAAATTACCTTCAAAAAAGACGGTAAATTCGCCGGAAAAGATGTAAAAGCCGGCACTTACAGCTTGTTCACAATCCCTGGCGAGAAGCAATGGACAGTGATTTTGAACAGCGTACTTGGCCAGTCAGGTGCTTATGAATATGAGAAAAACAAAGAAAAAGACGTCTTGAAAGTCTCAGTACCTGCCAAAAAATACCCAACATCGGCCGAAAAGCTGACCTTTACTGTAACAGACAAATCTGTCGATTTCCAGTGGGACAAAGAAGGGTTTTCAGTACCTGTGAAATTCTGATAAGTTAATAACAAACAAAAAACCGGAAGTTGGCTGAGCCAGCTTCCGGTTTTTTGTTTGTCCCTTCCTCCTTCCTCCCTTTCCTCCATCCTCCCTCTACAAATTCGACTTAATCATATTTTCCAGTACCTGCAAATGCCCGGTGAACTCTTTGTGACCCAGTTCAGTGGCTTTGTAGGTTGTTAGAGGTTTCCTGCCGGCGAACTGTTTTTGAACTTCAACATATTTGATTTCCTCCAAAGCTTTCAAATGCGACGCCAAATTTCCGTCTGTCAGTTGCAGAAGCTCTTTCAGCTCGTTAAAGCTAACAGCATCATTCACCACCAGCACTGACATTAACCCCAGCCTGATCTTACTTTCAAATACCTTATTGAATTTCTCTAACCATTCCATTTTGTTCGCCTCCCATCAAATTACTCTACAATGGGTTGCATAAAGCGCATCGCATCGCGATTTCTTACCCAAACTGCCTCATCACGCAGGTTATTGGCCCTGCCTGTGAAACCGGCGGAAACTAGACCTGTTCCAACCGAAACCCAAAAAAATGTCCGAAGGTTGTCCCGGTTACCTGAAATCAGGGAAATAATGGAGCCCGCTGAACCTGCAACCGAAATAACCAGACCGATAGTTCGTGTACGCCGCGATCTCATATAAAGATCAAGTCCGCGTGTCGACACTAAAAACTCCCTTTTTAATGTACGCTGCCCCGAATAAACAACATTATCCTTGACGTAGCTATTGGCGCCCCGCAAATAGATCGCCTCCTTGTCATACCATTTAATTGCTTGCCTGATGGTACTATCCGGCGCCACCTGCGCATTGCTTTTGGCAGAAAATAGCAGCATTAACACCACAATCAGGCCTTTTACAGCTGCATTGCCGCCTTTGCTTTTGTCACGGTCGTACCGATTGTGCATCGTCAGTCCGTAAATAATATGAAGTACCCCAAACCCGAAAGCCCAGAAAAGCAGTGAATAACCCGTCATGAACAGCGCAATGCAGCCGATTGCAATTTCAAGCATTCCCAGGTAGAAAAGCTCCGGGTAAGTAAACCTGCTCGCATTTACCAAAGCCAGTCCGTAAAAAAGCAATGTAGCCGGAAAAACCAGCCAGATAAAGCTGTAATGCAGCATCGCCAGGCAAAATACGCCGCCGGTACCGAGCGGGATCAGCATGCTTACCAGCAAGCGGCGGGAGCTGCTGTTCCAGACTGTCAAACCCTTTTTTCTTCCCTTACGCACAGTCAGCAGGATACCTACTGCGAGCGAAAGGATCAAAACCAGAAGTCCATCGACAAACAAAAAACCGATCAGCGGCTTTCCGGAAGGCCCGTGGTAAGCGCCGAAGGGACTCAGGATTTCTTCAAACCAATCTGTTTTATATCTCAAATAAGCCGCAGCAGCGCCAATCAATGCAAACAAGCCCGCGAATACGCCGCTTAGCCCGCTCAGAGAAAGGAACTTTGACGAACGCTCCATTAAATCGCGGATCTCGGTCAGCGTGTGCAGGGAATCCTGGTTGGAGTTCATAAATATTTATACATTAATTAATGCGGGTTGGACAAGTCAGAGCAATACAAGGAGTTTTGGGAAAAATATAATTGCGCCCACGATCACAGCAGAAATAGCGAGGATCAGCACACCGGCAGCCGCAGTATCTTTCACTACTTTGATCACCGGGTGATAACCGGGAGAAACAAGATCAGCCAGTTTTTCTAGTGCCGTATTAAATGCCTCCGCAGACCAAACAAGGGCTATCTGAATTACAAGGATCATCCATTCCGTGGCTGAAATCTGAAATCCCACTCCGGCAGCAACTACGGCGAGACAGGCGATCAAATGGATTCTGGCATTGTTCTCGTACCGGAATAAGTTGAAGATCCCGACACCGGCGAAGGTAAAACTGCGCAGTGCCTTACGGATATCGATGGGTCCCTTCATTTTGTTTTAGTTCTGCGAAAATGTGGAATGCAAAGTACAATAACATCAGCACGAACGAAAACGTGATGGTGTGTTTTATGGCCAACGGATTTTGCATACTATGGAAAATACCTCTTAGCAAAGACACCGGTTTTGTCAGAATATCCCAGCTGTTCCAGCGACCATAGCGACCCAGAAATACACCAAATCCGCTCAGTATCATTGAAAAAAGGATCACCATCCAGGCCAGCGCCTCATTCCAGCGTGCACTGATAATCCGATGTACGATCCGGATACTGTAAAGTCCTGCCAAAAATCCCGCTACCGAGAAAGTAAAGATCATCAGCGAATCGTACCAGATGATATTATCACCGATTCCGCGCAGATGTTTCAGGTCCGTGATAATGTAAGGCGCATTAGGGAAGAACAGCAGCCAAATGAGAAGGTAGCACATCAGCAGACCAAAAGGCGCGCGGCGCTTCGCTTCCATTTCGTCTACCCATTTGATAAAAATCAATGGTACCCAGGCCAGAAACAGGTTCCATGCAAGGAAGACAAAATCCCAGTCGTGCAGTAAAATCCTGAATAACAACAAGCTCATCGCCGCAGCCGACACGAATGCGATTAATGCAATTTTCTGGTTACGCTGTAAATAGCCTGCTAGAATTTCCATTATCATAATTTTTGATGATAAAATGAAAAGTACTTTGAGATGCAAAGTAAAATACAAAATGTCAGCTGATCATCATGATCATGGATTTTTAATGAAAAACTAAGGAGTTGCTATTTGTTGTTTTTGGCAAATGCTTTCATCATCGCCCATTCCCGGCCCGCAGTGGGCGCTTTGAAGGTTTCGAGGCAGCCGCGGTCCTGCAAGGTAATGTAGCAGGTTTTTCCATTCTTTCCGCCAAAGCAGATGTTAGAGACCTTTTTGCCGATCGTAGTAACTGTGTGAATGATCTTTCCTTCCGGCGAGAGGACCGCGACCTCGCCTTTTCCATGGCGCGTAATGTAAAGATTCCCGTTCACGTCGCAGCGCATTCCGTCCATTCCCCCATCTTCAAAATGGTACAGCAGCTTTTTGTTGCTCAAAGTACCGTCTGCCGCCAGGTCAAAGACCCAAACGTTACGCTGTACACTTTCATTGACGTACAGCTTCTTCTCGTCGGGACTTACATCAATTCCGTTGGTAGTACCCATATTTTCAGCCGCCAGCTTCACTTTACCCTCGGGAGAAACATGCCAGATTTGACCTGTACCTTCTTTCCAGTTCGGATCCGAACAAAAGATATGTCCAGCCGCAGTAATCGCAAGATCATTTGGCTGGTTCATTTTGGGTTCATTGGCAAACACGGAAATATTCTTCGTGATCAGGTCCACTTTCAGGATGTTGTGCCCGGTGAAGTCTGCTACGTAGAATGTGTTCTTATCTCCAAACCGAATTCCATTCCCGGTACTACCTTTTGGCAAAGTCACAAAAAAGCTTGCATTGCCTTTCCCGTTCATGATCGCGATTGTACCGTCGCGTGCGAAGTTTACGGCATATACATTACCCTCATCGTCCACCGCCGGACCTTCGCAATTGCTGGTAAACTCCCCTTCGCTCGAAAATTTCTTGCTTTTCGTCTGGGCAAATGCAACTTGAACAACTAATAAAAGAATGGTCGCGAGCACAGGGAAACGTTTATTCATCGGGATAAATGCAATACGGTTATACTAGTTTTTCCACTTGATCGGACAACCTACGGGCTTGGTGATGGTAGTTACCACCGGTTTCCCGCCAAGCAGGTTATTCACGGCGTCTTCAACATACAGCTTGGTAACCCCGCCCGGATCCTGCGGATTGTCGTCGATCATGCCAATATAGCGTACAATAAACTTGGAACCGCTTTTTTGCACCACAAAAACCTGCGGTGTCCGCCCCGCGCCAAAAGCTTTGGATACCTGCTGGCCCTGGTCTGCCAAATAGGGATAACCGTAGTTCTTGCTCAGTGCCCGCTCTTTCATTTTTTCAAAAGTATCATCAGGATGCGTGCCCGGATCACTCGGATTAATTGCTACCACAGGAAATCCCTGACCTGAGAACTTGCTGTTCAGCGCAATAATGCGGTCTTCGTAAGCTTTTGCAAATGGGCAATGATTGCTTGTAAATACGACGATCAGACCTTTTGCATTACCATAATCATTCAGGGACACCGTGTTTCCGTTCGTGTTTTTGAGCTGAAAACCTGCTACCGCATCGCCGATCTGGTACCCGCCCTGGCCTTGCTCAAAGACAGCCGCTTCCCGCTCCCGCCTATCTTCGCCGTGAGATGAGAACGACAATCCCGCACATAGCACCAGGGAAACCCATAAACCAATTTTCATAATGTCGAATTTAAATGCATTCTCTATTGAGACGGAATTCCCGTGAAAAAGTAACAATCAGCACTGTTAATTTTTGTTAAAGATTTACAAGTACCACAGAAACAAAACGTTCAGGTGACAGGCAATCTTATAAAAGCCTTTTTGCAGGCGCATTCAGGGAGCTGCTTTGCTGCCTGCTGCACAGGTAAATGTAACAAAAGACAACCAATACAGCGGTTTCCCTATTCAACGAACAAATAATATACGCAGGCACCCCTATCCGGGCTCAATAATATTGCTAAAAGATTGTCATTCTGTGTTTAGCTGTTTATCTTTGCACCTCATTTTGAAACAGCTTACTTAATTTATTAACATGTACGCAATCGTAGAAATCGCAGGTCAGCAATTTAAAGTTGAAAAGGGTCGCGAAATCTTCACGCATAGGCTTGAAGGTGACGTGAAC
>NZ_JBHYGF010000030.1:0-14308 GCF_051859145.1 Dyadobacter sp.
GGACGATATTTCGTTCGGACACTGAACCCATGAAGAAAATACTCTTACTACCCATTCTGCTGATCATTTCCCTTTGTAGCAGCTGGGCTCAGGATATCCCTGCCAAACCAAATCCACCTAAACTGGTAAATGACTTTGCCAATCAGCTGAGCGCCGGCGAAAAGGCCAGTCTGGAACAGAAACTCGTTGCCTACAACGATTCCACTTCTTCGCAGATCGTTATTGTAATTGTCCCCACAACCGGCGACTATCCTATTGCAGACTACGCTTTCAAAATTGGTAGAGAATGGGGAGTGGGGCAAAAGGACAAAGACAATGGTATTGTACTGCTGTGGGCGCCTACTGACCGGAAGGTTTTTATCGGTACCGGCTATGGAATGGAAGGTGCGATCCCTGATGCAATTGCCAAACGGATTATTTCCCAGGTGATCACGCCGCGTTTTAAACAGAACCAGTTTTATCAGGGGCTGGACGAAGGTGTGGATATGATCTTCAAGTATGCAACCGGTGAATATAAAGCTGAAAAGCAGGACAATAACAATGACAATGGTGGTTCTCCGCCGCTTCTGCTTATCGTTGCTATCATTATGGTCATCGCGTTCATTATCATGCGGAACCGTAACAATCGTGGTGGTCGCGGAGGTGGCGGAATGGGTGGTTTTGGCGGACCGATATTCTGGCCGTACACGACACATTCGGGTGGCGGCAGCTACTCTGGAAACTGGGGTGGCGGCGGTTTTGGAGGAGGAAGCGGCGGCTTCGGAGGATTTGGTGGCGGAAGCTTTGGAGGAGGAGGCGCAGGCGGAGATTACTAGATCAAATAGCTACTCTTATCAGTTATTAATTTTTCAAAAGGCTCGCAGGGATCAACCTGCGGGCCTTTTCATTTAGTTCGAGGTAATAATTAGTGTACATTCTTACGTATAGCCATGGCATGGTTTTTGAACATACTCCATAAAAGATATAACTATTAACCTAACAACATTTTATGGAAAGGAAGAACAACACCGGCCTTTTGGTCGGGTTAATACTGATGACGATCATCGCTGCAGTTTTTGGTTACTTATATTATAATGAAAGAACACTCACTACCAAACAGTCTGCCGACCTCGAAACGCGTGTCAGCGAGCTGGCTGCATCCGAGATAAAGCTCGACTCCATATCCAAACAGCTGGATGCGCGGATTCAGGAAGTACAGGGTTTGGGTGGCGATGTTGAAGAACTTCAAAAAGTAAAAGCTTCACTCGAAAATGATCGTATTGCGCTTCGAAAAGGCAATGCCAATATGAGCAGGAAGATCAAAGAGTATGAAAGTTTCCTTACCAAGAAAGACGAAGAAATAGCGCAATTAAGGGAAGAAAACCAGCAGCTGATCAGTCAGAATGAAACCCTCGTTCAGGAGAAAACCGAACTTCAAACCAGTAAGCAAGCCGTAGCAGATTCACTTTCCACGGTGACAGCCAAAAACACCGAGTTGGAATCCAAAGTAACAATGGCAGCTGCATTGCGGGCGCGAAATGTGAAAGTGTATGCAGTTTCGTCAAAGGGTAAGGTCAGAGAAGGTGAGAATGTGAAAGCAAAAAGGATAGATAAGGTTCGTGTTGATTTCATGCTGGAAAAAAATCCATTGACACAAACCGACAACAAAACCATTTACCTCCGTATTATCGATCCAAGTGGCGCAACAATCTCAGATACAAAAACAGGATCCGGTGTGTTTGACTACAATGGACAGGAGCAGGGTTTCACAATTAGTAAGGATGTAGCTTATACCAACAGCAACCAGGACGTGAGTATTATGTACGATCGAGACGCTGCATTTCCGTCGGGTAAATACACGATTGAATTATATTCGGAAGGTTTCTCCATTGGGGAAGGTTCATTTTCAGTAAAGTAATCAGGTAAACCACAGTGTTTGTTCGCGGCGATGGTGTAAAGCACCACCGCCGCTTTTTTATGCATTTCTATATTTACCCATAATTCCTATCTTGCACCATAAAATCAATTGAGAATAACCCCGAAAACCAAATAAATAGCCTTCCTTATATGGCATCACAAATATCCCAAAAACACCCCAGAGGTCTGTATGTTTTGTTTTTTGCAGAGATGTGGGAGCGTTTCAGTTATTATGGCATGCGTGCTATCCTGCTGCTCTTTCTGCTTGATAACATCAGAGGAGGAATGGGACTGAGTGCATCGGAAGGCACGGCCATTTACGGGCTTTATACCGCCTCAGTCTATCTGCTTACATTGCCCGGTGGCTGGCTGGCAGACAATATTCTTGGTCAGAAAAAGGCTATCTGGTATGGAGGAATTGTCATCATGCTGGGGCACATTATCCTGGCAGTACCTGCCGGACCCGTGCTCTTCTTCATCGGGCTGAGCACAGTGGCCATTGGTACCGGACTTCTGAAACCGAATATCAGTTCTATTGTAGGCGAGCTATACCCGGAAGGCGGCGCACGCCGCGATGCAGCATTCTCGATTTTCTATATGGGTATCAACCTCGGTTCATTCCTTGGAATCGCGATAGTAGGTTATTTGGGTGAAAAAGTGAGCTGGCACATGGGCTTTGGTGCTGCGGCAATCGGGATGTTGCTGGGGCTGATCGTATTTCGATATGGGAGCGCCACTTACCTGAAAGGACTGGGTGAAGTTCCCACAGCGAAGGAAGAAGACCCGCAGAATGTAGCCCCTCAATCGGGTAACAACAAATTACTCGGCTACGGACTAATCGCATTGCTCGTCGTGTTCCTGATCGTACTGCAATCCTCGGGTACTATTGACATGACCACCGCGCAGGGCCTTGCGCAAGGTGCGGGTGTGATCATCGTATCCATTTCTGCTGCCTATTTTCTTTTCATCCTGGTTGCCGGCGGACTGACACGCGTAGAGAAATACCGCGTTGGCGTATTGATCATCCTGTTCCTGGCCATTGCATTGTTCTGGGCGGGATATGAGCAGGCGGGTACTTCATTGCAAATCTTTGCCGAGCGACATACACAACGAATGATCGGCGGCTGGGAAGTACCATCCAGCTGGTTCCAGAACTTCCAGCCTACCTTTGTACTGATCTTTGCACCCATACTGGCCAGCTTGTGGATCTCCCTTTCATCAAAAAACATGAATCCATCCATTCCCGTGAAATTTGCAATGGGCCTCATCCTACTGGGCCTAAGCTTTTTTGTGATGGTAGCCGCTTCCAACATTGCTGTTACAGGTGAGCTTGTTTCACCCTTTTTCCTGACATTTACTTACCTCCTTCATACAATCGGCGAGCTTTGTGTAAGTCCGGTGGGGCTCAGCTCCTACACCAAGCTTGCTCCAAAACGTTATGTCAGCCAGCTAATGGGAATCTGGTTTGTGGGTGCCTCGCTGGGTAACCTAATTGCGGGTATTTTTGCGGGCGGTTTTGACGAAAGTAACATCCTTCAAATGCCTGCATTATTCAATCAGGTGGCTATTGTTACGACCATATTTGGTTTGATATTGCTCGTTTTCTGGAAGCCGATCAAAGGCTGGATGGGAGGTATATCCTAACTTTTTACCATTTTAATAAGTACTTCAACAACATTTCACAAAAGATGAAATTAGCCAGTTTCGGTTATCATGCCCTCGCCTTATCGCTTTTGCTGGCGGGTTGCAAAAAGGAAAACGAACAGTCGGATACACAAAAGGTACCTGGCTTCGATATCAGCTCGCTTGATTCCACCGCCAAAGCCTGCGATGATTTTGACAGCTATGCCAATGGAGGCTGGAAGAAGAAAAACCCGATACCAGGAACGGAAAGCCGCTGGGGTGCATTCGGGATTTTGGATAAAGAAAATAAAGGGGTTAGGCTGAAAAGCATTATCGCCGAAATCACGAGTAACAAAGACCGTAAGAAAGGAAGCGAAGAACAGCAGATCGCTGATTACTATCAATCATTTCTTGACACAGCTACAATTGAAAAGCGCGGTCTGACCCCATTGAAACCGTATCTCGACAAAATCAATGCGGTTACTTCCTTAAAAGAGCTTGTACCCGTAGCAGGTGAATTACAGAAATTGGGAGTGCCCAGCGTAGTTGGCTTTGGTGTGGATGCAGATTTGCGGAATAGCAAGATCAATATCCTGTATGAAGGTCAGGGTGGCCTGAGTTTAGGTGAAAAAAGTTATTACGAACGCGCCGACTCGAGTACTGTAAAAGTTAGAAAAGAGTTTGTCGGACACGTAGATAAGATGTTCTCCCTCGCCGGGTTTACGGATCCAAAACCTGGTCAAACCCTGCTTGACTTCGAAACAAAGCTGGCTAAACTGCAGCTCAGCAATGTGGAATTACGTGATCCCGTGAAGACCTACAATAAAATGGCCTTTGCCGATCTGGAAAAGCTGCTGCCTGCATTTGAAATGAAGACTTTCGCAGATAAGCAGGATATCAAAACTGATACGATCATTGTTCAGAACAAAGCTTACCTGCAAAACCTGAACACCTTGCTGAAAGCGACCCCGATCAATACTTTGAAAATGTATACGAGGTGGCAGCTGCTTTCACGTTTTGCCGGATACCTTCCCAAGAGCTTCGATCAGGAAGATTTCCGTTTTTTTAGTACAGTAATGAGAGGTACAAAACAACAGCGGGTTCGTCAGGAAAGAGCGATAAGGTCAACCGATGGACTACTGGGTATGCCGCTCGGCAAGCTATTCTCGAAAAAATACTTCCCTGAAGAAGATAAGAAGAAAGTAGCTGAGATGATCGAGAATGTACGCACGGTGTACGGCGAGCGCATTGATAAACTAACCTGGATGAGCGACTCTACCAAGGCAAAAGCGCATAAGAAACTCAAAGCATTTACCTACAAAATCGGGTATCCTGACAAATGGAAAGACTACTCGAGCATTGAAATCGCTCCCGATAAATTATTCGAAAACGTGGTGTCAGCGGCGCTCTTCGGGCATAAGGAAGCTGTTGACAAAATCGGTAAAGAAGTAGATAAGAAAGAATGGGGAATGACCCCGCAGACGGTAAATGCTTACTACAACCCATTGAACAATGAAGTAGTGTTCCCGGCCGGCATTTTGCAGCCGCCATTCTATAACCGAGACGCCGACGACGCGATCAACTACGGAGGAATAATTGCCGTGATAGGTCATGAATTTACGCACGGATTTGATGATCAGGGATCGCAGTTCGATGACGAAGGAAACCTGAAAAACTGGTGGACCGCTGCCGATAGAGCCAATTTCGACAAACTCACTAAAAGGTACATAGACTATTTCAGCGGCATTGAAGCCTTACCGGGATTTAATATCAATGGTGCATTGACAATCGGAGAAAACGTAGCTGACCTCGGGGGCCTGACGCTTGCGTACTATGCTTTGCAAAAATCATTTGAAGGCAAAAAAGAGCCTGAGCCAATTGACGGGTTCAATTGGAAGCAACGGTTTTTCCTGGGCTGGGCGCAGGTTTGGCACATGAACACGACTGACGAAGCATTAAGGAACCAGGTTCAGACCGACCCGCACGCACCTGCCAAAGACAGGATCAATGGTCCGCTTCCACATTTAAAAGAGTTTGAAACTGCATTCGGCTGTACGACCGGCAGCAAAATGGTACTTCCGGATTCTTCGAGAATCGTAATCTGGTGAGAAGAGTTTAGGATTCACTTCCCGGCCAGATACTTATTCCGATAAGCACTTGGACTGCATCCCTTAGCCTGCCTGAACTGGCGGGCTATATTTTTGCTGTCTGTTAAGCCCATATCCAGTGCAATCTCGAATACAGACATATCCGTATCCAGCAGCTTCTGTGTGAATTTCTCAATGCGGAGATTGAAGATGTATTTGTAGATCGGGTAACCGGTAATTTCAAGAAAGCGCTTTTCCAATGCACGCCGCGATAGCGGGACCTGCTTTACTACCTCATCAACATGGAGATTCTTCTCAATGTTCTGGTGAATGTATTTTAAAGAAGAGGCGATGTGATCGTCGTTGGTGGCATAAATATCAGTGGAGTGCCGCGTGATTACCTGCATTGGCTTCACGATGATGTCGTCGTATTTGCCGGGACCGTGCTGGATCATGTGGTCCAGCAACTTTGCAGCGTCGTAACCACCTTTTTCTACATCCAATGCTATACTTGATAGGGGCGGGTCGGACAAATCGCATATCATTTCATCATTATCAACGCCGAGCACTGCTACTTCTTCCGGAATTCGGATGCCCACGTGCCGGCAGGCTTCGGTAATATGCTGGCCCTGATTGTCATCGCAGGTCATCAAACCGATCGGCTTTGGCAGTGATTTCAGCCAGCGGCTTAATGAGCTGGGCTTGTAGTACCAGAGCTCCGTCGATCGCGCCTTTTTATGCTCAAAGTAATGGACCTGGTGGCCTTTTGATTTAAGTCTTTCTTCAAAGCCTTCTGCCCGCTCCCGTGACCAGACAATGTCGTTAAAACCGTAAAAAGCAAAATTGGTGAAACCCTTTTTCAGAAAGTAATCTGCACCCAGCTGACCTGCTTCGTGGTAGGCGCCGGTGATATTAGGTATTTCGGTAAAACGTTCCTTAAAATCCTGCGCGATAACGGGAATGCCCGCCTTGACGATCTTGTCGATTTCCTTATTATACAGCTGTCCCACAATTCCATCTGCGCCCCATTCCAGCGCCCATTGCAGGATACCATCAATTCCGATCGTTTCCCGGTGAAACAGCGGCATCCGACAAAAGACCCACGGCCCAAATTCTCTCGAATACGCGTTAATACCCTTCATCAGGCTCTTACTGTATTCCTCCGCAAAGTCAAGAAGGAGAATGATTTTGTACATAGCTGTTAGCTGTTAGCTGTTAGCTGTTAGCTGTTAGCTGTTAGCTGTTAGCTGTTAGCTGTTAGCTGTTAGCTGTTAGCAAATTGAGATTTCAAGTTGTCTACTCATGAAAGAATGAAAACTTATTGCTAATTGCTAATGGCTAATAGCCAATAGCCCTTTAAAACAGATCTTTGACGCTGCTAACCGTCGCATTATTAACCAAAGGCTTTGCCCAAATTCCGATGCTGAGTATGTAAGCCAGCGGGATTAGAAGGAATAGCATGGCGGATTGCAAGCCAAAAAACTGACCCAAACCGCCGACGATCAAAGGGACCACGGCACCGCCTGCAATGCCCGCGCACAATATTCCCGAGAAGGTACCATGGTGCCGCGGCACCGAGTTCAATGCGAGTGAAAAGATCACCGAATACATCACAGAGGCAAAAAAGCCGGTGAGCGGGAAACCGTAAAGTGCCATTTCTTTTGAGCCAAACAATGCAGCCAACAATGCGATTATCGCGCCGGTGGTGAAGAAGATCAGCACTTTGCGGCTGTCGATCAATTTAAGCAAGAGCAAGCCGAGGAAACAGCCGACCGTCAGCAAACCCCAGAAATACGAGATCACAGATGCGCCGGTTGTAGCCGGATCAACACCGTGGTAAGTCTGCAGGAACTGTGAAATCCAGTTAGCAATACCCTGCTCAGTACCTACGTAAGCAAAAATGCCCAGGAAGAACAGCCAGACTTTCCGTGTGGCGGCAAGCTCCCTAAACGAATTCCCCACATCAATCCGCTCCTCTTCCAGCAGCTCCACCTTTGGGAATTTCACCAAAGAAATCAGCAAAACCATGATCAACGCGATCACAGAGAAAACCCAGTAAAGTGAAACCCACCGCAGGTTTTCAGGAACAAGGTCATTTAATATATTAATCATAAAACCCGATTCCCCGGAATGCACGTGGAGCACGAGGTAGGTATATAACAGGGGACTCAGAAAAGAAGCAGCGCCAAAAAACAGCTGGGCTAAAACTGAAAAAAAAGCAAACCGCTCTTCGCCGCCTGCCACACGCAACAGCGGATTGATCACGACCTGCAGCATCGCCATTCCGATACCAATCAGAAAAAGCGAAAACAATGCAATTGCGAATCCTGGCAAAAGCGCAAACAGCAGCGCGCCCATAAACGCAAGTAGAAATGCAGCGATCAGAATGCGTTTTTCACCATACTTTTCAACCATTAACCCGGCAGGAATGGACATTACCCCGTAAGCCACAAAAAACGCAAAAGGCAGGAATCCCGCCAGACCAAGGCTCAGGCTGAAACTTCTCACAATATCCGGGATAATGGGGCCCAGGATGTTTGTAAGAAAGGAAATCACGAAAAATATCAGCAGGATCAGAACTACAATGAAGCTGTTTCTTTGCATGAGTGTTCGTATGGAATTCAAGCTTCGGATTAAGGTACGCTGACAACGCTGGTTCGGCCTGATCTGCCTGCAATGTCAAAGCATTTCAGCTTCACAGTGCCCGTCACTTTCACGGGGGCTTCATACAGGTCAGACTTGGCTGTCGGCTCCGATCCGTCAGTAGTGTACCTGATCATCAGTCCGGGGAGCTCCGAGTTGGCTTTCAGCATGCCATTTTCTATGACAGCTCCCGGCATTGGCATCCTGTAGTTATAGCCTCCATTGATATACGCCCATTTGGGTAGTGCTTTCTGCGCCATGGTATTGGCAAAAATATTCCATCCTTCCTGCATCATTTTCTTTCTGGCAGCATCGTCAGCAACAAACTCCCATTTTCTTTCAGCCGCCCAGGCACTTTCTGAAAAGCCAAGCAGCTTGGGCAGGATCATGTATTCCATCATATCCCGGCCTTTGATCGTCTCGCACCAAAGCTGCGCTTCTATACCCAGGATGTTCTTTCTTGCGGCAGGTTTCAGCTGTTCCTTACCGACAAATTCTTCTTTCATAGGCTTGCCCATTGCTGTCTCCTCGGTAGTCTTGAACATATTAAATGGCGCAAAAGCCCAGTTATCCCAGGTATCTACAAACCCGCCCCAATAGAGCCCAGGCTCCTTGGGATCGTTGTTGTAAGACATATCGAAATAGAAATTGGTCACATTGCAAAGTACCACCTGATAACCCGCATTCGCCATTCTATAACCCAGATCGACATCGAACACATTGTTCCAGATATAAGGTACTACTGGACGATTAACAAACTCCGGATTAGCCAGGTAAGCGCCGGTAGCTGTTTTTGTCAATGCAACTTCTTCCCAACCATGTACTTTCAGGTTCCGCTTTTCAAGTCTTGGCAGCAGGTTCCTGACAAAGTAGGTCTGCAAATTGCGATACTCTTTGATCTCAGGATGCTCCTTCATGAGCTTGGCAATGTTTGGTGACTTCGTCCAAACACCTTCTGCAACCTCGTCTCCGCCGGTATGGAATGTGTCAAGTGTCAATCCAGCCTGCTTGTACAGCTTCGCTATTTCATCTACCACTTTCTCGTAAAAATGGTAAGTCGACTCACGTGAAATGTCAACCACATTATTCTTATATGCTTGCGCCGACAGGTAAACCGACTTATCCTCAGGATCAATCAGCCTGTACTCATTTGCCTCCTTTTCCTTGCCCTCTTTCATCAAACGCTCATACCGCGCCTCCATTGATTTAATAGCAGCCAATGCATGTCCAGGGAAGTTAACTTCCGGAATAACCTTGATGTGGCGCTCGGCAGCATATTTGAGTATCTCGACAAACTCAGCTTTTGTATAGTAGCCGCTACCATATTTGCCTTTATCATTAGCAACCGGACCTGACCCGTATGAAGGATGCAATGCAGAAGCCTGCATTCCCGACGTATGCTGCCGATGTGCGCCAACCTCGGTCAGCTCAGGCAGACCGTCAATTTCCAATCGCCAACCTTCGTCTTCGGTGATGTAGAAAAGAAAGTGATTGATCTTGTAAGAAGACAGCAGGTCCAGTACGCGTTTGATCGATTCTTTAGTCTGAAAATTACGTCCAACATCCAAATGCATGCTCCTGAACTGAAAGCGGGGAGCATCTTCTACCTGCACATAATTGAAAACGACCGGCGTGCCCTGCTTTTGGTAGACTTCAACCGGCGTAAGTTGCACCAGGCTTTGCACTGCATAAAAAACACCCGCAGCATCGCTTCCAGTAATGGAGATTCCCGTCTCTCCTATCGCCAGCTTATAAGCCTCTACCAGAATTCCATTTACATTAACCGGCCCAGTCCTCAACACAATGGACGGAGCTTCCGCGGAGTCGCCGGTAGGTAAACCTGCGCGTATAGGCAGGTCTGTGCCGGTCATTTCCCGGAGCTTTTGGATGAGGAACTTTGCCTCGTTCTCCAATCCATCCTGGTAAAATACCTGCGTTTGGCTGCTAAGCGTGAATGTACCCTGCCCTGCGGTAAGCTTCACCGGATTTGGAATGATCTTCAACAGCTGGTCTGCAGCTACTTTGGTAAAAGGTAAGTTGTGTTTATATCTTTCTTCCGCCGTCGGCAGGGGCATCAAGTCTCTCTTTCCTCTCAGGATCTGCTCTTTGGCTACAAAAGGCTCCACTGAGTAGTCTGTAACCTGCACAATCTCCTTTTCTTTACCTTCATTATCATAAAATACAAAGTACAGGCCCATCGGTGCATCTGTTTCCTTGATAATTGCCTCGGTACCTGTATAATTGACTGTTACCGAATCGCCCGGCGCGAGTTTGAAATCTTTGGCAGCTACCATTCTGTACCAATCTCCATTGATATGCTCAACTGTGGCAGGCTGCGGCGTTTTGTTCGTCTGGATCGGTCGTGGTGACATATTGAAGAACAACTTCCAGTTCGTACCGTCCAGAGTGAAGTCACTGCCATTTTTGATTACAAACCTCGCCTCGAAACTACCATCAGGCTCGCCAAAGTTGTTCACCAGCTTCCACGAAACGCGAATTTTCTCGGCTTGTTCCTTGCTGATCTGGCCCGATTTGCCACAAGCCGAAAGGAAGAGGATCGCGATAAAGAGCAACTGATAGTTGAATAATTTTTTCATAAAGTTTGAATACGGATTTGCCGGTGCCAGTAACTTTTTAGGGTAAAAAGAGGAAGTATTCGACGATTGTAATACTGATAAGTCGGCAAAATATACTAGCGCGGGTGATTTACCAGCAGTAATATTCATTTAATTATGCGCCAGGTAGTCTTTCCAAAACATTCACCTGTAAAACCGCTTGAAATGGTGAATTAATGCAAAAACCTACGGGAACAACTTCCAGGCTTTCGCCGCTTACCTTTCCCGTGAATGAAAATTTATGACCAGCTTGTTTGTATCTGAAATGGGAGATTGTTTACCTTTTACCCTGCCACATCATCAATCCTTCAATTACTGCTACCAGTTGCTCTGCCGGCATGTTAGGGACTAAATAAGCATGCGGGCCCATCGGATCATCCCGCCATTTATTGCTGCCGCCTTCAACTATGATCTTGCCGCGCTTTAAACCAAAATAGGGCTGCACGCCCCTCGCGGCAACGAGCACAGCAGTCTGGTCCCAGCTCATTCTGCCGCCTGCGTCTTCCTTGTTCAGCGGCATTGCCATTTCAAATACTTCCTTGACCGGGCTCTTTAATCCTTCGTTAGCTACCAGTTTCAATCCAGTTTTGATATCCCTCCCGATTTCGAAGCCGCTGAACAATATCTCCGTGGGCCATTCGGCAAACACCTCCGCGGAAGCAACCGAATCTGCATAAACATTATACTCGCGGCCCTCAGGAAATGCACCTGCCATGGATACAAGTTGTCTGACCTTCTTCCGGATCAATGCAGGACCGGACAATGGAGAAATTTTATCAGGCTGTGATTTCAGTAAATCGGCCAGATTGGTTAAAAAACCGATGGTAACGATCGTTACACTTCCATCCGGCTCTTTGGCAAGGGCCTGGCGGTAGGTTTGTACTGCATCCGGTGCATCAGAAGTTTTGGCAATGCGTGGAGGATATTTACTGACCAGCATTTCAGGCCATTTCTGAGAAGCCCCGAAGCTCATGCCCCTGCCTTTGGGCGCGCCCAACGCTAACTCCGGCCGACCGAAGTAGGTATTTAAAATATCGATTACCGGGACTACAAGTTCATTTTTATTAGAGGCAATTACAGCCAGCGGGCGTATCTCACCCTTGTCCGCCAATGCATGGAAAACCGCCATTGCACCCACGTCGTCGTAGTCCGGACCAATGTCGGTATCCAGAATGACAGCCCTGCCGGACGTCCCCCTGTTCTGCGCTTCAAGATTGGATAATGTGAGAAAAAACAGGATAACAGATAAAAACTTGTTCATAGTACTCGGAATATAACTTTCAGTTGTAACACCAAAACTATATTCGTTTGATCCCGGAGCTTTGCTGCATTTGCCGGACAGTTAAATAAATTTTGAATGTTAACAGACCAAAATCACTCTTTCAAAAGCTTGAATACCTGCTTGTCTTTTCCATTGGCTACTTCAAGCAGGTAAATTCCCCGCGGGAACGCCGTTGCTGACAAATCGATCATTTCCTTCTGCGGAAAACCATTCGCCTCGGTACTCGCCTTTCTGAACAAGCGCCCGGTCAAATCATATAAATTGAATGTAACCGCCTTGCCGGGATCTGCCTGGTACATTACCTGGAATACCCCCGATGAAGGATTTGGGTAAATACCCCATTCTATTTTCTCGTCAAATACAACCGGCCGCACACTGGAATATTTAAATGAACTGTCAGTATCGACCATCTTTAAACGATAGTACCGTACTCCGGTTTTTACATTAGTCTGATCATTGAAAGAGTACCTGTTGCCGCCTGCCTCATTTCCACGCCCGGTAATTTGGCCAATCCTGGCAAACATCCCTTTTCTGTAAGCCTCATTGCCGGAAGCAACTTCAATTTCAAACCGGTCAAAATCCTCTTCGGAAGCAGTCTCCCATTCTACTATCACATCATTATTTCGCTCCACCCCACCCTTTTTCCTGGCATTGAAGCTGATCAGATCCACAGGCAATGAAGATGAATTGCCGATAAAACCCTTCGCCAGCCAGAACTCAGAGAAATTTTTCACCTTGAACTCTGCATAATAACCTTTGTCAAAAGGCACAATCCGGACTTCTGTTCCATCGTGAAACGACCAGCCACCATCGGAATTATTAGCCAGGGTACCATCTTCTTTGGAGGTATCTGCATTCCTGTACTTCGAGAGCGCAAGTTGATAGGCATGCTCGGGCTTGTCGCAGGATTCACATCCGCTCGCCGCAATTAAAGTTTTGACTTCATCATCAGAAAAATATATTCTTACCCCAACTGAATCCTGCAACGTTCCATTAGCTGGTTTGATGCTCAGGTTGCGGTCGAGATAGTAGTTCAAATTGGCACTTCGCACTGCGCCGGAACTCAGGTAACTTTGCACCTGCGTGTTCCCGAGGTTTTGTCCGTTCGGGTAAACCGACGCTATCAGCTTGCCATTTTGTGTAAAATGAATCCACACATTGCCGCCTGCCACATTCTGTTCCGCGGCGGCGACCATTGTGCCTTCATCGTAGATTGCATTTAGCTTATCATAAATGTGGATATCATCCAAAGCAATTCCCTCCCGGCTTGTAAATCCGTCTGATACCATTACAAAACGGATTTTCAGATCTGTAAAGCCGGTGGGCAATGCAATGCTGGCAACGCGCCACCGCAGGTCACTCTCTTTACTCCAAGCTCCTTTTCCCGAATACGTCCGGTCGTACCAGTTGGTACCCTGCCCCGCAGCTCCCAGCCGCGTCCACGCACCACCGTTTCCTGAATATTCGAGATAGACAATGTCGCAGGGATTAGGATCACAGTATTCAAGATCCAGTGCTACGCTGAAACTCAACGTAGGTGCCGCCATTCCATCTACTTTAAAGCAGGGAGAATAGAGGTACGATTCCTCTTTGTCATTGTGCCAGCCAGCCAGATTGGTTTTCCAGATCTTACTGCCGCTTGCTGCGGTCTGAACTGCTGGCGAAGCGGGTGTACCATGCTGCCAGGAGCTTTTTATGCCTTTTGCAAACCAGTATCCACTGTTGTTTTCAAAGTTTTCAAGGTATGGAAATGCTGTAATAACCGGTGCATTAAAGAGCGTCAATAGCAGCGTGTCGTTGTCACGGAAACTGTCAGTCGCCAGCGCCGACCACACCTTCACGGTTTGTGAACCAAGTGCAGACAAATTGGCTTTTGCCTGAAATGTGTAGTCCACCGTCGTTCGCTTCGCCAGGGACGGAATAGTCTCAGAAACAATGGTACCGTCACTCAATTGATAAAAAACAGGTATATCCGTCAGTGCCTGGGCCGAGCTGTTGCGGATTTTAATTGTAACAGATTCCTGCGCACCCAAACCGCAGCTTTCAGCCGCCGGACTAACAAGTCCTAAAACCTGAATATCGTCCGAAACTGCATATAGCTCAATATCATCGAAGGAATAACCTGCGCCGCTCACTTCGTCTGCTGCTATCATTCGCCCCCA
>NZ_JBHYGF010000031.1:0-4349 GCF_051859145.1 Dyadobacter sp.
GTGTTGCTAGTTTGTCAAAAACGGGCTGCATTGGACGTCGTGCATCAGCGGCTCAAAACGATTGGGATGTACAGGTTTGTTGCATTGATCCATGATTTCAAAAATGACAGACCAGCATTGTACCGTCAGATTGCCGCACAGATTGAGGATGTAGATGCATACCGCAAGGAGAATTACAGTCTGGATGCAGTTTTTCTTGAAAGACAATTTACCCAGGAGAGCCGGGCGATCGATAAGACCGTCGCTGACCTGAATGCTTTCCGGGAAGCTTTGTTTGATGAAACTGAATGCGGTGTAAGTATCAAGGAGCTGTATTTGACCAGCGACCAGCGCGCACCGCATATAGACCTGCTTGCGCATTACAAACATTTCAGAATCGACCAGTGGGATGATTTTCGGAGGCGATTAAAGACATATTTCGACTATACCCTTCATATTGGTGCAAGCCACGATTGGGCTGAACGCAGGGATTTTTCCGTATTCGGGCTGGGCGAGTTAAGGAGAATGGAGCAAATGCTCGACGAAATCCCGGCTGTTTTTTTGCGGCAAAAAGATAAATTTCAGCAGCTTACCAATACCCATTTTTCCATTGATTTTGTTCGAAACCGCGCTGAGGCGCTCAGCAGGCTGCGGAATATTGCTGCGTTGATACACAATAATGAAAGCTGGTCTTTATTTAAGCAGTACCGTTTTTCACCACACAATGCACACGAGCGGCTCGCTTTCGTGAGGCAGACTGCCGATGCACTTGACGGATTTTTGCAGGAAGAAGGCATTGAATTTTCACTGAGTAAAACCGGGCTTGTACCTTTTTACCAGTCTTTGAACAAGGCAATGGACTCAAAGGAGTCGGCATTGACCAGCTTTTTCTGGGGGATTTTTAGTAAAGAAAAAAAGGAAATCGACAGGGTAGCCACTGCCAATGGACTTTCACTTGAGCTTGCCGATCTGAGAAAGTTGCAAGTGCGCGTCAGGAACAGACAGGAGATTGAGGGTTGGTTGTCGCAGGCAAGCTTGCACTATAAAGAAAGCTCTGACGCCCGAATGCAGCCGGATATCGCATTAACCCAGTTTTTCAGGAATGCGGAAGCAGCAGCTGATGCTGTTGTACGTTGCTCATTTCAACCCTGGCAGCCGGTTTTACATTCAGTTACTAAAAATGCGTCTGACAAAACTGAGTTCGATACCATTCTAAAAGGATTGATCCTGTGGCTCGAAACCTGGGATAAATTGGAGCGTGAAATGCTGCCTTTTTTACTGACCTCTCAAATTAGCAAATTGATCAGTGAGCCAGAGTATGCCGACCGCTTACGCGCTTCTCTGACCAGAGACTTTGACTCGCTGGTAGATATGGACCGGCTTTTTAAGGAAATGACAGGTGCCGAGCAGTCGGTAGCCAAAATCGTGCGTGTGGAAAGCAGCAAACCGGGATTAGCAGATACGGAAGCTATGATGGGACTGTTTGAAAATAGCATCAAACTGGCCTGGATTGAACATATAGAATCAAAATACCCGGAGCTAAGAGCTGTTACTTCGCTGAAAATGGCGCAATGGGAAGATCAGCTTCAAGCCGGTATCCAGTTGAAGCAAAAGCTGAGCGTATCAATCAGTAGTATCAAGCTACGTGAAGGTACTTACGAAGATATTTCGAAAAACCGGCTTGGAAATACAGTCACTTATCGCGAACTGGCGCATCAGGTAACCAAAAAACGTAAGATATGGCCGATCAGGAAGGTATTGGAAAATTATTCTGACGAAGTTTTCTCGCTGGTACCTTGCTGGCTGGCTTCACCGGAGTCGGTATCTGCCATTTTTCCGATGNAGCAGGCACTTTTTGACCTCGTCATTTTTGATGAAGCTTCGCAATGTTACGCCGAATATGGCCTTCCTGCTGCATTCAGAGGAAAGCAATTGGTTGTAACGGGAGATGATAAGCAGCTATCGCCAAGCGACTTATATAAGGTCAGGTACGAAGACAGGGGAGAGGAAGACGATGAATATGTGGCGGCCAAAGAGATAGAATCTTTGCTCGACCTGGCGGCACAGTCCCTGGAACAATACCAGCTTACCGGACATTACCGCAGCCAGTCACTTGATCTGATTGATTTCTCTAACCGCCATTTTTACAAAAACAGTCTTCGCTTACTGCCAGATTTCAGCCACATCAATGCAGGCAGGGCTGGAATCCGGTACATTAAAACCGAAGGTATCTGGAAACAGAATACCAATGCAGTTGAGGTAGAAAGAGTGGTGGAGTTGGTCAAAGAGCTGATTCCGGAAGGCAAAAGCATCGGGATTGTTACATTCAATTTCTACCAGCAAGCTGCGATCCAGGATAGTCTGGAAAGGGAAAGCATGCTGCCGCCGAATCTTTTTGTAAAGAATATAGAAAACGTACAGGGAGACGAGCGGGATATTATCATTTTCTCAATGGGTTATGCGCCTGATGAAAAAGGCAAACTTTCTATGCAGTTCGGGAGTCTGAACATGCAGGGAGGCGAAAACAGGTTGAATGTGGCTGTGACCAGGGCGAGGGAGCGAATTTACTTTGTGACAAGTTTGTGGCCGGCCCAAATGCAGACAGACCATACAGCCAATGCAGGTCCGAAAATGTTAAAAGCTTACCTGGAATATGCATTGGAAGTTTCGCAGGGTAAATTCCAGCCGGTTCCCGCTGGTGCAAAGCAATTCAGGACAGACTGGCTTCTGAAAGAACGTTTGACAAAATTGCGGCCGGAGTATAGAAAAGAACTTCCATTCGGGGATGTGACTATAAAAGAAGAAGGGGTTTATAAGGGCTTGGTCCTGACTGACGACGATCTCTATCATGAGAGCAAATCGTCAAAGGAACCGCACGCTTACTTACCCCTTCTTTTGCGGCAGAAAAACTGGCCATTCAGGCGCATTTACAGCCGCGAGTATTGGACCGGCAATTTGCCGGCAGACCTATTATAGTTCTCTGATGCGGATATTTCTGTAAGAAACCTGATCTCCGTGATCCTGCAAAGCGATTTTCCCTTTTGAAGCAGCACCAAATCCTTCCCAGGTTTTGAATTTGCTGTTTGCAACCAGCTTTTCCCATTCAGCACCCTGTGTCGGGAAGTCAACTACTTTCTTGCCATTTAACCAGCTTTCTCCGCGACCACCTTTGATCACGATTTTCGCCTTGTTCCATTGTCCGGCAGGCTTCACAGCTTTGAAGTCGTTTGGAGGAAGCATATCATAAAGCGAACCGGATTTGTGGTTGCCTTCTTTGCCCGCTTTTGCGTCAGGGTGTTTTACATCATCCAAAACCTGGATTTCAGGACCGGTTGAATATGGGCAGCAGTATTTCTTATCTTCGATTACGTGGTAAATAATACCGCTGTTACCGCCTTCTGCAATTTTCCATTCCAGTTCGAGTTCAAAATCGCCGTATTCCTTGTCGGTAACAAGGTCTTTTCCGCCTTTTTCAGTCAGTACGATTGCATTGTCTTGTATTTTCCATTGCGGCAGTACTTCATCTGACTGCCAGCTATGCCAGCCTTTCAATGATTTACCGTCAAACAGGGTTTCCCATTTGCCTTTATTTTGCGCTTCTGCATAGTTAGTTGTAGAAGCGAAAGCGATCAATGCGATCAGGGATGCTCTGCTGAAAGCTTTCCAATTCTTGCTTGTCATGTTTTCTCTGTTAAAATTTAGATCGCAATATTAAGTACTTTTCGGTTTTTAAATACTTATTTCAAACGAAAGTTCGGCTGCCAAAGTAGGTATCCTGAGCTGACTTTTTTTAACTGACAACAATGGCTTCTATATTCTCAAAAATAGTTAACGGAGAAATCCCGGCTCACAAGATTACGGAAAACGATGATTTTCTGGCCTTCCTTGATGCATTCCCGATTGCGAAGGGGCACACTTTGGTAATACCTAAAAAAGAAGTCGATTATCTGTTTGATCTGGATGATGCGACGTACACGGGTTTGCTGTTGTTTGCGAAGAACATCGCACCTGCATTGGAGAAAACCGTGCCTTGTCTGCGCATTGGTGTCAGCGTAATTGGTCTGGAAGTCCCGCACGTTCACATCCATTTAATTCCATTGAATAGTATGTCAGATGCCGATTTCTCAAAGAAAATCAGCATTTCGCAAGAGGAGCTGGCGAGCCTGGCAGCGCAAATACGCGAAAACCTTTAATTGATCAGTAAAAGGAGAAGTCTTTCCGTAAACCCAGGGTAAATCCGTGTGTTCTGCGGTACAAATCTCCTATGTCCGCTGCGTAAGCCCCTTTGACAGTTAGTCCGCCAAGCACATCAAGTTTTGTTTGCATCGCGATATAGCCGGAGAATTGCTTGGGGATATCCAGGAACCTCC
>NZ_JBHYGF010000031.1:4359-14211 GCF_051859145.1 Dyadobacter sp.
AACCGTATGTGCCGTAATTGTGCGAGTAGGAGAACTTGGTTTGCCACTCTACTTTACGGAACAATGTCCCGCGCAGACCAAGATGATAGAGTAAAACCCTGTTATTGCTTGTGAAATTATCTGCATACTGCGGATACTTCCAGATCGTCTGGGAGGTAGGAGGAATGAAGGGAGTCCCGATTGTTCTGTCATAGTAGGACCAGCCGTCGCGCACTTGCTGGTTATTGAAATAATCGTCATGCCCCCGCTGCTTTCCGTTGCCCAGGACAAATACATCGCCACCCTGGCTTTTGGTATAGAGCATTTCCAACACTCCCTCGATAATTTCAAAATTGGCTCCATAAGAATTTTTCTTACGTAACCTGATTCCATACAAACCGTCATTCAGCGTGGTTAGGTAGAATAGGGAACCATCTTCAAATACAAATTGCCGGTATAAAAATATGCTCATCCCGTAAGTCTCAATCTCCATTGCAGCATCAATGGATCCAAGGTGGTTACCAACGCGGTTGGTACTGTCAAAATGCGTTACGTCATCGCCTGAGCCGCCGATTGAGCCTGTTACTGCGCGGATGTAATTGGCAAATCCATCGGGAAGCTTGCCGTTTTCACCTGTTAGGTGTTTTGAACTGCCGCCCCATTGTACCTGGTGATTAAAACCTCCGTACAGCTTTAAAGTTGAATGCGGTTTTCCGATGCGGAGGTATAGCGATTTTTGATGCAGCTTCAAGCCGCTGGTAACCGGTCGGCCTTTTTCAAACAAACCGTCTGCATAGAATGCCTGGAAAGAGATCCATTTTTTTGTAAAAGGAACAGGCACAAAGCGTGAGGTACCCAGGATGATTTTCGGGATCGGCAATGCATTGCCCGACCAGGAGTAGGATCCGGAGCCAATTGTAGAATCAGCGAGGCCAACCCACTGCTTTTTCCGACCGACAGATAATTCCCAGTTCTTGAATTTCAGTGTAGCATGAAGTTGCGGAAGAAGTACTTTCGAAGTTTCGCCCAGGTTGGCTACTCCTTCAATTCCGCCGCCCACGCGCCAGACATTCCTGCCGGTGTTCTCGGAAAGCGGCCAATATGCTTCGATTCCTGCTCTCACGGTACCTGCCGGGCCGGTTATGGGGACAGTTCCAAACTGGTTTGCATGCATCCAGAAAGGAGTATGTCCGTTGTTACTTCCCATTCCCGACACTTCTATGTAGTTGATTGTCGAGTCTGTATATATTTCAGGTTGTTTGTCGTACTGCGAAAATCCGATTGAAGGTATAAGCAGCAAAAGAAAATAGTAGTATTTCATATGTATACCCTCACGCGCTCCGGAGATGTGTATAATGCTTCCTTGGTCATAAAAATAAGTATAACTTTCAGGTTTTCATATTGCACTTCCGCAGGATGGTGTATACTAGTCCAAAAATCCGCTTTTGCGAAAGCCAATCATCAACCCGGTCGTATGCGCATATAAGTCGCCGTAATCAGAGGCGATACTTGTGAACACGCTGCTACCGTTTAATATTTTGAGTCTTTTTTCAACACTTAACATGACCGATCCCTGCTGCTTGACGGATTCAAATGCGCTGATAAAAGTGCCGGAATTCCGTGAATATGTTCCTTTAAACGTCCATTCCAATGCAAGCCAGCTCGCAGTCACTCCTGTATGGAACGCCCATACGCGATTATTATTGGTAAATTCCGACCGGCTTCTCGGCAGATCAGACCTCGTTTGGGTGGCGGCAGGTATCAATGGAGTACCTATTCCGCTACTATAATACGACCAGCCCCTGTTGAACAAATAGCTGTTATAGTAGTTGCCCTTTTCAAAAATTACCAGCCCGGACAGCGGGTTATTATTCGTCTGATTTTTAGTACCTAACACTTCAAACAGAAAAGACCGGAATGCGAAATATTTAGCCCCTTTTGGTAAAGGTTTGAGTCGTTTCAAACTAATCCCGTTCAGTCCGTCCACAAGGTTATTGACTTTGAAAAGCGAGCCGGTCTCGTAGATATTTTGTCTGTATAAAAAATAAGACCAGTCTTTTCCCCTCCATTCACCTCCTATATCTACGGTACCAAAGTGATTTCCGATTTTTCGGTAGTCAAGAGTTTTTCCGATGATGGTGTAAAGGTATGCCTTGGGTGGACTAAGCTCCCGTAGCGGCATTGTCTCCGCCTCTCCGCCCCACATTGCCTGGTGGTTCATGCCGAGATATACTTTGTACTTGTCCTGCGGCTTACCGAATCTGAAATAGAGGCTTTTCTGGTGAAAATAAGATCTCGGAACGCGATTGACGCTACCATAATTGATCCTGCTTGGTCCCAGGTAACCGTCGGAGTAAGCGAATTTGAATGCGACAAAATTGTCCGTGAAGAACAGCGGCAAATATTTCGGAATGGAAACCTGTATGCGCGGCATCGGGCGTGCATTGCCCGCCATGGCCAGTGAGCCGGAACTCATTGTAGTGTCCATCAAACCGGACACCATTCTTTGTTGACCGGCGAGTATTTCTACAATATTGAATTTAGCAGTGAGATAAGCGTCCGAGAGGAACACGTTCTCGGCTCTGCCATAGCTCGCGATCGCTTGAATGCCGCCACTCCATTGGAAATTACGTGGATTGTTCGGATTGTAAATTTTGTAAATACCAACATCCGCTAAACCGAAGTTTCCGTTCAGCGGAACACTTCCATGCTGATTGGCAAATTGCCAGAATGGAGTTTGAGCAGTAGCGCCGGCTGCCGAAAGGGTGCCTTTATAGTAAAGTGTGGAGTCCTGAGAATAGGTGCTTAAAGCGAAGCAAAGAATACAAAGAATTAAGCAAATTCGGCGCTGGCAAACTGGAACGGGCATTTAAGTATATAGAAGTTTTCCTCCGTTGATCAATTGATATTTCATCAAAGTTATCGGATAAAACCGGATTTTCTCCATCCGAGCAAAACAGCCGCACTATTCGGAAATAACGCTCCAAAATCAGCAGCGAGCATGATCGACAGGCGGTTGTTGTTGCTGCCAAAAATCGGGCTTGAAATGTCGAGGAGCAGGGGAGTTTGCTGGATTGTTTTTGAAAATGGAGTTATGTACGTACCGTAATTCAGCGAGTGACTTCCTTTGAAGTTGAAGGTGACCTTGTTGATAGAAGCCGAAATGCCTGCGTGATACGCCATTATGCGGTTATCCGGAGTGAATGAAGCCGCATTGTTCCTCAATTCGTTTCGCACCATTGATTGTGACGGAATAAAGGGTGATCCCAGGCTCCGGCCTTCGTAAGACCAGCCCTGACTGTAAACATAATGGTTGAAATAATTGTCGCGGCCGAAAGTACCGGTAGTGAAATCGAAAACTTCGCCGCCCTGATTTTTTGTGTAAAGAAATTCAAGAAGTATCGTGTTGATGTGAAAGCCGCTTTCAGCAATTTCGGAAGGGTTTCGTTTGAACCTGAGTCCATTCAGACCGTCTGCCAGGTTCGACAGGTTCCTCAGAGACCCATCTTCGTAAATGCTTTGACGGTAAAGAAAGAGGTTCCATTTATTACCTTTCCAGCCTGCGGCCACGTCAATGGTGCCGAAGTGATTACCTACGCGGCTGTCGGCCCAGGGTTTACCAAACACAACATAGCTGTAAGCTTCCCCGGATTTGAGGCCGCCGGTAAAAATCTTGTCTTCACCGCCCCACATTGCCTGGTGATTGAATCCTGCGAGAAGATTAAGCCAATGCCGCTTTCCGCCTAGCTTGATATAGAAAGACTTTTGGTGAAGGTAACTCTCTTCAATACGCCTGACGTTTCCGAAATGAACATCAGCGGGACCAAAAATGCCATCGGAATAAGAAAACCGGAATGAGAGAATATCATTGAATGGAAGAATACTCACAAATCGGCGCGTGCGGAGCTCAATTTTCGGGTAGGGACGAAAATTCGGTGACATTGCTATTCCCCCCATCGTAAGCAGGCTGTCAGATAACCCCATATATTCTTTACGCTGTCCAATGCTTAGTTCAAATGGACCCGCGCTTCCACCCAAAAATAGATCTGAAAAGAACAGGTCCGGCTTCTTTCCCGCAACTGCGATCAGTTCTGCGCCGGCACTCCATTGCAAAAGTCGCGGATTGCTGGGATTGTAGACCCTGTAAAAGCCTGCATTGGCCAAGCCAAAAGAACCGTTCTGAGTTACGGTGCCGAATTGGTTTGCATGCATCCAAAATGGTGTTTTGGATGTAGATGCAGCGCCTGATATTCCCAGGGAATAATAGAATGTAGAATCCTGGGAATATAGGTTAGAGGAGCAGGCCGCAAATAGAAGCAATCCTGGCAGTAAGTTCCTCATCAGCGTTGGTGTCAGAAGATGGAACAAAGTGACAGGCGATAACTACCTGCCCTTTTTCCCAAAAATTACAACTGCGGTAAGCAGGATAATTCTTAATTCAAGGAGCAACGTCCAGTTCTTAATGTAGTAAAGATCGTACATCAACTTATGACGCGCATCGAAAACGCCGGCTCCATAAGAGTACATAACCTGTGCATACCCGGTAATACCTGGTTTGATGTTATGCCTCATATTGTAATAGGGAATTGTCTCGTCAAATGTTTCAGTAAAAACCTGACGCTCAGGCCGGGGGCCGATTAATGAAAGGTCCCTTCTGAAAATATTGATAATTTGGGGAAGCTCATCGATGCGCGTTTGTCGCATAAACGAGCCGTAAGAGAAAGTACGTGAATCATTTTTCTTAGAAAAAGATGCGCCATTCTGCTCGGCATCGAGCCCCATTGATCTGAACTTGATACAGAAAAAAGACTGATTATTCATTCCAACCCGTTCCTGACGATAGAAGATAGGGCCTGGCGACTGTATTTTAATGCGGAAATAACTTAGTATCCAGAGTGGGAATGTCAGGAGAAACAAGATGATCGAGATGGAAACGTCAATGATCTTTTTAGGATACCTTACGCGTTTTCCGAAGGTGGGCAGTGTAAGAAGATTAGGATTGATTTCTGAGACGTCATCCGGAATGTAGACCTTTTTGAGAGTACGTTCACAAAAATCGTAAACTGTATTGATTCGGATGGATTTGTTTTTTCTTACGACCAGCTCGTAAATGACCCTGTTTCGTTTGTCGTATTGGGGATTTGTGACAAGGTGTATTTTTTCAAACTTGTCGAGAAGCGGCCTGACCGTATGATTGAGCAGATAATCGTCGTCAGAGCTGTGTGGTATCAGAATGATTTCCCTGTATTTCTTTAATAGGAGGGCTAAATCATGTTTTTGGAGAAAGTAATCATAGCTGGTCACTATTAGAACTTCTTCTGAAACAGCGGTCTTACTCAGCAAGCGATGAATATACCGTTTTTCTGCTATGTAAGTGTTATTCATATGTGTGTACTTAATTTATGTGATAGTGTCGTGTTCTTCAACAAGATGTGTTAGAGGTACAAGTTTAGCTATAAAAATCAAAAAACAGAAATGCCCTTGTTGTTTTTATTATATTCTGCTCTGTTGTTCAATTGTTTAGTATGGGTTACAAACCGTTCGGCGAGAAACTAATTTTGATGTATTTCATTAATTAATTTGAACCAACGTGCAAAACAATCTTCCGGTCCGCCATTTTGCGATCAGCGTATAATTGGTAGCTGACATCCTTTAATAATGATAATTTCATATTACCCGCCGGCTTTCAGCAGCTTCGAATGATAGGTTCTGTGCCATTTTGCGAAGTGTTCCACACCCGTACTGATGTCCGTCGAAGCCCGGTATCCTGTTACTCTCTCAAGCTCCGCCGTGTCGGCCCAGGTAGAAACAATATCGCCTGGGATCATCTCTTTCAGGTTGATTTCGGCGGGTTTACCAAATGACGATTCAAGGCACTTAATAAAGTCCATCAAATCAACTGGCTGCCCGTTTCCAATATTAAAAACCTGGTATTGATCCGGCAACTTTGCATCCAGGACAGCATAAATCCCGCTTACGATATCATCAATGTATGTGAAGTCGCGCTTCATGTTACCATGATTATATACGTTGATTGCCTCACCCTTCTCGATTGCATTTGCAAAAAGGTAGGGCGCCATATCCGGCCTTCCCCACGGACCGTAAACGGTGAAAAATCTTAGACCAACAGTCTGGATATTGTACAAATGACTGTATGCATGTGCCATTAATTCGTTGGCCTTTTTGGACGCAGCATAAATGTTGATCGGCGTTTCGGATTTTTGGCTTATTGCAAATGGTTGCTCGGTATTCAGTCCGTATACGCTCGAACTACTTGCATATATCAGCTTCTCTGGTTTGATAAGCCGGCAGCACTCAAGAATGTTAAAAAAACCTTCAACATTCGAGGAAAGATAGCTGCGGGGATTTTCCAGGCTATACCTGATACCAGCCTGTGCCGCAAGATTGATCACGTAACGGAACCTCCGCGCTTCGAACAGCTCCGACAGCTTGTCCATTTCCGTGAGGTCCATTTTGAAGAACTCATAATTGGCACTATCGCTATTATAGTAATTGTCTGAAACAGGATTTTCAATGTCAATGCCACATTCTCTTAGTCGGTCGTGCTTTAATGTGATTGAGTAATAATCATTTATATTGTCGATGCCAACCACATCATGACCTTTTTCGATCAACTTTTTTACCAGGTGAAAACCTATAAAGCCTGCGGCTCCGGTTACTAAAACGCTCATGAGTTGTATAGCTTAACAATTTGACTAAATACAGTTTCTTCTGAAAATTCGGTGACTGCCAAATTGCGGCTGGATGCTCCCATGCTTTTCCATTCGGATTGGCGTGAGAGCATTTGTTCAACTGCATTCCTGATAGCCGTCACGGATCGTGGTTCTATCAAATAGCCATTTTCACCCTGAATGACTGTGAGGTTGCAGCCCGGAACTTTGGTAGTAATAATGGGTAGCCCTGAGGATAATGCTTCCAAAATGCTTCGCGGGATACCCTCACGATAGTAGCTGGGCAAGATAAATACATCCGAGCTGTTCAGCATTTCGGCAATGTTGCTTTGTTTGCCAAGAAAGCGTATGAATGTATTGTTTTGAAAGCGCTGAATAAATTCTGGCGTAACTGTTCTTGGATTTTTGTTGTCCGGCTCGCCGATAATCAGCAATTGCAAGTTGGCCTTTAAATGTTCCGGCAAAGTCTCGAAAGCCTCCGTAAGCTCCTTTATCCCTTTTTCCCAGATCAATCTTGTAGTACACAGAAATGTGATCCGGGAAGTGTCGTGCATTCTGGGGACCGGTGAAAACTTCGTTATATCAACGCCGCTTCCTTTGACAACTTTGATCTTGTCCCGGAAAGACTCTTTGAAGAGAAAGTCATTGTAATCATCCGGGTTCTGGATAATCACGAGATTGGCTCTCAGGAACTGAATAAGAAAAAGGATTTGCTGGACAAGTTTAAGGAATTTGTACTTCGGCCCTGTATTGGCAAACGCAATCCCAAGGCCTGCAATGTGCAAAACGACTTTCTGGTGGCTTAAAATACCTGAGAATGAATTGATCAGGTTCGGGACAAACTTAAAAGAATGCACAAGTCCAATCTGATTTGATCTGGCAAACCGGCGAACTTCGAAGATCGTCTTGATCAGAGCCAAAGGATTGGTATTGTCCCGCTGCAGACTTGAGTTCTGCACATAAAATCCCTCTTGCTGAATGCGCGCAGTGTACTCGTCGTGAGGTACCATTACAGAAACGTGATATCCTCTTTCCTTCAAAAATTTGGCGAAAGGAATTCGAGCCTTATAGAAATCTTCCCCGTCGTGTGCCAGGAGAAGAACGTTTTTATTGGTCATTCTTGAAAATCAAGTTAACGGAAAAAACCTGACCAGAGGGGAGAACGAAGACCGATTGATGCAACTCCAGATTATTTGTAATGAAGCAAGATCGGCTCAGAGAGGCTTGTGAAAACATAAAGCTGCTAGTGTGTTACTTAACAATTTTCAAAAATACCGTAAATGTTAAAATTTACCACTTTCATTACCGAAAAAGTAAGTGCAGCAATTTCTATACGGCTATAAAACAGAATCAGCCGGTAAATATATGATTTACCGGCTGATTCTGTTTTTAAACGTGTTAAGGCTGGGCTGTCCAGGTGCCTGTCTTTTCAACCACTGTCCAGGTATTGTCACCTGTTTTTCTCAGACGAATGCGACTACCTACTACATTACTGGTAATCCATTTTCCATTGCCCGAAGCGAGAGGCAGAATGTTGTCTGTTGCATTTGGTATAATCGTAATATTCTTCGCCGCTTTAACCTCTACAACAACGTCAGGCCAGCCTGCATTTACCTTACCCAAGGTAACATTACGTGTATTGGTCGATTTTTCATTCGTATAATATTGTTTATAGTAAGTGTAATCAGCGATACTATTGCCTGCTCCGAGTTCATGAACGAAAATCCTGTTTGCGTCGGAAAGTGCCAGCTCGGCATTTACAATCATATTGTTGGTTGGGAAATACTCATCTGATTTAACCGGATCCACAATACTACAGTTTAAAATCTTGTTGGGACTATTCCAATCTTTGAAACTGAATGCGCGGGTACTCAGCTTGGTTGCGCGAAGGTCTGTTATGGTAGGATTGATAATCTTAATATTTCCTATATGTGTATCGCCGGCATCATTTGTTTCCCGGTGTACATAAAATGCGGCACTGGCAGTTGGTGATGTACTGGCATTGGAGTTACAGTTTATAACACTTGGTTTTTGTATCACCACATCGCATGCACGATAGCCCCAGTTTCTTGCTACAAACCCATTCAACTTAGCATTTTTCCAAATAGGGCTCTGGATTGTAACAAATCCGCCGAGTGTACTTTTTACGCCTATTGCCAGCATTCCATACTGACTTCCGTCATCAATATGATTGGTGATCGTGACTTCAACAACTTTGCCGGTGCCGGACAAGACGCCCGGACTAATCACAATTCCCGGACCTTTATTGCCGGCAGTTACAGTATTCATGATTCTTATTCCTTCCAGGCTTTGTCCGGAGTTGCTTGGTTCAATATCAATCCCGGCTTGCGGGCCTTCTCCGATCGTGTTGCTGAAAGATGAATTGATCACATCAAGGCTCCTGATAGAGACAATTGAAAGTCCCTGTCTTCTGTTATTGTTTGCCGAGACATTGGTGAGTTTTACATTCTCACTGATTTTTCTGACACTGGCCGAACCAATATAAAATCCATCACCACCGCTATCGTTTGCTGCCATACCTTCCAGGGACACATTGGCTACGCCTTCCATAGAAAAGATGTGTCTGTGTTGTCCTGATGTGTATTGCGATTTCAGGTCCCTGAAAATTACCCCTGGCGCCTTGATCGTAATATTGGATACATCATACATGTACATCATTTTCTGGGATGTTCCTAATGTTCCCGTACCTTCTACAATTGTACCTTCCTCGAACGTGAGGGTGGAATTACTCCAGATACGTATGCTTTTGATCTTATAGGGCTGAGCTCCTTTTGGGAAAAAAACGTTCCGGTATTTGGCATTGTCCAGCATCTTCTGAATCGCGGCGGACTGATCATTGGTCCCGTCAGCAACAACACCAAACCATCTAACATTTACCGCGCCTTCATATACGCGCTCGTACCGCCTTGTTGCTGCTACGATGGTCATTGCGCCATCATCAACTGCGGTAGAAGTGCGGTTATACTTGAACAAGCCCGACCTGCCTTCATCAGTGATAAACACCGTCGAAGCAGTATCGGCTACACCAGCCCTCAACTGGGCAATTGTAAGATAGGGTATATAGTTAACAGCCGCAGTTGCTGCGACCCTTGCACCAGATTCAATTTCCTCAGATGCAATTCCTTCATCAGGTTTGAAAGACAACTGAGATACAGCAATA